>CAMNSU010000034.1 GCA_946555455.1 uncultured Clostridia bacterium | reverse complement strand
GGACCGCATGAGATTCGACTTCCTTATGCCTAAGGATATAATTTACAATAAATGGAACTTGTTAAAAAGAAATTCGTCTAAAAAGGAGAAGGGGAATTTTTGTCCCAAAATTGACAAGGAGAATGATATCGGCGGCGAAAGGGGAGAGAAGCATGAAAAGAGTGCTTGCGGCTATTTTATTGGCGGCGCTGTGTATAATGTCGGTCAGCAGTGGTGCAATGGGATTCGGCGGTCTGTTTGTGAATGGCGAAGCAGTATATACACAGGTGAAGCCGGTGGAGGAAAAAGGACGTACACTTGTGCCGGTGCGGGTGATAGCGGAAGAACTGGACTATGACGTGGCGTGGGACGGCGATACGAACACTGTGACCGTGAGCGACGGACAAGATGTGCTAAAACTCACGATTGACAGCCAAATTTATGAATGGAACGGCGAACCGAAAACGCTGGACGTGCCGCCCCGATTGATAGAGGACAGAACGTTTGTGCCGGTGCGGCTTGTCGCAGAACAATTCGGCTGTACGGTGGATTGGAAAGAATCCAGCGGAGCGGTTCATATCAGGAAACCGCTTGTCAAAGAAGAGGATATCGACCTTGATTTGTTGGTAGAATATGGAATTATATCCCAAGAGGATTTGAAGAAGGACAAATATATCACCACACTGGAAGCGCTTACGGCAATCAATCAGGTAGTCAATGATGGCGAGGTTATTACGTATTTAGGGTATTGGTATGAAAGAGAACTGTTAGCGCCGTTAGATGACCTTGACGACGAAATAAAAGGCTTGCTGTCTTCTCTGGAAGGCTATTGGAGCGACAAGGGGATTTTAACGGAACAAGAACTGCTTACGTTGGAATTGGAGAAAAATCTCACGCACTACAAAGCGTTGGTATATATCACCAGAATGGTGGGCAGTACCTATAGCTGTACGGATTCGCCCATCGAATTGGATTTTACAGAAATGGAACAAACGTATCAAGCGGCATTCCGTAAAGGTTTGATTTCGGAAACCGACATGACCCATGCGGAAGAAGCTATCACGCGCGAGGCGTTTTATAAACTGTTATATAAAGCGTTGTTTGTGAAATATAAAGTTGGCGGCTATGGCGGTGTGTCAACAGGGAGTTACATAAATGAACTTACGCGCAGGGCGGCGGCGACGCCAAGACCGACTGCCACACCAAAGCCGCAGCCGAAAGAAATATCCATTGAGCCAACGATACATGATGATTTGTCCATCACATGGTCTATACCGGAGGAATATAAAGAATATAGTATGGAAGCATTTCCAGTTTTGGAAAGTGGAAACAGGGGAGGGCTTAGAACATCGTCTGTTCCGTTGAAAATGTTCACTTCAAAGGATATACTGCGCTATCTCGTAACTTCCGGACACGATAGACCTAAATATATACGCTGTATTTATACCGGCGATACGGAAGCGGTATATTTTGACATTGATTTATCTAATATAACGCTGCGGACGGAAGGGGAACCATTAAAACCGGGCGTATATACGAATTTTGAACGTCAGTGGACGCCGAAATATATTACCTTAGCGGACGGAAGGGAGTTTAAAAAAGACGCGTGGTATCTGCTCACTTCCTATCAACATAAATATCGCAAACAGGAATATAATTGGACGCAGCGTATGGTGTTCCGTGTGAAAGAAGATACGACGCAGTTTTCAAATGAAACTAGCGGTGGAGAAAATGGTTCCATTGGACTGGACGATATACATATACAGGAAATTACCATATCAGGAAATGCGGCGGAAGGGTTCGTTATCCATATTACGCCGGAGTCGCCGGAAACGTTTACCATAACAGAAGAACTTTACGAATAAAAAAGCAATACAAATTTATTTAAAACCACAAAAACGACCTCTATCTAATAGATAGAGGTCGTTTTATATAGAATCTCAAAATTCTTATTTCGGTTGTTTACCAATGTATGCCAAAATTCCGCCGTCAACATACAATACGTGACCATTGACGAAATCAGAAGCATCTGACGCCAAGAACACTGCCGGACCCATCAAATCTTCCGGTGTTCCCCAACGAGCAGCAGGTGTTTTGGAAATGATGAAGCTGTTGAACGGATGACCGTCTTCACGCAGCGGCGCGGTCTGCGGCGTTGCAATGTAGCCAGGTCCGATACCATTACATTGAATGTTGTATTCACCATATTCAGAGCAGATGTTGCGGGTCAGCATTTTCAGACCGCCTTTTGCAGCAGCATAAGCGGAAACAGTTTCGCGACCCAGTTCACTCATCATGGAACAGATATTGATAATCTTACCATGACCTTTTTTAATCATGGACGGAATCACTGCTTTGGATACGATGAACGGCGCATTCAGGTCAACGTCGATAACCTGTCTGAATTCGTCCGCTGTCATGTCGCACATCGGAATACGTTTGATGATACCTGCGTTGTTCACCAGAATATCAATCACGCCAACTTCCGCTTCGATTTTTTTGACCATATCCTGAACTTGATCTTCTTTGGTTACGTCGCAAACATAACCATGCGCTTTGATGCCGTCTTCTTCGTAAGCTTTCAAGCCTTTTTCTACTAATTCCGGTTTAATATCGTTAAACACGATAGTGGCGCCGGCAGCGGCATAGCTTTTTGCAATTGCATAACCGATTCCATAGGAAGCGCCTGTTACCAGAGCGATTTTGCCTTCCAAAGAAAATTTACTCATGAAATCCATTTTGTAAAATACCTCCTCATGTAAAATGTAAAAACTTTTTTCTCAAAGAATAAATTGTATACATCTATTATAGCATAGCAAAGAAGCGTAGTCAAATATTTCTTTGAAAAAAGTGTGTTACAGAAATATCAATCAGATAAATTGATAGGTGGTTACGGTATCATATTTTTCCCCTTTTTTGAGAATTGCAGAGGGGAAATGGGAGAATTTCAGGCTGTTCGGAAATGCCTGCGTTTCAAGACAGAGCGCGCTGTGTTTGGTATAGACTGCGCCGTCCTTGCACTTGCGTCCTTCCTCAATCACATTCCCTGTATAGAGTTGAACGCCGCTTTGGTCTGTATAAAATTCCATAGCGATACCGGTTTTATCGCCGGTCAGTTTGCCTGCCAACCGGTATCCTCTGCCGGATAGGGCAAAATTGTGGTCAAAGCCGCCAAACAATTTAATCTGTTCATGCTGTGACTGAAAACCTTCGCCCAGCGTTTTGGCTGTTCTGAAATCGAAAGGCGTGTTTTGGACGTTTTGGATTTCGCCGTTTGGGATACATGCGGCGGTATTGGGCGTGTAAAAGTTGCTGTCCAGCCACAGGGAATGTCCGTCAACAGTGCCGCTATCGTGACCGTTGAGATTAAAATAGGTGTGGTTGGTTATGTTCAGCACTGTGTCGCTGTCGGCGGTCCCTTCATAATGTATTCTGATGGCATTATCCGCCGTGAGCGTATAGGTAACTTTCACATCTACTGCTGCCGGAAACCCTTCTTCTCCGTCAGGACTTGTCAGCGCGAGCACAAGCGACGGTTCCGCCGCGTCAATACATTCGGCGTCCCAGACTTTTTTATCAAAGCCGATTTTTCCGCCATGGAGATTGTTTGCTCCGTCATTTGCAAAAAGCGTATAAGACCGTCCGTTTAAGTCGAATGACGCGTTTTCAATACGGTTCGCATTGCGTCCGATGAGCGCGCCGAAATATCCTTCATTGTTGCAATATTCCTCCAATGTATCGCGCCCCAGCACAACGTCAACGTCTTTAAAAACCAGCTTTTGAATAATGCCGCCCAAGGTCAGGATTTCCGCACGGAGTCCTTTTGCATTGTCAAGTGTGTAGCAATATACGTCTGTTCCGCCATACTCGCCGAATTTGGTTTTTTGAATACTCATTTTTTCACCCTCCAGTTCATCTTCTGCATATATAAATTTATTTCGTTTCAATCCGTTGCCTGCTTGCGCAGTATCTATCAATGCATATAAGTGTATCATAAGTGGTGAAATATAGCAAGAGACAAATAAATAAAAATACTTTTTACGCCGAAGAGAAGGAGCAAGCATAGCTTGCTCCGGCGTCGGTGTGGGTGTGCTTGCAGAACCCGTCCAAAATCGCATAAAATCAAATATTTTTTTCCCTCCAATGCTACGATAATAAAAAGCGTGGCATTTTTAATATGAAAAAGAGAACAAACAAGGGACGGTTTAATAATCGGTTTTTCCGTCGGAGTATTCTTCGGCGGTTTTATAATGTCCGCGTGCCGTACTTGCAGGACATGTAGACAAAAGCGGAGATTAGAATATCATTTTCCACCCACCTAGCCATAAACATTCTAAAGCTAATATTAAAAGGGGTAACAAATCTGAAAACACAACAAATGCTTTTGAATGATCATCTAATTCTTCACTACCGTGAACAAGACTTGCCATTTCCCCTGCCAAATATGGGAATCCGGCAATAAGTAAAACACCCAAAACTCCAATAATACTTGTTAGAATAGAAAAACCACCTGCTTTTCCATATTCTAATGCTGCTTGATGAAATAAATTAAAAAAAAGATGCGTTCGCATAATATCTACAAAAAGAAACCATATTGTTAAAAATATATTATTATGATTTTTTATTAAACCAAAAACAACATCCTGAATAATATTCTTAATGATAAATAGTATTAGTAAAAAAGATATTATTTTAATTACTGTATCTACTGCTCCTATCAGTAGCAGTATAAATAATGCTCCAACCATCAGTACTTCAACGCTGGAAAAAAACACTAGCATAGACTAACACACTCCTAAATTGAAATTTAACAATATAATTATACATCAATAGTTGTTTGTATACTATAATTATAGGAGTTGATTATATGGCTAAAGAATTTAATAAAGAAATTGGAGCAAGAATAAAGAATCTTAGAAACCGCAGTTCTTTATCCCGTGAAAAGCTCGCAGAAAAGGCGGAAATTTCAACTCAATTTTTAGCTGATATAGAATCAGGCAAAAAAGGAATGTCTGTCGCAACTTTATATAAGCTTTGCAATGTGCTCCATGTGTCAAGTGATTATTTGCTTTTTGGCAACCACGAAAACAATTCTATTATTCCTGATATGATAAAAACTTTGAATGAAAAACAGCTCCGAAATGCTGAAAAATTATTGGAGTGTTTTATTCATGCAATAAAATAATCAAAAATTCAAATTTACAACATATCCAGTATTTTATATATCGCATATTTAGACAATAAAAAACGAGCGCCTTATAAAACGCTCAGGTTCTGTAAGGACACTCGACGTTGGAGCGGGTGAAGGGAATCGAACCCTCATATCCAGCTTGGGAAGCTGGTGTTCTACCACTGAACTACACCCGCATTTCTTATCAATATGATTGACCCCTTAAATCTCTAAAGATTTAAGGGGCATTTGTTTTTTGGTGCGGATAAGAGGACTTGAACCTCCATGAAATTGCTTTCACATGGACCTGAACCATGCGCGTCTGCCAATTCCGCCATATCCGCATATCTTTGTCACGCTATTTATTATAGCACAAATAATGTATTTGTCAAGGCTTTTTTGAAAAAAAGTTGGGTAATTTTATGAGAATGTTGAAATCCACATTTTCCACAATGGTGTGAAATAATTGTGTGGAAAATGTGGATAAAGTCGTGGATAAGTGATGGGAAATACATTTTTGAGGGCAGTAATATTACAAGAAGTTTACAAAAATAAAGTTATGTAAACTGAAATCCTGAAAATGGTATTGTTTTTACCATGAAAGAGAACGTGGGAATTGTGGAAAACCGGAAAATAGAGTAGTAGAAAAGCAGATGCATGTGGAAAAATGGTTGATAAAAATAAAGGGGGTAACGAGAAACCTCTTACCATTGTTTTTTGACCACTTACATAAAATGCAGTGACGTGACCTTTTATTTGTGATATACTAATCACAGATGAAGGGAGGGGAGCCTATGAAAATAACATTGGAACAGACGGAATTGGCAGAGCCTGAAATTGTCATACGCGGCAATATATCCAGTCCGCAGGTGCAAAATGTGGTGGAACTTTTGAACGGAAAAAAGAGTTTGCAAAAAATGTTTCTGTTTAAAGCGGAAAAAGAATATTTGTTTGACATTACGGATGTGATTTATTTTGAAGCGGACAACAATAAAATTTTTGCCCATATCGGCAAAGAGGTGTTTGAAACGCGCCACAAGCTGTATGAATTGGAAAGCATAGGCTATACAAAGGGATTTGTGCGCATCAGCAAAGGAATCATTGTCAATGTTCATCATGTTTTGTCGGTGGAAGCGGAGTTCAGCGGTAATTATACGTTGACATTAAAAGAAATGCAGACGCATTTGACACTTTCGAGAAAATATGTCAAAGGGTTCAAACAATATGTTATGGAGGTACAATAAAATGAAGAAAAAAGTAATGGAACACGTGATTGTCGGACTGGGTATTGGATTTATAGTTACAACCGTATGCCTATGGATATTCAAATTGAATGAAGAAACAGGGGCAGAAGTGATGCGGGAATTTACAGTGTGGCTTATCGCTTCGGCATTATATGGATTGATATCGCTGATTTATGACAGCAATATGTCGTTGCCGCTAAGCTGCGCTATACACTTTATTGCCTGTGCACTCGTCACATTTATAGCGAGCGTTGCTTCGGGAATCATTTATTATTTTGCGCATTGGTATGAGTGGTTTATCTATGTGCTGCCTGTTTTTGTTTTAATATATTTGGTAATAGGAACCGGTATGACAATTGTAGCGCGGTGTCAGGCAAAAAAAATCAATGAAAAAATCAGTAAAAAATCAAATGTGTGAAACGCATAGGCGGAAGATATAAGAAAAGTTTTGTAAGATGTCACATGAAACCACAATTTCCGGTATAGAAAATAAAAGAACGGGCGTATGAAAAAGGAAATACGTCCGTTCCTTATATTAGTAGATGAATTTAAGTAAAGGGGAAGCGCCAGGCTAGTCTATTTTTGCCCAAAAACGGTGAAGTCTGGTATAGAAAAAGTAGGAAAGCAGCGAAACGACAATTGCTTTTACAATATTAAAGGGCAAGAATCCGAACAGCACCAAAGTGCCGGAATCGTGAATCAAAGGATTGACTTTGGCGCACAAACCGATAATCTGTTCCATTGGCATCACTTTTGCATAGATGGGAATGGAAATAAAATAGTTATAGACGACCGCGCCGATAATCATTGCAAGGCTGCCGAACACCAGTCCCAAGACCGCTTTTTTGTTTTGCTTTCCGCCTTTAAAATATACGAGAGAAGCAATGCCGGCGAACAGGGAACCGATAACAAAATCGGAAATTTCACCAACGCCGCCCGTTTGCGTTAAAAGCATATGTACCAAACTTTTCACCAATTGAATGAGTACAGCGGCAATCGGCCCCATGATAAATCCACCAACGAGCACCGGAATCGTACTGAGGTCCAGCTTCAAAAAAGGCGGCATGAAGGGAATCGTGAATTCCAGAAACATCGCTATTGCCGCAAGGGCTGCTAAAAGCGCGGAAAGGGTTAGTTTTTTTGTTTTTGTCTGCATTGAGACCACTCCTTTAAATGATAATAATTGTATCAAATAATCACTGCTTCGCATAAAAAGTGGGAAGACCACTTTTTTACCCCATCTTCTTTTCTGGGAACTATGATAAACGCGGTGCCTCAGAGCCGGTCACGGAAAAACGCAGCGGCTTGATGCATGAGTATCCCCAAACAGAAGAAAGAGCTGTTTTACAGAATCAAAAGAGATTTGCAAAACAAAAAGCCCCGAAACGAAAGTTTCGAGGCATGAGATGCAGATTAAAAAAAGAGTGTCTGTATATTCCAGACTTCTGCATTATCTTCTTCCATCCAGACTGCACGCAGTTCCATCTTCATAGAAAAACGATACACTGTCGGTTTTGGAATTTCACCAAATCTTGCCGGAATCCGGCTCGCGGACTATCACCGCCGGTAGGGAATCACACCCTGCCCCGAAGACAATCATTATTTGATTTTCTGTTACCAATATATGCTTATGAGCAGCATATATTGACACATTAATTTTATTATACAACTTTTTTTCCCCAATTGCAAGAAAAATTTGCAAAAAATGCGGTCGGATTTTTGTTGGTTTCAGATAGAGATTTTACTTGACGAATGGACAAAGTTGCGATACAATAGAATATAAGCATGGACAATTGGGAATGTTGTCCAAAAAAACAGGAGGGGAAACAAATGGATAAAGAACAAGTATTAACCAGAATTAAGGACGTCGGTGTTGTTGCGGTTGTCAGAGCGGAAAACAGCGACCAGGCAAAGCGGATTACCGACGCATGTATTGAAGGCGGCATCGCGGCCATTGAAATGACCTTCACTGTGCCGGGAGCGCACAAAGTCATTGAAGAATTGGCAAAAACCTATACCAGTGACCAGATTATTTTGGGCGCAGGAACGGTTATGGATCCGGAAACGGCGCGTATTGCGATTCTGTCCGGTGCGGAATATATCGTCAGCCCCTATTTGAACTTGAACACCATCAAACTTTGTAACCGGTACCGTCTGCCCTGTATGCCGGGCGTGATGTCCATCACAGAAGCAGTGACGGCAATGGAAGCGGGCGCGGATATCATCAAACTGTTCCCAGGCGAAGCATTTGGACCCAAGATGATTAAAGCCATTAAAGGACCTATTCCGTATGCAAAAATTATGCCGACCGGCGGTGTGAGTGTGGACAACGTAGACCAGTGGATCAAAAACGGTGCTTCCGCAGTTGGCGTAGGCGGCGCACTGACAGCAGGTGCGAAGACCGGCGATTACAAATCCATCACGGAAATCGGTAAACAGTTCATTGAAAAAGTAAAAGCAGCAAGAGCATAAACCATAAAAAAGCTACATAGATGAAAAGGAGAGATTCGTTACTATGGCAAAAAAAGCAGTCACCTTTGGTGAAATTATGATGAGATTACAGACGCCGGGATACCAGAGATTTATCCAGGCAGATTCTTTTGATATGGTATTTGGCGGCGGAGAAGCAAACGTAGCTGTTTCCCTGTGCAATTTTGGCATTGACGCATCGTTTGTGACCAAACTGCCGGCAAACCCGATTGGAAACGCTTGTGTGGCAGAACTGAGAAAACACGGTGTGAACACAGAAAATATCGCACGCGGCGGTGAACGCGTTGGTATCTACTTCGTGGAAAAAGGCGCTTCTCAAAGAGCGTCCAACGTAGTATATGACCGTGCGCATTCTTCCATTTCCACAGCAAAAACAGGGGATTTCAATTGGGATGCTATTTTTGACGGCGTGGAATGGTTCCATTTCACAGGCATCACACCGGCGTTGTCCGACGATGCGGCTGCGCTGTGTCTGGAAGCTTGTAAAAAAGCAAAGGAAAAAGGTGTGACGATTAGCTGCGATTTGAACTTCCGTAAAAAACTGTGGAGCCGTGAAAAAGCAAATCAGGTGATGAGCGGCTTAATGCAGTATGTAGACGTAGTCATCGGAAACGAAGAAGATGCGGAAACCGTGTTTGGCATTAAAGCAGCGGAAACAGATATCACTTCCGGCGAACTCAGCCGCGAAGGATACAAAGACGTTGCACGTCAATTGGTGGAAAAATTCGGTTTCAAAAAAGTGGCAATCACGCTGCGTGAGAGCATTTCCGCTTCTGTAAACGGCTGGTCTGCAATGCTTTATGATGGAAAAGATTATAATTTCTCTAAAAAATATACCATCAATATCGTAGACCGTGTTGGCGGCGGCGATTCCTTTGGCGCAGGTTTGATTTATTCTTTGATGGAAGGCTATTCCAGCGAAGAAGCAATTAACTTTGCAGTTGCAGCTTCCTGTCTGAAACACACCATTGAAGGAGACTTCAATCTGGTGACGGTAGACGAAGTGAAAAATCTCGCGGGCGGCGACGGTTCCGGTCGTGTACAGAGATAATTAAAATAGCCCAGAGACGGAGCAAAGACCATCCGGTCTTTGCTCCTTTTTATGTCTGTGAACAATTAGATAAAACAGGACGCAAAATGGAGAAGCAGCGTACGGTATAAATTGAAATAGAAAAGTGCGGAGAGGAATGATAATTTTGAAACTGCTGAAAAATAATTTGCTGGCGATAGTATTTCATGGTATATTATGTTTCATTTTCTATCATATTGGGAATTGGTTATATTCCAAGGATTTGTGTCTGGAACATTGTGATGGACAGAATTTTTGGCAGCTTATTATCTGTGTATTTATTGTTATCATTCAACTATTTGTTGTTGTGGGAAGCTATATATTGATAGGAAGATATCTGCTAAGACCGGTGCGTAAAAACAGGCAAAAATATTTATCTGTGATAGGCTTATTTGTATGTTTGCTTGTTGCATGGATTTGTTCTTTTCAAACGGTAGGACTGGCATGGAGTGTTATGGGGACGCTTCCGTTTTATCATATATACAAACCAATAACGGGAATTTTTAAGCATTTTAAAGTTGTAGATTCGTATTTTTGGGAATTAGGTATATTATTTGTGTTTTCGGCAGTGCCATGCCTTATTATGGCGTTATCAATCAGAAAAAAAGCACATGATAGTAGGTGAGGACGTCCGCGGAAACGGAATACAAAAATAAGAAAATTTGGGGTAAATGATATTCTGTGAAATGTTGGAAAAGAAATTTCGGAAAAACCAACAAAAAACGACAAAATTTTTAGTGAAAATATTAGCAAAACCCTCTTGATTTTTTCATAATGGTACTGTATAATGGATATCGTGACCCATAGATATAGTTGTTATATATTTCCTGAACAACTATATCTTGTGTTTTTGGACAAAAGGGCAATTGAGGGAAAAGCAAGAGAGGGGAAGAAAAGATGATATCGAATATTCGTAAAAGAGATGGACGTATTGAAAATTTTGATAGAAGTAAAATTGTGAATGCAATTTTAAAAGCAATGAACTATGTGTTTATCAATGATATCAAATGCGCAGAGGAAATTGCAGATAAATTATCGCAGCTTGATAAAGATGTTGTGGAAGTAGAAGAAATCCAGAACCTTGTGGAAATTGAGCTGATGAAATCGCGCTATAAAAATGTTGCCAAAGAGTACATACTATACCGTGATAAACGGAACATTGCGCGCGGTCGGCAGACGTATGAAACGTATATGAGCATTGTGAACACGATTGCAAACGATATCACAAAAGAAAATGCCAACATGAACGCGGAGACGCCGGCAGGAATGATGATGAAATTTGCCAGCGAATCTTCCAAGTCGTTTGTGATGGACATGCTGCTTTCCGAGCAGACAAAAGATTTTGTGAAAAGCAACTATGTGCATATTCATGACGCGGATTATTATCCGACCAAATCGCTGACCTGTCTCCAGCATCCGCTGGACGATGTGCTGGCACATGGATTCCGTGCGGGACACGGCTCCAGCCGCCCGGCAAAACGTATTGAGACCGCGGCGATTTTGGCGTGCATTTCCATGGAATCTGTGCAAAATGAAATGCATGGCGGACAGGCGATTCCGGCGTTTGATTTTTATCTTGCGCCCTATGTACGTTCTACTTATATAGAAGAAGTGGAAAAGCTGGAACGGCTGACAGGACAAAATTTGGAACAAATCAAAAATAAAGAATTTGACGATTACCTGACACGCCCGCTGGACGAGTTGGAAGGCGAAGCGCGTATGCAGCAGCACGCAATGAATCAGACGGTCAACCGTGTACATCAGGCGATGGAGTCGTTTATTCATAATATGAACACCATTCATAGCCGCGGCGGCAATCAGGTTGTATTTTCTTCCATTAACTACGGAACGGATACATCGGCAGAAGGACGCTGTATCATGCGTGAAATTCTGAATTCTACCTATCGCGGTGTGGGCAATGGGGAAACACCGATTTTCCCGATTCAGATTTGGAAAAAGAAACGCGGCGTCAGCTATCTGCCGGAAGACCGGAACTATGATTTATACCAATTGGCATGTAAAGTAACGGCGCGGCGGTTTTTCCCGAACTTCCTGAATTTGGACGCAACGTTTAACCAACATGAAAAATGGGACGCGAATGACCCCAAACGCTATCGGTATGAAGTGGCAACTATGGGCTGCCGTACACGTGTGTTTGAAAACCGGCATGGAGAAAAGACCTCCGTCGGACGTGGAAATCTGTCGTTTTCTACTATTAATATTGTAAAATTGGCATTGGAATGCCGCGAGATAGAAAACAGGGAAGAAAAGATTGAAAAATTCTTTAGCAAATTGGATAAATGTATTGATGTAGCGGCGGAACAGTTATATGACCGCTACATGTTCCAGCGTTCTGCACTCAAAAAACAATTCCCCATGCTGATGAACGGCATGTGGACGGGCAGTGAAGTGCTTTCTCCCAACATGCCTGTGAAGGATTTGCTGAAAATCGGAACGCTTGGCATTGGCTTTATCGGACTTGCGGAAGCGTTGATTGCATTAACAGGCAAACATCACGGTGAAAGCGAAGAAGCGCAGGAACTGGGACTGAAGATTGTGTCTTACATGTATGAACGTATCCGCGAGATTGCAGAAGAGAAGAATTTGAACTATAGCTTGCTTGCAACGCCGGCGGAAGGCTTGAGTGGTAAATTCACCAAAAAAGACCGCGAGCAGTTCGGTATGATTGAACACATCACGGACAAAGATTATTATACCAACAGTTCCCATGTGCCGGTATGGTACAAATGCAGCGTGGAACATAAGGCGAAAGTGGAAGCGCCGTATCATCAATATGAATTGGGCGGTCACATTTTCTATGTGGAATTGGACGGAGACGCAACACACAATCCGGATTGTATTATGCAAACGGTTGATTTGATGGATCAATATAATATCGGTTATGGTTCCGTGAACCATACGCGTAACCGCTGTCTGGACTGCGGATATGAAAATGCGGAGGAAGGACTGGAAACCTGTCCGTCCTGCGGCAGCCAGAACATTGATACGATTCAGCGTATCACGGGATATTTGGTAGGCAGCACCCGCAACTGGAACAGCGCAAAACGCGCTGAATTGAAAGACCGTGTGACACATGGCGTCTGATAACATGATAGAGGTTTCAGGGATTCAATATAGTTCCTCGGTGGACGGAACCGGTTTTCGGGACGTGTTGTTTGTAAGTTACTGTCCGCACCATTGCCCGGGCTGTCATAACCGGCAGACGTGGGAACGCGGTTCGGGAGAACTGCGGATAGTTGACGACGTATATCAGGATTTGACAAAAAGTTCTGTATGCAACATTACCTTTAGCGGCGGAGAACCGTTTGAACAAGCGGCGGCGCTTGTGAAACTGGCAACGCGGCTGAAAGCGGAAGCGGGAAAAAATATTTGGATTTATAGCGGGTATCTGCTGGAACAGATTTTGGCAGACCCACAAAAGAAAGCGCTTTTGGAACTTTGCGATGTTCTGGTGGACGGTCCTTTTGTGGAGGAGAAAAAAGGATTGAATTTGCGTTTCAAGGGTTCTGAAAACCAGCGGATACTGGATGTGAAAAAAAGCCTTGCGGCAGGCGAAGCCGTGTTATGGGAAGGATAAAAATGGCTGCCGTAGAAATGCGGCAGCTATTTTTGGTGTGTGACATCAAAGGAGAAAATATGAAAAAAGCATTTGATGAATATATGGAGCAACAATCGGATACCAATAGACTGAGAAATTTTTTTGCAGATTTTGATGCACATTGTTTGTTGAACAAAGCAGAAAAGGAGAAGCTACGAGAGGATTTTGAAAAAGCGCTTTTATATTATACAACGATTGGAATATCACAGGAAAAAGCATTGGAATTGCTGAACATAGAAAATCTTGGAGGATTTTATGCAAGACCGGCAGGTATATGGTTTGCTTTGGACGACGCCGCTAAAATTTATCCATTATCTATGGAACAAGGAAGAATGTCTGTGTTTCGACTGTCAGTATATATCAAAGAAGCGGTTGTTCCGGAACTTTTACAAATGGCTTTGAATTTTACAGTGAAACGTTTCCCGAGTTTTGCCACTACGCTGAAAAAAGGGTTTTTTTGGCATTATCTTGACATGACAAAACGCCGGTTTTGTATAGAGCCCGAGACAGATATTCCATGCCAGCCAATAAAGGTTTCGCGCAGTGGTTCACAGTCGTTCCGCGTACTTTATTACATGAATCGTATCAGTGTAGAATTTTTTCATGTGTTGAGTGATGGAATGGGCGCTGTTACTTTTCTAAAATCACTTGCAGCGGAGTATTTAAGGTTGGCGGGAAAGGATATTGTGTTGGATGAAACTCTGTGGGATATCAACGCAATTCCAACAAATGAAGAATTTGAAAATGCATTTGAAAAAGTACCACGAAAAGAATCAGGTTACGGTGTTGGTTTCAAGCCGGCAATACAGATAGGCGGAAAACTTGCAAAAATGAAACCATGCCGGATTGTGCATCTAAAAATGAAGGCGGATGAATTGAAAGCAGTTTCGGAAAAATATCAGACAACCGTTACAGGATACTTGTTAGCGCTGATGTTTATTGCAGGAAAAGCGGCAACCGATGAATTGAAAGGGAATATGAATATTCAATTGCCTGTCAATCTGCGCAAATTCTATCCATCAAAAACGATTCGTAATTTTGTTTTGCACTGCGCAATAGGTATACCAATAGAAATGGTCAATGATGTACAATCTATTATAAAAGAAATTAACAATCAACTGGATAAAAAGGTTTCCAAAGAAGCTATGAGTGAAATACTTGCTTCTACCGTAAAAATGGTGGATATGGTGAAATACATTCCGCTTGCAATAAAACAGCCGGCGGCAAGAGCAGGATATGGCTTTTTGGGAGATACGGTGTTTACAAGTATTCTCTCTAATTTGGGGGTTGTAAAAATGCCGCCATCTGCTGCTGCATATATCGAAAGTATGGATGCGGTAATTGGTACAGCAATCACACATCGTGCCAGATGTACAGTGCTTACCTTTCATAATACAGCAACTTTTTCAATCACAAAAGCGACATTAGACCCTACTTTTGAAGAAAAAATGTATGAATTACTTTGTTCTGATGGGATAACGGTGACAGTAGAGGGAAGTGAAATATATGAAAATTAGCATCACATATCCGCACATAGAAAAACGCATAAAGAGACATAAAAAAGTTTTGAATGTTATCAAATTACTGATGTTATTGGCAGCTATTATTTGCCCCAGTGTCAATATTGCAGTTGGGGGAAAAGCCTGGAGTATCATTGTTTTAATGTCTTTATATATGGTATATACAATGACATTATCAACTGATTTGGTGGAATATAACCGTATGAGTCAGTTTATAAAATTTATCGGGTGTCTGTGTGTATTGTTAACACTCATTGATAGTTTATTATCTCCGGGCTGGTCAATTGTCACGGTATCTGTAATTTTATGCTGTGGACTTTCCATTTCAGGTGTTTTGCTATTTACTGATTTTGAGAAACAAAAGCATAACATGTTTCCGGTGCTGTTGCTGATTGTTATTGCTATTATCAGAACAATCATAGGTGTGTGTGTTTATAGTGGAGAAAATAGAATCGCATCGATTGTTTTGGGAATGTTTGTGTTGACATTAACCGTTTTATGTGTAATGGCACTTGGCGGTGATTTTGTGCGTGAACTGCGATGCAGGTTTCATGTTCGATAAGATTGACTTGTGAAGATAATAGGTAAATTTTATTAAAAGTTGAAACTGCTAAAAAGATTAGGATATATGGCTAAAATGATGGTGTAGGAGGCAGGCGGTATGGAATTAAATCAAACGGCGCTGGTGACAGGTGCATCGCGCGGAATCGGGCGTGCGGCAGCGCAACTTTTGGCGCAAAATGGATTTAATGTGGTAGTGCATTATTATCAGAATAAAGCGGCGGCAGAGGAAACAGTACAGTCGCTGAAAGCGCGGGGCTACGCGGCAATGGCAGTAGGCGCGGATTTGCGCAGCGAAGCGGAAGTTGTGGAACTGGCGAGAGCGGGAGAAGCATATTTTGGAAAAATTGATGTGTTGGTGAACAACGCGGGTATTGCGGCGCAAAAATTATTGACCGATATGACGGTGCAGGAGTGGGACGAAATGTTTGCCGTTCATGTACGCGGCAATTTCCTGTGTTCGCGCGCTGTATTGCCAGCCATGATTGCGCGGGGACACGGAAAAATTGTAAATATTTCCTCCATTTGGGGTACGGTCGGCGCTTCCTGCGAAGTACATTATTCTGCGGCAAAAGCGGCTGTGATTGGGATGACAAAAGCGCTTGCAAAAGAAGTTGCGCCGTCCGGTATTTGTGTGAACTGTGTTGCGCCCGGCGTGATTGAGACGGACATGATTTCGCATTTAGATGAAGAAACAAAAATGGAATTGGCGGCAGATACGCCGCTGGGGCGGTTGGGAACGCCGGAAGATGTGGCGCAGGCAATTTTGTTTTTTGCTTCCGCACAGTCTGATTTCATCACAGGGCAGGTCTTGACGGCAGACGGTGGATTTGCAGGATAGGCAAAATAACAAAACGAATTGTCACACTTTTTTAATGTAGGTAATATGATGATAGTAGAAATGGATTTTACATAAAGGTGTGGATGACGTATGTTTGGCAAGAAATATACGTGCGGTGCTATTGTGATTGCAGTCGGTATCGGTGTGGTTCTTACGATGTATCTGCCCCCGCAGTGGCTTGCGGCAGCATTGGGTGCCGTATTAATCTGGACTGGATACAGACTGCTTTGCAGGTGATAGCAGGAAATTTGCCGGTGTGGCAGGAGGTGCAAATCACATGAAAGTTGTTGTATTCAAAATGCCTGTGTTTTTGCGTGGTTTCGTGAAAACGTTGTTTGGCATGAAATGAAAATTGCCCCCGCATATTGTTTCGCGGGGGCAATTTTGCGTTTTATAAAAATGCTGCATGGCTGTCATATGAGGGTGGCAGCAACACAGACAATCCTTCAGACAAAAGAATTGTGGCAAATTTGATAAATTGGGAAAGGGGTTAAAACAACCCTTTTTGATAGTGCTCAATCATTTTTTTGACCATTCCGCCGCCAATCGGGCCACCTTCCGAGCCGTTTTGCCGCGCGGTTAAATCACCTTTATAATGGTCGTTGTTTTCTTTGACAAATTGCATCCGACCCAATTCTTCCGCAACCTCCATTTTCAGCTTTTGCATTGCGTCATAGCTTTCCGGCACAAGCAATCTGGATTTTCGATAGTTTTTTCCCATTTCATGTACTCCTTTCAGTTTTTTTCTGATTTTAGTATGGCAATGATACCTGAAATTACTCTATGATAAATTTTCCTGTTGGATAGAACACTAAAAATTGGAGAGTGTTGTGCAATATGAGCACATAAAAATTGCAAAATAGATGGAAATAACTCATGTTTTTTATGATAAATGAATTTTTTTGCAATTTGATATTGCAAAACGTGAATTTTTGCGATATAATAATGACAGATAAATTAAAAGGAGGATGAATCTATGTCTTTAAAAAACAAAGACCTGGCTGAATTGATGGACAAAGTTGTGAAAAGAAATCCGGGCGAGCCGGAATTTCATCAGGCAGTACAGGAAGTATTAGAATCTCTGGAGCCGGTTGTGGAAAAATATCCGGAATACTTAACGAGCGGTGTGATGGATAGATTGGTAGAGCCGGAACGTATTTTAAAATTCCGCGTGCCGTGGGTTGACGACAATGGCAAGGTGCAGGTGAACCGCGGTTTCCGTATCCAGTTTAACAGTGCAATCGGTCCTTATAAAGGCGGTTTGAGATTCCATCCGTCCGTTTATGAAGGCATTATCAAATTCTTAGGATTTGAACAGATATTTAAAAATTCCCTGACCGGTCTGCCGATTGGCGGCGGTAAAGGCGGAAGTGATTTTGACCCGAAGGGTAAATCTGATGGAGAAGTTATGCGTTTCTGTCAGAGTTTTATGACAGAATTGCAGCGGGTTATCGGCGCTGATACAGATGTTCCGGCTGGTGATATCGGCGTTGGCGGTCGTGAAATCGGGTACATGTATGGTCAATATAAAAGACTGCGCAATGAATATACAGGTGTGCTGACAGGAAAAGGATTGACCTATGGCGGCAGTCTGGCGCGTACGGAAGCGACAGGTTATGGTCTGTGCTATTTCACAGAAGAAATGCTGCAGGATAAAGGGGATTCCTTCAAAGGAAAAACCGTTGTCATTTCCGGTTCCGGAAACGTTGCCATCTATGCAACCCAAAAAGCAACCCAACTGGGCGGCAAAGTGGTTGCGCTCAGTGATTCCAACGGATATATCCATGACCCGGAAGGCATTGATTTGGAGGCTGTGAAACAAATTAAAGAAGTGGAACGCAAGAGAATTAAAGAATACCTGAACTATCGTCCGAACGCAACCTACACAGAAGGCTGCAAGGGTATCTGGACAATTCCTTGCGATGTGGCGCTGCCGTGCGCAACACAAAACGAATTGGACGAAGCGTCCGCAAAAGCATTGGTTGCCAATGGCGTAAAAGCCGTTGCAGAAGGCGCAAATATGCCGTCCACACCGGAAGCAATTGAAGTGTTCCAGTCCAACGGCGTATTGTTCGGACCTGCAAAAGCGGCAAATGCCGGCGGTGTGGCAACTTCTGCGCTGGAAATGACGCAGAATTCCATGCGTCTGTCCTGGACATTTGAAGAAGTGGATCAGAAACTGCATGATATCATGAAAGGCATTTACAAAAATGCACGTGACGCGGCAAAAGAATTTGGTATGGAAGACAATTTTGTTGCCGGTGCAAATATTGCAGGTTTCTTGAAAGTTGCAGATGCAATGAAAGCGCAGGGCGTTGTATAATTTTTAGAAAAAGCTATCAAAAAGGCTTATCCGATGCGGATAAGCCTTTTTTGTATGCGTTCAAATTTCCTTTTAGCAGATAATTGTGCCCATCAATTGACGGAGAAAGAGAATCTATTGTTTAGACTGATTCTGTACGGAGACTATGGAGACGTTTTCAGATGTATCGGGCAGCAACTTTGCGGCAGGACGTTTCCGTTTATGTTCCTGATAGTCGTCTATCATGGCGTTAAGTTCCGCGCCGAGCAATAAAATGATACCAATGAAATACAGCCACATCATCAAAATAATAATGGCACCGATAGAGCCATATACAATGGAAAGACGCGTGGAATGCTGCACATAAATGGAGAAAAAATAGGTGAGAATGAAACAGCTCAACACGGAAAGGACAGTGCCTGGCAAGATGGATACAAAACGCAGTTTTTTATTGGGAATTACATAATAAATAAGCGCGACCACGCCGAGCAGATTCAGCAGGACGAACCCCAGACGCATTAGATTCCACAAGCGAACCGGAATGAATTCAATCCCCAGTTTTACGTTGACCCAGCCCATAAATTCCCGCCCCAGAGACATTAAAACAATCGTGAGAGGGATAGTAATACCTAGCAGCAGCATAAATGATACAGATATGATAAAATTGTGAATGATGTTGCGCTGTTTGCGAATGCGGTAGGCTTTGTTAATGGCGTCAATGAGACTCATCACTGCCGCGGAAGCGGAGAATAGACCAATCACCAAGCCAAACCACAGCAGACTGGTATGCGGAAGCTGCTGCAAATAGGTGCTGTAGGAGGCGACAATATCAACCACCTGCATGGGCAAAAAGGGCGTCAGCCATTCATAAATAGAGGCTTCTGGGATATGGAGTACACCGATTAACGCATTGACAAACATAATAAAAGGAAAAACGGACAACACAAAAAAATACGCAAGCTGTCCGCCTGTTTGCGCAATGGAATGTTTGGTATACCGCCGGATACTGTTGCGGAGAATAAACGCCCCAAAGGTGTCTTTACGAAGCCAGTTCATCATAACAAACGCTCCTTGCATTTTTGTAAATTTGTCAGCGGCACATAATATTTTCGGTACCGCCCGCCGGTGCGGTCTTCATAATCGCCGCCACAGTCGGGTACCATAACGGTGGCGCGTTTGGTGATGCGGGTGATAATGCCGCTGCGGACGGCAGATTTCCACCGAAAACATACGGTTTCGCCAATGTGAAAAGTAGTTTGCACAACAGCCGCGCCGCGCAAGGTATGTACCACATCGGTGTGACCAAACAACTGCATGGCAAGCGCACGAAATCGTCCCGCGCGGCAGTTGGAATTTCCGTAGGAGAGAAATTCAATCACATGGCAAAGTTCATGTTCCAGAACCAACTGCATGGCTTCCAATTGCGTGGCAGGCGCAATTCCGTTGACTGTAATACCAGCAGCGGGACTGCGAAACGAGTGTAACAGCGATTTGGATATGCTGACGTCGTAGTGCCAATGAAACGGATTTGTTTTGCGGCGGAGATGGCTGACTTTGGTAAGTCCGGCGGAGGAGGTGAGCCGTCCGTTATAATGGAACAGAATATCCTGAGGACCATTCAATTGAAAACAGGAATGGAAAAAGAACTTATTATAGAGCCGGAATAACCGCTGCACATCCGCATCAAAAAATGCCCCAATATGTCCGTTTGAAACGGTATCCGTTTCCTGTTGAAACTGCTCTGCAATCAGCTTGCGCAGCCGCAGAATTTCTTGTGCCGTATATGAATAGGAAACCGCTGCGAACAAACCCATTCCCTCCTTTTGCTCGTTGTATAGGATAGTATATCACAAATTGGCTGAAATGGAAAGCATTTGCAGATATTATTTTGTTTGCCTAGTTATAAAAATAGTATTCAAAAACAGAAACATTTTATGCATAGCCTAACGCTTCCAATTTAAACACCGATTTTGAAAGGCAAATTTTCCGCAATACTGCGTTGAAATGCTCGCTAATAAAACAATTATTAGCTCCGCTTTCGCCTTGTCTTGCATAAAAATTTGCTCTTTCAAAATTCTGCGACCTAAAACGGATGATATTTTGAGCAGATTTTGGTGCGGAGGATGCAGATAGGCTGGCGCCTATTAAAGACGACAATCCGAAAGATGCCAAAATATCGCCGTTTTAGGCAGGTTCAAATTGGAAGCGTCAGGCTAAGAAGGGCGGTTGCAAAAATGCGATATTTATAGTATAATGAGATAGGTCGGTGAACGAAGCCGGCAAAAAATAATCAAAAGGAGAAAGCGAGTGTTGATCTTGGTAACCACTCGGCAAAAAAACAAGGAGGAAAAGACAATGGAATTACAGCGTTACAGTAAGGTGACGGGAAAGAATCCGCGGGAAATGGTTTTGCTGCGTGCATATCCTTGCAAATGGGGAAAATGTGCGTTTTGTGATTACACCATGGATAACTGTGAAAACACGGAAGAAATGGTTTTGGAGAATCACAAAATTCTGCAAAACATCACAGGTGACCTGGGGGTTCTGGACGTGATTGATTCGGCAAGCTGTTTTGAGCTGCCGGAGCAAACGGTGGCGGAACTTCGCAGCATTGTGCAAGAGAAAAACATTAGCAAAATGTTCACGGAATGCCATTATATGTATCGAAAATGGCTGCAGAAATGGCGGGAATTTTTCGGCATACCGATTGTATTTCGGTGCGGTGTGGAGAGTTTTGATAATGCGTTTCGCAATAATGTGCTGAAAAAAGGGGCGGATTTTACGTCTCCGCAGCAAGTAGCGGAATATTTTGAGGCGGTTTGTCTGATGGTGGGGATTCAGGGGCAGACAAAAGAGATGATTCGGCGCGATATTGAAGCGTTGGAACAATATTTTTCCTATGGCTGCGTAAATATCTATACGCCCAATACGACGCCGTTTCAGGCAGATGAGAAACTCATTGAATGGTTCCGCGAAGAATATGCCTATTTAGAAAACAATCCACAGATTGAAATTTTGTGGCACAACGAAGATTTAGGCGTTGGCGCTGTTTTGGAAGGGGGCGGACGGCAATGAAACTCCCTATAAAAACAATGACAAAAACAGTGTTGATTGCTTCTTTATATATCGTCATAACATTGCTTTGCTATCCGTTTGCCTATGGAGCCATTCAGTTTCGGCTTTCGGAAGTGATGGTGCTGTTAGCGCTGATTGACCCGTTATACATACCGGGACTGTTGTTGGGGTGTTTTGTTTCCAACATGCTGGGCATTGGCGGATTGGTGGATGCGGTGTTTGGTACGCTTGCGAGTGCGGTAAGTCTCGCAGGGGTTTATTATAGCGGTAAATGGATAAAAAACAGGACGCTGGGCTTGGTTGTGGCAAGTCTGTGGCCGTCCGTTTCCAGTTTTATCATTGCATTTGAAATGACTTTTATCTTACAGGATAGTCAGTCATTTTTGTTTTGGACAGTCATGGTAGCGATTGGAGAATTTTGCGTGGTAACGATTCTTGGCGTGCCGCTTATGCATTTTGTTTTATCCAAACCGCATTTGGTAACGCTATTAAAAAAGATTCGGGAAACGTGATGAAAAAAGGGGAGAGCGGACATGGAATGGACGCAGGAAAAAGAATTTCCACGAAAAAAAGAGGAATTGGAACGGGTATATGCGCAAAGTCTTGCGCCATTTGCTGTGCAGCATATGAAAGAAGGCAGCAGAGTGCATAAAGAACCTAGACGGGAAGAAGAAAACCGGAGCGATTTTCAGCGTGATCGCGACCGCATTATCCATTCCAAAGCGTTTCGCCGTTTGATGTATAAAACGCAAGTGTTTGTGAACCATGAAGGCGACCATTTCCGCACAAGGCTGACGCATACGCTGGAAGTGGCGCAGTTGGCGCGCGGTATTTGCAGGTCGCTGGCGTTGAATGAAGAATTGGCGGAAGCCATTGCGCTGGGGCATGATTTGGGGCATACGCCGTTTGGACATGCCGTGGAACGCTATTTGTGCGCGGCGCTGCAATATCAGGGCGTGGGTGCGTTTTTTCACAATGAACAGAGTGTCCGCGTGGTTGATTTGATTGAACGGCGCAGCAATGCCTATATGGGACTAAATTTGTCGGCGGAAGTGCGCGAAGGAATGTTGAAACATAATGGCGACCGCAGCGGAATTTACCGTGATTTACAGCCGGAGTTGCCCTGTTTTTCTTTGGAAGGACAGGTGGTAGGGCTGGTGGATACGACCGCGTATATTTGTCACGATTTACAGGACGGAATCCAGTCGGGGCTGCTGGAAAAGGCGGCAAGAAACAATCGTGATTTTGCGGCAGGTGTGGAGGAAATGCGGGAAATTATTTTAACGCTGGTGCCGGAACAAACGGTGGAATTGTCACAATACAGCGATACATTTTTTATTGATAGCTTGATTCATCATTTGGTGATGAGCATTACACGGCAAACGGCACAGGCTGTCCGGCATTACCGTGTGAACAGTTTGGCGGACGTGCAAAGTCTGGCACAGAAAAATATTGGACTGGTTGCCATGCAGGCGGACGACGAGCAATTGTTTAAACGGCTAAAGAAATTGGTCTATCAATATGTCTATGGACTCAACACCATTGAGATTATGGACAGCAAAGCGACAAAAGTGGCGCAGGAGTTGTTTGAAGCCTTTATGGAACAGCCGAAATTGCTGCCGCCGGAGGAATATGAAAAAATAACGCATATCGGACAGACGGATTGGTACAGCGGCTACGAAAATTGTTCGCAGCGCGTGATTTGCGACTATATTTCTTGTATGACAGACCGATTCGCACTGGAAGAGCATGAAAGAATCCGCAATCCTCGTATTAAAATTTAACGCCCTTTTGGAATTGTGTATCCATTGGTAAATGACTTATCAATGTACATTGTAAACGGTAGGTAAAGATTTTATAATCAAATATATAAATCGATATTTATGGAGGGACTAATGTCTAAGGTTTTTATTATGTGTGGCAAGC
>CAMNSU010000033.1 GCA_946555455.1 uncultured Clostridia bacterium | reverse complement strand
ACCCGGGCGCACCTTTTTATAAATTTCAATCAGCGCTTCCGCTTCGTTCGTCACGCTGTCTTTTTCCATTGTCGCCACAATTTTGGGGTCTTCGCCAAACAATTCCAACATCTGTTCATTGGTTTCAATGCCCAAGGCGCGAATCAATGTCGTGACGGGCATTTTTCTTGTTTTATCCAGACGCACCGAAAAAATATCGTTGGAGTCCGTCTCATATTCCAGCCATGCGCCACGGTTCGGAATTACAGTTGACGCATACAGTTTCTTTCCGCCGCGGTCATGTTCATAAGAATAATACATACCGGGCGAACGTACCAACTGACTGACGATAACACGTTCCGCCCCGTTGATGATAAACGTTCCTTGTTCCGTCATCAGCGGAAAATCTCCCATGAAGATTTCCTGTTCTTTAATTTCTCCCGTTTCACGGTTGATTAAACGCACTTTCACCCGCAGCGCTACTGCATAGGTCGCATCACGTTCTTTACACTCTGCGATATCATATTTCGGCGTCGTGTCGAAATAATAATCATAGAACTCCAGACTCAAATTGCCGGAATGATCCGTAATTGGAGATACGTCGTGAAACACCTCCCTTAGCCCATGAGTCAAAAACCAATCGTAAGAATTTTTCTGAATTTCAATCAAATTCGGCATTTCAAGCGCTTCGTTGATTTTTGAAAAACTCATTCTAGTCGTCTTCCCAAATTGAACCGGACTAGGTCGTTGCATGAAAAATCACCTCATTAAATAACAGATACATACTATCTGCCTATTTGACAAAAAACTTTACCGTTGCCTTCTCATCTTTTACTGCTTTCCAAAACCCTTGCACATTTTTTCTTCTTCATCCATATGTTTCCAATCTAAAAATAACCTTCTAAATATTATCGCCTACTATTGATTTTTTTATTCATATATGTTATACTATAGAAAAGATGGATATTTATGTGCATAGAGACATATATAGCATTATATCATTATATCACAGGAAGTCCAGCAAGTCAAGAGTTGATTTTGATGAATTTGCATTTTTTTATGGTAAAATTTGTTCGTGTAACCAAATTATGAACAAATTGTTAACAATTAAAAAAATACTTCCTTTTCTAACCAATCTATGTTATACTGTTATATATTGAGATGTTGATGAATTATTTATGATATTTTCTTTTTATTGATTGTAAATATACACCCCACAAATTGCCCGGCATACGCGTTGATGTATGACCGGGCATCCCCCTTTCTTACAGCTTTTTTGTGGGTCTTTTTGATAGATGGTGACAAAACAAAAGAACCGCTCGTACCATTCATGGCACAAGCGGTTCTTTTGTTTTGTCATCTTCCCCGATGTTTTTCTTTCCTTTTCTGTCTCCTTCTCTCAAACGCTGTTTCTTTTTCTGTCTCTTTACGTTTGCGGTTTTCCGCCTTTTTCTGCATTTTTCTTTCCTGCTGCTGCAATTTCAATGCTTTTTGTGCTTTCGTTCCAATACCGCTGTCCTGTAACTGCCGTGCAATCTCCCGCCGCATACGCTTGGGATTGATTTTATATTTTTCATGTCCGCAATCTTCCACCGACGGACTAAACACAAATTTTTTATGCAGCACAATTTCTAATACTTCATAATCTTTTGGCTCTGCGCCAAAAACGATTTTACATACCTCTAATTTCCCAGATGCTTTCCGTTCATAGACACCAACCCAAAACGGCGCTTCAAAATATACTGTCAGCTTAACCGACACCTGTTCCATATTCTTTGCCTCCTTCATTATTTATATGAAGCAAAGAAAGGACAACCAAGGAGGCAGGTTACTGACAGCGCTTAGGAAAACAAAAATTAAATAATCTTCGACTTTTGTTTTCCTATATACCGTATCCGGACTACCGACCGGAACTGTGTTTTTATCTTCGCTTTTTCACCAAATTCTATTCCAAATCAGGAATCATAGACGAGACGTCATAGGCAATACCGAATTTCTTTGAAATGTCACAAATACCGTCCCTGATTTCTGCGCGGCTATAATCATGCGTTTCCAAAAATGTGTCTTCCAATTCGTTCACATGCAAATAAAATGCCAGCGCAATTTCATATTGTTCTAAATCTTCAAAATCCAATTCTTCATATAATAAGTTCTCCGCCTCGTTGATTTGACCTTGTTCCACCATGCGGCAAAGGGTCTGCAGCAACTGTTCCTGTCCCACAGCGCTTGTTTCGTCTCGCAATTCTACCGTCACAGTTTCTTTATTCAGCACCATTTTTACCAGTAGTTTTGCAAGATTTCGGATTTGGTTCATGATATAGTCCTGTTTGAACATGGTTCCGCTCCCCTTCCGTTTTCCGAAAACAATTATTTTAAAATACTCTGCAAAAAGTCCCGCATACGTCCGCTTTGCGCGTGTTCAAACACTTCCTCCGGCGTTCCCTGTTCCACAATGACGCCTTCGTCCATAAAAATCACCTTATCCGCTACCTCCCGCGCAAATCCCATTTCATGCGTCACCACAACCATGGTACGCTTTTCGCCGGCAAGCTGTTTCATAACGCTCAACACCTCGCCCGTCAGTTCCGGGTCCAGCGCAGACGTCGGCTCGTCAAACAACAAAATTTCAGGATTCATCGCCAGTGCGCGCGCAATTGCGACCCGCTGTTTTTGTCCACCGGAAAGCTGGGATGGATACGCGTCCGCTTTTTGTGACAATCCCACCTTTTCCAGCAATTCCAGTGCGCGCTGCCTGGCCGTTTCTTTGTTTTCTTTGCCCACCACCACCGGCGCTTCCATCACATTGCGCAGCACGGTCATATGCGGAAACAAATTAAAACTCTGAAACACCATACCTGTTTTCAGACAGATGCGGCGAATTTCCGCTTCCGGTTTGTAAACGCCGTTTTCCACCATAAACTCGTCATCAATGGCAATACTTCCCGCATCCACTTTTTCCAGATAGTTCAAGCATCGCAGCAATGTACTTTTTCCCGAACCGGACGGACCGATAATCGCCACAACTTCCCCTTTTTGCACTTCGACAGAAACGGATTTCAAAACTTCCAGCTTTCCAAAATTTTTCACAATCCCCTCGGCTCTCAGCATCATAACAGTTTCCTCCCTTTTCTGTCCGGCTTATTTATAACGCCCTGTTTTGCTTGTGTTTTTCTCTCTGATAATAAAACGCACCGGCGTTCCTTTCATTTCAAACGCACCGCGGATTTGATTTTCCAAATAACGAATATAGGAAAAATGCGCCAATTGTTTGTCGTTGACAAAAATCACAAAGGTCGGCGGCTTTGTTGACACCTGTGTACCATAATAAATCTTCAGCCGTTTTCCTTTATCGGACGGCGGCTGAACTTTTAACGTCGCTTCGTTAATAATATCATTCAGCGCGCCGGTTGTCACCCGCATATTATTCTGCTGCACCACTTCTTGAATCAGCGGAAACAGCCGTTCCACCCGCGCGCCGGTTTTGGCTGAAATGAATTCAATCGGCGCATAGGGCATAAACGACAAATGCTCCTGCACCTTAATTTTCATGTTGCGCATGGTATTGGTTTCTTTTTCAATCTTATCCCATTTGTTCACCACAATGATAGACGCTTTTCCTTTTTCATGGGCATATCCGATAATTTTCGCATCCTGCTCGCCCACGCCTTCATCGCCGTCAATCATCAGCAGGCAAACGTCCGCACGTTCCACCGCGGAAAACGCACGCATAACGGAATACCGCTCAATTGCTTCATCTACCTTTGCTTTGCGGCGGATTCCCGCCGTATCAATAAACACATAGGATTGTCCGTCCCGCTCGAATCTGGTATCAATTGCGTCGCGGGTCGTGCCCGGAATGTTGCTGACAATGACACGATTTTCGCCCAACACCTGATTTACTAAGGAAGATTTTCCCGCGTTGGGGCGTCCGATTACCGCCACATGAATGGCTTCGTCCTCCTCTTCCTCGTCCCACGCGTGTTCCAAATGGCTATATATCTCGTCGAGCAAATCGCCGATACCAAGTCCTTGCAGCGCGGACACTGCAACAGGTTCTATCCCTAAATTATAGAATTCATAAAACTCCGGCGGATTTTCTCCCGGCTTGTCTACCTTGTTCACCGCCAACACCAGCGGTTTGCCTGATTTTATCAGCATAGACGCCACTTCCGCGTCTGTCGCCGTGATACCTGTTTTCAAATCCGCCACAAACACAATCACGTCCGCCAAATCCACCGCCGTGTTCGCCTGACGGCGCATTTGCGACAAAATTTCATCTTTGCTGTCCGGCTCAATCCCGCCGGTATCAATCAATATAAACGGTTTGTTTCTCCAGTCGCCTTCCGCATAAATACGGTCGCGCGTTACGCCGGGCGTATCCTCTACAATAGACACCCTGCGTCCGATAATTTTATTAAACAACGCCGATTTTCCCACATTGGGGCGTCCAATAATCGCTATAACCGGTTTCATATAGCAGCCTCCCTTCCGGTACAATAGTCTACGAATGCGAATCCGTCGTCCGGCACAATCTCCACAGGAACGCCAAATGCCTGCTCCAATTCCTCCAGCGTGGTATCGTCCAGCATAACGTCCTCGTCCGCTTTGAACATGTTTTCCGTCAGCAGCAGTTTTTCGCCCAGCGGTTTATCGCTCAGTCCCAATTTCAAATCTTTGCCGCAAAGCAATCCTGCTACGGTAATCTCTTTGCCAAACACAGTATTTTCTATTTCATATACATGAATTTTCATATCTGTCCGCCGCATGAGTTCCTCCGCCATTTGGCGCAAAAACCAGCCCGCCGCTTTTCCTGTTGCAATGCTGACGCTGCGGCAGCGTACTTCTTCCGGTTCAAAGTCCGCCATTGCCTGCTGAAATTCCTCCCGCATGGAAGCAATCATCCCCACGCCGTTTTCAATCTGCGGAAATTCCTCATAGTCCGCTGCCGGCGGAATCTCCCGCCCTGCTTTGATATAAAACTCGTCCGCCAGATAAACGATACGCGAACCATATTTTGACAGGCTCGTTTGCTGCCATTGTTCCACCTGCCGCACGGTCTCCAGCGCGGATTGTTCATCAAAAGAAGCGATTTCACATAGTCCCTGCCTGTGCTCCGTTTTGCCAATCGGCACTACGGAAATGGAATGCACATACGGGTGCAGTGCGGTTAAATCCGCAAGCGATTTATCCAAAATTTCTTTGTCATTGAAGCCTGGGCACAAAACAATTTGTGCATTCATGGTGATGTGGTTTGCCGCAAAATCCTGCATGATTTCCATAATATTGCCTGCAAACCGGTTGTGCAGCATGGCGCAGCGCACCTGTGGGTCTGTGGCATGAACTGAAATATTGATAGGACTGACACGCATTTCTTTGATACGTTCCAGTTCTACATGCCCCATATTTGTCAGCGTGACATAATTCCCCTGTAAAAAAGAAAGCGTTGTATCATCGTCTTTAAAATAAAGCGTATCCCGCATCCCTTTCGGCAATTGGTCAATGAAACAAAAAACGCATTTATTTTTGCAGCTTTTTGCAGGCGCAAGCAGCGGATAGACAAATTCAATGCCCAGTTCTTCGTTTTCAGGATTTTCAATGTCTATTTCCTGCACCTCACCCGACGCTTTTTCTATTTCCAGACGAATCAGCGTATCATGGGCAAAATATCGATACTCCAAAATGGAACCGAGTTCCCAGCCATTCATTTTGCGCACAGTATCCCCTGCCGCAATGCCCAGTTCTTCCGCAATGCTGCCCGGGCGGACGCCCGCCACTTCATGATAGTTCACCATAGCTGTTTTCTCCCCAATAGTTCTCTCGCCGCTGTTTGCATTTCCTATATTGTTTGATGTCAACACAAACAAATTTTAGCGTTGCACCCAAAATCTTCCGATTGTAACCAGCGTTTTTCTTCCATGTAGAACAAAAGAGGGTCGTATTTTTCAATACCACCCTCCCAAAATACATTAGTCTTCCGTTGCGATTACTTCTTTGCCATTGTAATATCCGCAAGCGGCACACACTCTGTGCGGCATTTTAAACTCATGACACTGCGGGCATTTTACCATTCCCGGCACTGCCAGTTTCCAGTTTGCTCTTCTTTTATCGCGTCTCGCTTTAGATGTTTTTCTTTTTGGTACTGCCATCTAAAACACCTCCTTTTATATTACTGCTTTTCCTGCCCCTTCCGGAAGCAGCGCATTATTTTGTTTCGTCAAACAGGGTATCCAACACGGCAAGCCGCGGGTCAATCTCATTGGCGCAGCAGTCACACGCTGTCACGTTCCTGTCCGCGCCGCAATGAGGACACAGCCCTTTGCAGTCTGCACTGCACAAATATTTCGTCTCTGCCACTGCGTAAAAACCGTTCAGCACTATGTCATGCATGTCCAGCAAATTGCCTTCCAGCACAATCACTTCCTCTGACGTTTCCTCGTTTGCTTCCGACTGCTTGACAATCGTTTCCGCCAAAGAATAGGAAAATACCGCCTGCGCCGGTTTGCCACAGCGTCCGCACAACGTCTCCAGACGTCCCCACGCTTTGCCTTCCAACTCCAGCCCTTTTCCAATGTTGGAAACCTTACCGCTCACCTGCACCGGGACTGAAAAATGTATTTGATTTCCCAAATACTGTATATCTTCCAGTTCTACCGTGCCTTCAAACGGCAGTTGATCTACGATGCCGCCCAGGACATTTTTCAAATCTAACTGCATATTCTCTCCTCCAGCCGCATACGCATATCATTTATTATACAACGTTTTCATTGGTTTGTCAATACAATCTTTCAAATATTTTCCGTTCTCATTCATCACCGATATCCACTTCTTCAACAATCAATTCCGGCCGTTCATATTTTGCAGATATAATTTCATATGATGTATAATTTTTATCCGGAACACATTTCAGAATCATCGCAAATGAAAAACGAATTTCGTTCCGCTCCTCCGTATAGGTATCAATCATTCCTGTAATTTTCACTTCGTCGCCGTTAAATGTGACTTCGCGGGATTCGACAGTGGAACTGTCGGTATAGTTTGTATAATGTGCTCTGGCAAAAACGCCGTTAAATATAAACCTCTTGCGCGTAGTCATTCTGGTCGGAAGATAGTCCGAAGTTTTTGTTTTATAGCGCAAATGGTCTAAAATATAGGACACGGCAAAATTAGATGCAAGCGCCTCTTTATTATACTGGTTACCAAATGCAATTGTAATGCTTTCGCTTTGCACTTTGCCGTCTTTCGTTTCCGCATAAATTTCAGTTACGCCCTCACTTTTCAGTTCCAAATTAACCGCAAGACTTCCACTGTACGGAGTTTTGGTCGAGGCAACTACCGCAACCTCTGGGTCGCCGGATACCCAGTTGATTTGTTTCTCAAAATCCGCATTTTTAAATGGTTCATCGGCAAATGTAAACGCTTTTAAATACAGGACATTATTCTTGATACGTTTCCCCGATTTTTTTTCGGATTCAAATTTGACGACATCGTCGCTCTTAGAAGCGGATGAAGTCTCGAGTGAAAGACGTGTTATCGCCTCAACCGGCGCGCCAATAACAACTTTAACCGGCTCACTTTTCACGCTGCCGTCAAAATTCTCGGCATGGAGTTCAACAATACCTTCTGCCATATTCTCTTTATTGACTTCCACCTTTAACGATAAACCGCTTCCGGAGGTCACATAGCCATTTGAAACAGAAATGATATCAGGGGCGCTGCTCACCCAACGAACAGCTTTTTTAAGGTCTTCCGTATGATTCAGTTCCTGATTTTCAACGTAAGCTTTTGCACAAACTCCTTCCAGTTCAATGATTCCCGAAGATACTTTACCTACAGATATAGGATAAACCTCTTTCAATTTTGAATACTTGCTGGTTAATTCAATTCTCGTGACGGAAAAATCAGCCATCTCTTCTCCTGTAAGATCGCACGCCGCGAGAAAGAAAAGACATAGTACCGGTACAAAAGTGCACAACCTAAAAAACCGTTTCAATGCCAGCCCCCCTTTTTTCTAATAACCTGTGCAATTACCCCATAAACATTTTCCAACTTTTCTCAAATAGTTTCCGCACCCAAAACCGCACCGAAACCGTTGCTGTGTCCGTGGCAGATTGCCACTGCCAGCGCGTCCGCCGTATCGTCCGGTTTGGGAACGCTTGCCAGACCCAGCAGCGTTTTTGTCATTTGCTGCATTTGCTGTTTATCCGCGCGTCCATAGCCCGTGACCGCTTGTTTGATTTGCAGCGGCGTATACTCAAAAATCGGAATAGATTCATTCGTTCCCGCCAGCAAAATCACGCCGCGCGCCTGCGCCACCGCCATTGCCGTTGTGGTGTTGGTGTTGAAAAACAATTCCTCCACCGCCATCACGTCTGGTTTATGTTGATACAGCAGCAGCCGAAGTTCTTCATAAATTGTTTTGATACGGGAGGTCAATTTTGTTTTCGCCGGCGTGGTGATAGCGCCATAGTCAATCGTCCGAAAACGGTTGCCGGTATAGTCCACCACGCCATATCCCACAATCGCCACGCCCGGGTCAATGCCTAAAATAACCATGTAATCCCCTTTTCCAAAAGCATAAAAGAAGCCTTTCTTCCATGCTTATCTTTTGTCCAGTTCTTCTTTCAGCAGTGCATTCACTGTCTGCGGATTCGCTTTTCCTTTGGACAGTTTCATGACCTGACCCATCATAAACTTAATGGCGCGGTCTTTTCCTGCTTTATAGTCCTCAATGGACTGCGGATTCTGTTCCAAAACGTCCTGCACCATTTTTTGCAGCGCGCCTTCGTCGCTGATTTGCGCCAGCCCAAGTTCTTCCACAATTTGTTTGGGCGCTTTAGGCGATTCAAACAGCGTTTCCAAAACTTTCTTTCCGGCAGAATTGCTGATAGCGCCGCTTTCAATGAGCTGCACCATTTCCGCCAGTTGCTGCGGCGAAAACGGAACGTCGTCAATCAAAATATCTTTTTCTTTCAAAATACGGGAGATGTCGCCCATAATCCAGTTGGACGCGCCTTTTGCGCTTGCGCCCGCTGCCACTGCCGCCTCAAAGAATTCGGCGGTCGGACGGTATTCCGTCAAAATGCCCGCGTCATATTCCGGCAGTCCTAGTTCGCTCACATACCGCGCCCGTTTTACATGCGGCAACTCCGGCAGTTCCTGCCGAATTTTTTCCACAGTTTCTTTTTCAATACGAATCGGCATGAGGTCAGGTTCCGGAAAATAGCGGTAGTCCTGCGCTTCTTCTTTGGAACGCATGGACACGCTTTCACCTTTTGCGTCGTCCCAGCGCCGCGTTTCCTGCACCACTTGTCCGCCCGCTTCCAGCAAAGCCGTCTGCCGTGCAATTTCATATTCAATGCCGCGAATCGCGCCGCGGAAAGAGTTGACGTTTTTCATCTCACTGCGCACGCCGAATTCTTTTTGTCCCTTGGGACGAATGGACACGTTCACATCGCAGCGGATAGAACCCTCCTGCATTTTACAGTCCGATACGTCAATATATTGCAAAATGGAGCGCAGTGTTTCCAAATAGACTCTCGCCTCTTCGCTGGAGCGCAAATCCGGTTCCGACACAATTTCAATCAGCGGCACGCCGCAGCGGTTGAAATCCACCAAAGAATCGGTATCCGAAGCGTCATGCAGCAGTTTCCCCGCGTCCTCCTCAATGTGAATCCGCGTGATACCAATGCGTTTGGTTCCGCTCTCCAGCGGAATATCCACATATCCGTCCGCGCACAGCGGAATGTCAAACTGCGAAATCTGATATGCTTTAGGCAAATCGGGATAAAAGTAGTTTTTTCTGTCCTGTTTGCTTAAATTCGCAATAGAACAATTTAGCGCACAGCCCGCTTTCACAGCATATTCCACCACTTTTTCGTTCAACACCGGCAGCGTACCGGGCATACCTGTGCAGACAGGGCAGCAATGCGTATTGATTTCTCCGCCGAATTCATTTTTACAGCCGCAGTAAATTTTTGTCTTGGTGGACAGTTCGGCGTGCATTTCAATTCCTATGACCGCTTCATATTCGCTCATGCCTGCGCACCTCCTTTATGATAATCCGTTGCGCACTGGAATGCGTGCGCCGCACGGAGCAGCGTTTCTTCGCCAAACGGTTTGCCAATCAACTGCAATCCAATCGGCAAACCTTTTTCATCAAACCCGCAGGGCAGCGACATACCCGGCAGTCCAGCAATGTTCACCGAAACCGTACAGAGGTCTCCCGCATACATCTTTACAGGGTCGTCCGTTTTTTCGCCAATACCAAACGCGGTTGTCGGATAAACAGGGCTGGCAATCATATCATAGGTTTCAAACACCTTGTCGAACCCTTGTTTAATCATGGTGCGCACCTGCTGCGCTTTTTTATAATACGCGTCATAATATCCGCTGGACAATGCGTATGTTCCCAGCATGATACGGCGTTTCACTTCGTCGCCGAAGCCCTCGTCGCGCGTTTTAAAATACATGTCCGTCAAATCTTCAAATTTCTCCGCCCGGAAACCATATTTCACGCCGTCATAGCGCGCCAAATTGGAACTTGCCTCAGAGGAAGAAATGATATAGTATGCCGGCAGTGCATAGTCCGTAATGGGCATGGAAATTTCGTCGCACTGCGCGCCCATATCCGTGAGTTGTTTCACCGCCGCTTTCACTGACGCGTCTACCGCTGCGTCCGCACCGGCAAAATATTCACGCACCAGTGCAATTTTCATGTCTTTTACATCGCCCTGTAATGCTTTGGTATAGTCCGGATAAGCAATGTCCAGCGACGTAGAATCCATTTTATCATGCCCTGTGATGCGGTTCATGATATATGCCACATCTTCCGCGCTTTTTGCCAGCGGCCCGATTTGGTCGAGAGAGGAGGCAAACGCCACCAGTCCAAAACGGCTAACCGTTCCATAGGTTGGTTTCAGCCCCGTCACGCCGCAGAAAGACGCCGGCAGACGAATGGAGCCGCCGGTATCGGAGCCCAGCGTGTAATATGCCATGCCTGCCGCAACCGCCGCCGCGCTGCCGCCGCTGCTGCCGCCCGGCACTCTGTCCAAGTCATACGGATTGTGTACCGCGCCAAAGTAAGAGGTCTCATTGGAGGAACCCATAGCAAATTCATCCATGTTCAGTTTCCCCAGCATGACGCCGTCTTTGCTTAAGCGTTCCGCCGCATAAGCGTTATAGGGCGGCACAAAGTTCCCCAGCATTTTCGATGCGCAGGTTGTCCGCACGCCTTTGGTGCAGATGTTGTCTTTGATGGCATAGGGAACGCCCGCCAGCGGTTCCATTGCTTCTCCCGCCGCGATTTTAGCGTCTATTTGTTCCGCCTGTTGCAAGGCTTCTTCCTCGCAAACGGTGATATATGCATTAATAGACTCATTTTTTGCTTTGATTTGCTCCAAAGATGCTTTTGTCAGTTCCGCGCAGCTTACTTCCTTACTATGTAACTTGTCAGCCGCTTCTTTTGCAGTGAGCTTTAGTAACTCCACGATAGTCACGTCCTTTCTATTCTACGATTTTCGGCACTGAGAAACAGCCCGCCTGTTTATGCGGCGCGTTCGCAATGATATCCTCGCGCGCATAGGACGGCTGCACCTCGTCTGCCCGCAGCACATTTTCCACCACAATGGAATGCGCCGCCGGTTCCACCTGTTCTGTATCCAGTTCGCCCAGCTTGTCCGCAAAAGCAATGATGTTTCCCATGTCCTGCGTCAGCCGCTGCATTTGACTTTCCTGCACATGGAGCCGCGCAAGACGCGCAACATAATCCACTTCTTTTTCTGTGATTTTCATGGTTCTTCCCCTCCTGTATGTGTTCGCGGCAAGGCGTACCGATTCCGGTACGCCGCCCGTTTTATTCACAAAGTGCTTCAAATTCTTCTTCGCTCAAAATGCGCACGCCCAATTCCTGCGCTTTTTCCAGTTTACTGCCCGCTTCCGCGCCCGCCAGCACATAATCTGTTTTTTTGGAAACGCTGCCGCTCACTTTACCGCCGAAGCCTTCAATGATTTTTTTTGCATCCGCGCGTTTGTAGCGTTCCAGCGTTCCTGTCAAAACAAAAGTTTTGCCCGCAAACGCTTCTTTTTGTTCCACCACCTCGCCGGTATAGTGCATTTGCACACCCGCTTCCGCCAACCGGCGGATAAAATCACGGTTTTGTTCGTCGGCAAAATAGTTGACAATACTTTTTGCCATAATGCCGCCGATTTCATGAATTGCCGCAAGGGCTTCCTCACTTTTTTGCATCAGCTGTTCCATGGTCGGCACATGCATTGCCAGCAGCTTTGCGCCGCGCTCGCCGATATGGCGAATACCCAACGCGCACAGCACGCGGTCCAGTCCTGCGGACTTGGATTTTTCCAGCGCGGCAAGCAGATTGTCCGCCGATTTTTCACCCATGCGCTCCAGCGAAATCAATTGTTCCGCCGTGAGATGGTATAAATCTGCTGCGTCATGAATCAAATCATGCTCTAGCAATAATTCTATCACAGCAGGACCCAATCCGTCAATATCCATTGCGCCTTTGGAGGCAAAATGAATGAGGTTGCGCAGCCGCTGGGCAGGACAATTGCTGCCCTGACAGCGCACCGCCACTTCCCCTTCCTCCCGCAGCGTATGCGCGCCGCACTCGGGACAAGTTTCGGGCATTTCAAAAATTTTTTCTTCTCCCGTCCGTTTTTCCGGCAGGCTTGCCACCACCTCGGGAATGATTTCACCCGCCTTGCGTACAATCACCCTGTCGCCAATGCGGATATCTTTGTCGCGGATATTGTCAATATTGTGCAGCGTGGCGCGCGATACCGTCGTACCCGCAAGCCGTACCGGCTGCAACACGGCGTTTGGCGTGAGTACGCCGGTGCGTCCCACTTTCACAATAATATCTTCAATCACCGTTTCCTTTTGCTCTGCCGGAAACTTGAACGCTGCCGCCCATTTGGGATATTTAGACGTTGTCCCAATCGTTTCCCGCAGCGCCAAATCATTCAGTTTCACCACCGCGCCGTCAATTTCATAGGAGGTATTGCCGCGCGCTTCTCCAATGGTTTCTATGTGACGATAAATATCCTCCAGCCCCGTTTTGACTGCAATGTTATCTATGACAGCAAAACCGCACGCGCGCAAATAGTCCAGACTTTCAAAATGCGTGGCAAATTCTTTTCCCTGCACCTGCTGCACATTGAACACAAACACGCGCAATCCACGCTCCCGCGTCACTTCGCTGGAAAGCTGCCGCAGGGAACCTGCCGCCGCGTTGCGCGGATTGGCAAAGGTGCTTTCCTCCGCCGCTTCCCGCCGCGCATTCAGCGCTAAAAACGATTCTGTCGGCATATAGACCTCGCCGCGCACTTCCAAAAACGCCGGTGCGTTTTGCAGTTTCATGGGGATACCGCCCACGGTTTTCAGGTTTTCCGTCACGTCTTCGCCCACCACACCGTTGCCGCGCGTGGAACCGCGCGAAAATACGCCGTTTTCATATTCCAGCGCAACCGAAAGCCCATCGATTTTGGGTTCCACACAAAACGCGGGCGCGCTGCCCAGCGCCGTCTCCACTTTTTGCAGAAATTCTCCCAATTCTTCTTTGGAAAACACATCCATCAGGCTTTGCATGGGAACCGTATGTTCCACCGGCGAAAACTGTTCCGCCACCTTACCGATAATACGATGCGTCGGCGAATTTTCGTCGTCAAACTGCGGGAACTGCGCTTCCAGTTCTTCCAATTCCCGCAACATGGCGTCATATTCAAAATCGGAAATTTCAGGGTTATCCTGATTATAATATTTGTCGCTGTGATAGAGCAATTGTTCCCGCAGCGACCGGATTTTTTTCTGTGCTTCTGTTTCCTGCACGTTCTATCGCCCGCCTTATCTGAAATTTACTGTACCGGCGCTTTGGTCGGTGAAGCCGGTTTTTTGGTGGACTGCGACGCCGGCGTTTTGGTGGATTCCGGCGTTTTGGTCGGCGTCGGCGTCGCTGTTGCTTTTGGCGTTGCCGTAGGAATCACCTGCGGAATCACATCAACCGCCACTTTCACTTCGTCCATCAGCGCTTTCGCCTCAGACTGTACCGCCGTTACCATTTTGTTGTTTTGGTAGACCTGCACCACCAAATATACATTAACAACCGCAAGCACCAAAATGCAGATGGTAAATGCCGCAATCATGTTGGACACTTTTTTGGACAGCGCGTGAAACACTTTGTTGCGCAGTTCCACTTCTTTATCCACCGTCCGCGTCAAATTTTCCCGCAGACGCAAATCAATGCTGCGTCCCGTCATGTCATATAGGAAAAATCCTTTCATGCGCCGCCATTTTTCCTTGTCGCCGATATACACCCGTTCCACATTGGCAACCGGGTCAAACATGAACAAAATATTGTCCGGTTCATTGAAAAAGCCTGTCTGAATCAAAATATCCTGTTCGGTGGGGTGCACGTCCGGATGGGTGCTATAGCTTCCCAGAATCTCCAAATGAGGGTACAGCATTTCCCGTTCCTGCTTGATACGTTCCCATGAATCCGTTGTGAACGACGGCGCTTCCACGCCGTCTCCGCCGGTATAGACCGCTTCCAAGAGCGCTGAAATAAAAATGCCGCTGTCTTTTTTCTCTCCCAGCAGTACGCCGCGCGCGCCGTCAGACGCGCCGCCTTTTCCGAATTTCAAAATCTTTAAATACGCCGCATATTCAATATATACCTTTTTTTCATCTTGCTGTCCAATCAAAATCGTCTGTTTGTTATCCATCTCAGCCATTGCCCTATCCTTCCTTTCCGCTTTTTCTTTCGCAAATGAGTTGCCGCATTGCCTCTACCGCCACTTCGATAGCGCGGTCTGTGTCATAAACAATGGTGTCGTCCAGCCCATTGTCCCGCCGGATTTGGTTCCCCATCACGTTCAGCACCGCGCCGACACGTACACCGAGTGTTGCGCCTACGACAAACAGCGCCGCCGTTTCCATTTCCGAAGCAAGCGTTCCGCCCATGACCCACGCCCTGCGTTTGTTCTCCAGTTCATAGCCCACCGGTTTTTTTGCGCCTTCATGCTCGCCATAGAAGGAATCCTTGCTTTCCACCACGCCCGCATGACAGCGGTACCCTTTTTGTTTTGCCGCCTGCACCAGCGCATTTGCAATTTCCAAATTTGCTACAGCCGGAAATTCAATGGGCATATATTCCTTCGTGGTGCCTTCCATACGGATAGAGCCGGTCGGCACCACCAAATCGCCGCCCAGCACCTCCATGTGGTATCCGCCGCAGGTACCGACACGAATAAACGTATCCGCGCCGACATGCACCAACTCTTCCAGCGCAATTGCTGCGGACGGACCGCCAATGCCCGTGGAGGTTACCGCCACGATTTCGCCCTCCAGCCTGCCGCGCCACGTCGTATATTCCCTGTTTTGCACCACTTTTTCCGGCTGCTCCAACTGTTTTGCAATCGCCTCGCAGCGCCCCGGATCGCCCGGCAGAATCACATATTTCCCAATGTCGCCTTGTTTCACATGAATATGATACTCGCTGCCTTGGTTATAAATCACCGGCGTTCCCTCCTCCTTTTTTATTCTTAGGTATAAGAGATTCGATTCTCTTATGCCTGCCCTTGACTCACCTGATACAAATTTGTGTAAATACCGCCGCGCTCCAAAAGCTGACGGTGTGTGCCGCGCTCCGCAATGCCTTCATCGGTTAAAACAACAATTTCATCTGCGTTTTGAACCGTTGACAGCCGGTGCGCCACCACAATGGTTGTGCGGTCACGGCTGAGGTCTTCCAGCGCCTTTTGAATCATGATTTCCGTCACATTATCCAGCGCGGAAGTCGCTTCGTCCAAAATCAAAACCGGCGGATTTTTCAGGAACACCCTTGCAATGGAAACGCGCTGTTTCTGCCCGCCGGACAGCTTGATTCCGCGTTCTCCGATATAGGTATCATAACCATTTTCCAGACTCATGATAAATTCATGCAGATTCGCTTTTTTCGCCGCGTCCACAACTTCTTCTTTTGTCACTTCGTGTCCGTCCTGCCATCCGCCATAAGCAATGTTGTCATAAATGGTGCCTGTAAACAAAAACACGTCCTGCTGCACGATACCAATATGCCCGCGCAGGGAATCCAGCGTAATATCCCTGATATCCGTTCCGTCAATGGTAATTTTGCCGCTGTCAATTTGGTAGAAACGCGGAATCAAGTGGCATAGCGTTGTTTTTCCGCCGCCGCTCGGTCCCACCAGCGCCACGGTGGTTCCTTTTTTGATTTCCAGTTCAATGCCGCTGAGCACTTCCGAGCCGTCCTCATAGGTAAAACTGACGTCCTCAAAACGAATATTGCCTTCCACTGTTTCCAGCGGACGCGCCGTTTCTCTGTCCTGTTCCTCCTCGACCTCCATCAATTCCTGAAACCGCTTGAAGCCTGTCATGCCGGACTGGTATTGCTCTATGAACTGTACCAGCTTGCGAACCGGAACCAAAAAGACATTGACATATAATAAGTATGCCACAAATTCGCCCGCATTAATCCAGCCATAATAAGTGAAAATACCGCCTGCAATCAGCACCACCACATTCAGCAAATCAATGATGAAGTTCATGCCGGAAAAAAATTCTCCCATCACCTTATAGGAAAATTCCCTTGCCTTGCAAAACGCTTTGTTGTTTTGATGAAATTTTTTCAGTTCCTGCTCAGTATTGACAAATGCTTTGGTCACGCGCACGCCCGCAATGCTGTTTTCCAGCGTTGCATTGACCTCCGCCACTTCCACGCGCGTTTTGGTAAACGCCTCGTTCATGCGCAACCGTTTTTTTATGGCAAACCAAACCAATACCGGTAAAAACGCAAAAATAATGAGGGTCAGCCACAAGTTCATGTTCGCCATCAAGATAAACGAACCCACCAGCGTCAATATCGACAGAAACAAATCCTCCGGTCCGTGGTGCGCCAATTCCGACACGTCCATCAAATCGTTAATCATGCGCGACATGATAACGCCCGTTTTGTGATTGTCAAAATAAGTAAACGGCAGCCGCTGCAAATGCCGGAACACTTTTTCGCGCATATCCGCCTGCATTCTCACGCCCACCACGTGTCCGTAATATTGCATACAATAGTTTAAAACCGCTTTCATAATATAAATACCCAGCAGCACAATTGCCCAAACCAACAGCAACTGCATTTGCTTGTTCGGAATATAAATATTAATCATGTTGCGCGTAATCACCGGATAAAACAATTCGCTGATGGACACGATAAACGCGCAGCACATGTCAAAAATAAACAGGTTTCTATGCGGCTTATAATAGCTGATAAACGCCTTCCACAAAATCTATCATTCCCTTTTTTCTTTTTTTCCATAACAGGCGCGGCAATTTCCGCGTCACTCCCATTTCAAACAGAAAGAGGCGGCGAATGCCATGCGGCAAGGCAGCTTTTCAAGGTTCCGCCAAATTCCGTATGTTTCACCGCCTATATTTTTTGTCATACCAACGCTTATATCCCATGCTTCTTTGATACGATTGTATCATCTGTAATAATATTTTCAAAAAGCTGTTTGGAAGCCTCCGCGCGGTCAAGCATAATTTTCTTTTTCTGCATACTCTGCGGAATAACGCGCAGTCCCAGATAGAGATCCGGTCCCTGATAGCCGCCTTCCGCTACAAACCGCGTATTTGTTATATTCACCAACAGCGGACGGCTGCCGTCCTCGCTATATTTCAGCCGTTCCGGCGCAATATTGAGCTGCTGCACATAGTCCGTTAAATCTTGGAATACCTCCATATTAATATACCGCGCCATAGTGGTTTCGTCCACCAAAACCAGCGTGCTGTCCCCGCCGGCAAATTCCAGATCCGCTTTGGTCATGGAAGCCAGCGCCATCTGCGCGTCCAGCGATTCATTGTATATCAGCGTCTGGAAGGACACAACCTGTTTGCCGTCCTCATTGATATCCGGTGTTTTTTCCGCCGCATAGGCTTCCATGTCCGGTATCCATTCCTCGTCAAACAAGCCGCCGCCAATGTGCATGATTAAAATATCAGGATTCACCCTTGTGACAAAACTTACGACAGTTCCGATAATCAACGCCGCCACAATCACGCCCACAATGGTATGTACCCGATAGTAAAACCAATAGTTGCGCCAAAACTCTTTATCTGTTATTTTGTAATATTTGGAAAAATCCTTATCCATATTTATCGGCTCCTTTTAGCGCGCCATAAACCTCTTTTTTATTGTTCCGCCTGTTTTTTCATCGCCGGAAACAGCAAAACGTCCCGAATGGAATAGCTGTCTGTGAGCAGCATCACCAAACGGTCAATGCCGATTCCCAGCCCGCCCGTCGGCGGCATACCATATTCCAGCGCGGTGATAAAATCGTTGTCCAAATCGTTCGCTTCGTCGTCGCCTGCGGCTTTGAGTTCCGCCTGACGCACAAACCGCTCCCGCTGGTCAATGGGGTCGTTGAGTTCGGAAAATGCATTTGCATGTTCCCGTCCAACCACAAACAACTCAAACCGCTCGGTATATTCCGGCTTGTCCGCTTTGCGTTTTGCCAGCGGCGAAATATCCACCGGATGATCCATCAAAAAGGTGGGCTGAATCAGTTTTTCTTCTGCAAATTCTTCAAAGAACAGATTCAAAATGTCGCCTTTTTTGTGGTGTTCTTCAAATTCCACATGATGCTCTTTTGCCAGTTCCCGCGCCTGTTCCAGCGTTTCTACCTGGTCAAAATCCACACCGGCATATTTCTTGACTGCATCCACCATGGTAATGCGTTCAAACGGTTTGCCCAAATCGATTTCCACGCCGTTAAACGTGATTTGCGTTGTGCCCAGTACCGTCTGCGCCACATGGCGAATCAGATTTTCCGTCAAATCCATCATGCCATAGTAATCTGTATATGCCTGATACAGTTCCAGCAACGTAAATTCAGGGTTGTGACGCACGGAAACACCCTCGTTACGGAACACGCGTCCGATTTCATAGACCCGTTCAAAACCGCCGACAATCAACCGTTTCAGATGCAATTCCAGCGCAATGCGCATGTACATATCCATGTCCAGCGCATTGTGGTGCGTGATAAACGGACGCGCCGCCGCGCCGCCCGCAATGGAATGCAGCACCGGCGTTTCCACTTCCAGAAATGCCTGCTGGTCTAGGAAATTGCGGATTTCCCGAATGATTTTAGAACGTTTTTCAAACGTATCGCGCACATCAGGATTTACAATCAAATCCAGATACCGCTGACGATAGCGGATTTCCGTATCCTTCAATCCATGCCATTTTTCCGGCAGCGGCTGCAGTGATTTTGACAGCAGCGTCACTTCGGCAGCTTTGATGGAAATTTCGCCTTTGTTGGTGCGGAACACTTCGCCGCGCACGCCGACAATATCACCGATATCATATTTTTTAAACTTCGCATATTCCTCTGTGCCGATACGGTCTGCGCGCACATAGAGCTGCACGCGCCCGCTGCGGTCTGCCAAATCACAGAACGCCGCTTTTCCCATGCCGCGTTTGCTCATCAGCCGTCCTGCCACCGACACCTCTTTACCCTCCAGCGATTCAAAGTCCTCTTTGACTTGCGCCGCCATGTGGTCGCGGTCATATTTCACCTGCTGAAACGGGTCGCAGCCCTGTTCCTGCAATTCTTTCAGTTTTTCGCGCCGTACTTTTAATATTTCATTTAAATCCAATTCCGGTGTCTGTTGCTCACTCACGGTTCTCATCCTTCCCTTTATTTTTTCACAATGTCCAAAATCTCCATGCGGACAATTCCCTTGGGCACTTCCGCTTCCACCGTTTCGCCCACTCTTCTGCCAATCAGCGCCTGTGCAATGGGAGATTCGTTGGAAATTTTGTTCTGCATGGGGTTCGCGCCCAGCGTTCCTGTGATGGTATATTCCACTTCTTTTTTCGTGTCCAGATTTTTAATCCGCACCGTTACGCCGACGTTTACCGTGGAAAAATCCAAAGAGTCGGAAGAAATGACTTTTGCATATTTCAGGCGTTCTTCCAAATCTTTCAGTATGGTTTCGTTTTCCGCCTGTTCTTCTTTTGCCGCGTCATATTCCGAGTTTTCCGACAAGTCGCCATAGCCGCGCGCCTGATTGATACGTTCCGCAATTTCACGCCGTTTTTCGTTTTTTAAGTAGTCAATTTGATTTTTTAACTGCTCCAGTTCCTCTGGGGTCATGAGAAATTCTTTTTTTTCTGCCATTGTTATGGTTCCACCTTTCTGTTTTGCTTCTATATTGACGAAAATCACCGTTTGAAACATGTATTTTCAGTATTCTACCATATTTTTATTATTATACCAAAAAGCTTCTCCCGTGTCAATCTGTAGTTTTGACGAATTCTGCGCCGGCGGTTTCCCACTTTCTTTTTTTTATTGCCTGTTTTGCCGATTCTGCCGAAAACCATTCCCTATGTTTGGGCAGTCTGCCGAAAATTGAGAAAAAAGGAATCCCCAAGGGCTGCTGTTTCGTCTAATGTTATATATACATAAAGAGGGGGACGTTTCATGAAAAAGCGCTGTATATGCACCGTTTTATTTTTGGCAATTCTGCTGCTTGTCAGTTTGTCCATTCCCGCGGCAGCCGATTTTGATACCTATTCCATCGGTCAGAGGCTGGAACTGCCCGTCAATTATTCCAAAACATTGAAAGTGACGATTTTGGAAAAAGCCGCCTATACCTTTTCTCTGGAAGGCAATCCCCATGCAAACATTTATCTGCACAGAGGTGCAACGCAGCCTTTTACCAACTACACCGAAAAAAGAACGCTACGGCTCGTCTTGGATGCCGGAGAATACTATCTTCGTATAAAGCCTTCTCCTTTGCCCGCTTCCTCTGAACTCTACCTCTGTTCCTATGCGGAACCGGTTGCGGCAGAGGAACCTGTCACCTCTCCTGATAGAGAAATCCACCCGTATTCCAAGACTTGGAAGCTGGACGTCACGCCGGACGTCCGCCGCATTGACGGCGTGCCCTATATCTCTGTGCAGACGTTAGTTGACATGGGGGATTACGATGTCAAGCTGGGACGCGGCATGTGTGGCTATTACATAGCATGGCACACCGCCAACTTTGATTTTTATCCCGAAAGCACAGATGTGCTGATAAACGGCGACTGGATTTCCATTATGCACGGAACGCGCATTGTGGACGGCATTGCCTATTTACCGCTTGATTTTGTCCGTGAATATTTGGATTGTGATGTTTCTTTTGACCGTCGAAACGACGCTGTCACCGTCACTGTTCCGTGTGCTAATATTCCCAAATCCGATTCTGATGATAAACCGATACGGAACCACCGCTGCGAACTTGATTTATCGCAGTGCTTATATGATTTTGACAATAACCACTATTATCTGTCGCCCTTCGTTTTGTGTGATTTCGGCGCAGTCTTTTCGCGCCCCCAAGTCAACACAAAGCTGCTTTCATTTTATGACAACCACCGTTTATTCACACTCTATTATTCCGGCGACACCGGCTCTCATGTGGACGGAAATTTGAATTATTGTCATCCGCAGCCGGATACCGTGCTGCTGTCGCTGCCGAACGCCTATCCAACGCCCATTCCGGCAGTGATACATGAAAACAAACCCTATATCCCGCTGTCCTTCTTTACGCAAACACTCGGCTGGGACATTGACTTAAACATTACCGACAGTGTCTTTGACGGCACTTTAACAATAACGAGTCCCAGCATTTGTGCTGCGTCCGACGCTGTCGTGTTCCACGACGACGGCGCTGCGCTGCCGCCGGTCAACCGTTTGCCCGTATTGTCCTGCACGGACGGTACGCGGATTTATTTGCTGCGCGGCAGTTGCGGCATCTATTGTAGCGGTGATGATTATTCCATAGCAACGACCACAGATTTTGTGACCGAAACACCTTTACCGCTGCCCGACCTTAAACTATACAGCAGCTATTTGACCTCTCCGCGCGCCGCAGGCAACAGACTTTATATACATGATAGAAACGTCAGCAGCAGACTTTTGGGCAGACCTAATTGGCATGCCACCTCGGATAAGATTTCTATTTTGAATTTTGGAACGGAACAATGGACGGATACCACCGCGTTTATCCCCTCCCATATTCTATATCAGGACGGCACCTATTACGGCTGCTACAAACCTGATGATCGTTATTATTCAAACGAAACACTGGCTTACTATACTTCCAAAGATGGACTTGTCTGGGATTTAGCGGCCGCTTCCGTGCTTCCCACCGCCGCGCACGAGGGTAACAAGGTCATGTTCTTTGATAAACCGTTTGCCGTCACAGACCCGAACAGCGGTCTCACCCATATGAAACAGGGACGCTGGGAGGGCGCCTATCACAACGGCTGGTATATCGCCCAGACAGACGGCGATTTATATGTTTCGCAGGACGGCGAAACTTGGCAGTATCTCACGGATTTCACACAGGAACCTTACGCGTTTGACCAAATGATTCCGGCAGATGATGGATTCTTTGCCTCCGGCGAAAATGTCAAAACAAAAGAAGCGCTCTACTTTTTTATCAAACCGCAGGACGATACTTGGGATATTGAAATTTTGCACGCGCCGGAGGAGATGGAACCGCTCGAGTTTGACGCGCTCTACTATGTAAACGGTACACTCTATCAAACAAGGGCACATGGAGACAGGGAGTTACCTGATTATTCACCTCTTTCGTAAGAAATTATCACCTCTTTTCAGTAAAATACAGATATTTCGGCAAAGCGGGCGGGACAAACATTGTCCCGCCCGCTTCTTTTTCTATCCGAATTGCCGGAATACAAATTTACCGCTTTGCGAAAGTTCGTTTTCACTGATACCATCGTTCACATTCGCGCCGCTGACCAATGCGGCGGAACTTTCATTTTTGTCACACAGCGACCAGTTCGCCCAGCTAATACCCTGCTCGTTCATGAAATCTATCCACCGCTGCGCTTCCTCCAAATACACGCCGCCATTGCCGTCTGCCGCGCTGGTACCCCATTCCGACACAAATACCGGCAGTCCGCAATCTACAATGCGCTGTCTGAGCCAATCGGTATGCGTACCTGCATAGAAATGGCAGGTATACATGATGTTTGCGCCGCTAAGCGGATTTTTCGCCGCCTCGTGCAAATCTTGACTCCATGTGGGGCTGCCCACCAAAATAATACCGTCGCTGTTCGCGCGTATCACCGGTATGATTCGCTCCGCATAGGGTTTCACATTACCGTCCCACGAAACGTTTCCGTTCGGCTCGTTGCATATCTCGTAAAGTACCGCCGGATTACCGCCGTAACGCTGCGACATTTCCGCGAAAAACGCTGCTGCCGCGTCCGCAGAGGTAAGCGGGTCGCCGTCAGACAGAATGTGCCAGTCAATGATGACATACATATCCTGCCGGATAGCGCTGTCCACCGCGCTTATCAGCGTCTCCTTGACCGCGCTGTTGCTCAGGTATCCGCCCTCGCCGGTATACATGGCGCAGCGAAACAGGTTTGCGCCATAGTCAGCGGTCGCCTTGACGGCATTTTCCGTTGCAAAATTACTGAACCAATGCAGTCCGTGCGTTGACATGCCCCGCAGTTGCACTGCTTCGCCGCGCTCGTTCATCAACTGTTTTCCTTCTACGTGCAGTTTCCCGTTTTCGCTCACGCCGCCCTTACGCGTCTGCACCGGCTGCGGCGTTTCTGCCGCCGGCGGAACATATGGCTGAAGCCCGCCTTTGATGTTTGCGGCGCGCATGATAATGGCGCAGGCTTCTGCGCGCGACAGCGGTTCCTTGGGATTCAAATTGCCGTTATTATCCCCCTGCACCACGCCTTCGCAATATGCCGCAATCACGCTGTCATAATACCGTCCGTCCAATGCCGCAAAGTCCCGCACCGCGCCGCTCACGCGG
>CAMNSU010000032.1 GCA_946555455.1 uncultured Clostridia bacterium | reverse complement strand
CGTCCATGTACTGCCATAGCACGTTTGACGCCGAGGTTTGCCAGTACCTTTGCCAGCGGTTCGACCAGATTTTCATCATAAACGCCGAGCAATTGCAGATTTGCGCCGGCTGGATTGGCGAGAGGGCCAAGAATGTTGAAAATTGTTCGTGCTTTGATTTCTTTTCGCACCGGCGCCGCATATTTCATGGAAGCGTGATAGGTAGGTGCAAACATGAAACAAATATTCAGTGTATCCAGCACCTTTTTATTCTGTGCGGCGTCTAAGTCGATTTTCACACCCAGCGCTTCCAATAAGTCGGCACTGCCGCATTTGCTTGATACACTGCGATTGCCGTGCTTGGCAACTGGAATATCTGCCGCTGCCACAACGAAGGAAGCAACCGTGGAGATGTTGAACGTATTTGCTTCATCGCCGCCGGTTCCTACAATATCCATCACATCACGGTTTGGCGTTAATTTCGTGCAGTGTTTGCGCATCACTTTGGCGCAGGCGGTGATTTCTTGGGTGGTTTCCCCTTTTATCCGCAGCGCTGTGAGATAGGAAGCCATCTGTGCATTGGTGGCTTCGCCGTTCATGATTTCATCCATAACGGTTTCCGCCATCTCGAAAGATAAATTATTTCCGTTCATTAATTCGTGAATTGCTTCTACAATCATTTTATTTTACCTCCAATACGCAAAAAGTTTTTTAAAATCGCAGCGCCGTCGCTGGTTAAAATGGATTCCGGATGGAATTGCAAGCCATACATGTCGCAGTCCTTGTGTTTGACTGCCATCACTTCGCCGGAATCATCTTGTGCAATGATTTGCAGCTCCGGCGGTATTGTTTTGCGCAGCGCAACAAGGGAATGGTATCGTGCGCCGCGTATCACAGGGGGAAGCCCCTCAAACAGTTCGCAGCCGTGCGTGATGTGGATATCGCTGGATTTTCCGTGAATCAGTTGTTTTGCCAGCGATACCGTTGCGCCGCAGACTTCGCAGATTGCCTGATGACCCAAGCAAATGCCCAAAATGGGAAGCTTTCCTTGATACATTCGTATCACGTCTTCACAGATACCGGCGTCCGCCGGTTTGCCCGGCCCGGGGGAAAGAATCAGATGGGAAACGTCCATGGAAGCGATATCCGCGGCGGCAATTGCGTCATTGCGCACCACCTGAATATCAGGATAAAGCGCACCGACCATTTGCACCAAATTATAGGAAAAACTATCGTAGTTATCGATCAATAAAATCATTTTTTTGTCACCTCGCTTGCACATTGAATTGCCAGTTTTGCGGCAAGAGATTTGTTTTCGCTTTCAATATATTCTGTTTCCGGTACGCTGTCCGCCACAATACCGCCGCCCGCCTGCACGGTGACGGTGCCGCCGCGTTTGACCGCAGTACGAATGGTGATACAGGTATCCAGATTGCCTGAGAAGTCAATATATCCGATTGCGCCGCCATAGATACCGCGTGCAGCCGGTTCCAGTTCATCAATGATTTCACAGGCGCGGATTTTGGGTGCGCCGGAAAGCGTGCCTGCCGGCAGCAGCGCCGCAATGGTATCACATGCATCATAGGGCGCGCGGATTTTGCTTTCTACGGTAGAGGTGATGTGCATAATGCGCGAAAAACGGTTGATTTTCATATATTCCTTCACACCAACCGACCCAAATGCGGAAATTTTGCCGAGGTCATTGCGCGCCAAGTCTACCAGCATGTTGTGTTCCGCAAGTTCTTTTTCGTCTTGCAAAAGTTCTTCCTCCAAACGGCGGTCTTCCTCTTCTGTTGCGCCGCGCGGACGAGAACCGGCGATTGGGTAAGTATAGAGTGTTCCGTCCGTTAATTTCACCAATGTTTCCGGCGAGGTACCGGTGATTTCAATGTCGTCGCTGTGCAGGAAATACATGTAGGGCGAAGGATTGGTGGTGCGTAGCACACGGTAGGCACTCAGCAGGCTAGCGTCATAGGGCGCTTCAAATTTACGCGAAATCACCGCCTGAAAAATATCGCCCTGCCGGATATATTCCTTCGTTTTTTCCACCATAGCGCAATATTGTTCTTTGGAAACATTGCAGGTAAAAGTCACATTTTCCGGCACCGACTCCTCCGGCAGCGGCGCGGTGTCCAGAATCAGCGTTTCTATTTCGTCCAAAGCGCGATAGGCGTCTTGCAGTCCGGCTTTGCCTTTTGCAGTTTCCATATTGGCAATGAGATAAATTTTTTGTTTCAGGTGGTCATAGGCAATGATTTTGTCAAACAACATCAGTTCCATGTCGTAAACGTCGCTTTTTTGCAGCTTCAATTTTGGTTCCGCATATTGGATAGATTCATAGGAAAAGTAACCGACGAACCCGCCTGTGAACGGCGGTAAATCCTCAAAACGCGGACTGCTGTAGTCTTTTAGGATAGTGCGGAGAATTTCATAGGGATTACCCTGAAAAGATTGTTCTGCCGCGCCTTCGCGCTGAAGCGTGATGTGATTGCCTTTGCTGGTGAAGCGAATGGTTGGGTCATAGCCGAGAAAGGAGTAGCGTCCCCACTTTTCACCGCCTTCGACACTTTCCAGTAAATAATAGCAATGGCTGTGCAATGCAAGTTTGCGCAGCAAGTTGATGGGGGTGATAACGTCGGCATAGATGGTGCGGCAGACCGGAATCACCTTGTAGTTCTCCAGAAAGGGGGAGAGCTGTTCATAAGTTGGGTTTAACATGTTTTTTCACTCCTTTAGGCATATTCGATTTTTGTTTGCCTAACATTTCAAAATACAATAAAAAAAGCTTTTGTCCTAACAATAGGACAAAAGCTACATTGCTTCTGCGGTACCACCTAAATTGACGTTCTTTTTTTGGCAAGAACGCCCACTCACATTACATACTATCATATGCATCCCTGTGGTAACGGCGGGGAATCCCGTCAGCGCCTACTTGCTTAAAAAAACGTTCGGGCTGCCCTCACGAGTCCATTCGGCAAATTTCCGTTCCGCTGCTTTTCACCTGCCGCAGCTCTCTGCTGAAACTTCCATTTGCTTACTTCTCTCGTTCAACGGTTTTCATTGTATTTTGTTGTTAATTCATTGTACTACCATGATGAGAATTTGTCAACCCACTTTTTTCAGCTGAACTAAAAACATGAAAAAAAATACACGGATTTTGTAAAATGCTGCAACCAAATGACATGGAGCGATAAGAAAGTACGATAGGTTGATTTTGGATTGGCGTTGTGATATACTCAGGTATGGAAGCGAAGGAGGGCATGTTATGGAATTTCGTGTGATGAAATATTTTTTAACTGTGGCAAGAGAAGAAAATATTACGCGTGCCGCGCAGTATTTGCATATTACTCAGCCGACATTGTCCCGCCAATTGATGCAGCTTGAGGAAGAATTGGGGACCAAATTGTTTATTAGAAGCAATCATAGTATCACACTGACAAACGAGGGAATGCTTTTAAAACGCAGAGCGGAAGAAATGCTGGAGTTATATGGTAAAACAAAAGAGGAACTGTCCGGCAGCGGGCAAAATTTGTCCGGTGAAATTGCTATTGGATTTGGTGAGACGCAAAATATCATTGAACTTTCCAAAATCATGGTTGCTTTTCGTGAAAAATATCCGGACGTCACCTTTGATTTTCACACAGGGATTGCAAGCGACGTCAAGGAACGCATAGAAAACGGATTGATTGACATTGGATTGTTGATAGAACCGGTGGATATCAGCAAATATAATTTTATAAAAATGCCGCGCAGAGAAAAATGGTGCGTACTCCTTAGAAAAGATTCGCCTTTGGCACGAAAAGACCATATCACTGCCAAAGATTTGGTCGGGATTCCGCTGATTACGGCAAAACGCAAATCGGTGCAAAATGAACTTGAAAATTGGTTTGGTGAATACTATAAAAAACTTACCGTCATTGCAACAAGCAATGTTTCCTATAGCAACCGTTCTATCATGGTTGCAAACCATATGGGGGCGGCGTTGGTACATGAATTTGACTGCATGAATGATGAAGTGTGTTTAAGACCGCTGTATCCTGAAATTTTGAACGGCAGTTTTTTGGTGTGGAAGAAAAATCAGCCCAATTCGGTATTGATTGGTACCTTTATTGATTTTGCGAAGAAATACGTTACAGGCATGATAAACGATTCGATATAAGTATTTTACATTTCTAAGTAGCGGTGGTAAAATATAGGCGTCAGGAAGAGATAGGCGCCTATATTTTTTTTATGTTCGGAAGGGAGGAAGCCATGACAATTGAAGAAGCGAGCGAAACATATTGTATTCCGACAAAAATTTTAAAGGAATATGAACAAATGCATTTGTGCGGCGCAGTGAAAAAAGTGATGGGAAAATGGCAGTATGACGAGCAGGATTTAGAACGTCTGAGTATGATTATGACGCTGCACGATATCGGGTTTTCCACGAAAGATATAGACACGTATATGCAGCTTTTGCTTTCGGGAGAAAATGAAGATACCTGCATAGAAATACTGAACCAAAAAAGGAAAAATACACTTGATAAAATTCATTTTCATGAAAAGCAATTGACCGCTTTGGACTATTTGCGGCATGAAATGAGACAAGAGAGGAAAGGGGAACTATAAAATGATGAAAAAGACAATATCTATGTTATTATCGCTATTGATGTTATTCAGCCTTATGCTGACAGGCTGTGCAGCAGACGATTCGGCGGAAACACAGACGAATGACACGATGGAAATTTTATTGCAGATTGGCAATCCGAACATGACGGTAAACGGCGCGGTGAAACCGATTGACGCAGAAGGGACGGTACCGGTTGTGATGAACGATAGAACGCTGCTTCCCATTCGTGCCATAGTGGAGGAACTGGGCGGTGCGGTGGCATGGGACGGCGATACGCAGACCGTGACGCTTCAATATGGCGAAGACGAAATAAAACTTGTGATTGACAGCCGGACTGCATATGTCAACGGTTCGGCGCAAACACTTGACGTCGCGCCGACCATTATCCACGACCGCACCATGCTGCCTGTTCGGTTTGTTGCGGAGCATTTTCACTTTGATGTTGCATGGAATGAGGCGGAACAAATGGTAACAATTACGAAAACCGGTCAGACGTCGGAACAACTGTCTCCGCCGGACGCAGCGCCGGCAGAACAGCCGAAAACAAACGAATCAAAGAGTTTGGTGATCTATTTTTCGGCGACAGGAACAACCAAAGCGCTTGCAGAAAAAGTCGCAGAAGCAGCGGGCGCGGACATTTATGAAATCATTCCGAAAATACCATATACCAGTGAAGATTTGAACTATAACAGCGATTGCCGCGCAAACAGCGAACAGCAGGACGATGCGGCAAGACCGGAATTTGAACCGATTGCGGTAAACATGGACGACTATGATACGATATATCTTGGTTATCCCATTTGGTGGGGTACCATGCCGAAAATTATAAACACATTTTTGGAAACCTACGATTTGTCGGGTAAAACAATCATGCCCTTCTGCACCAGCGGCGGCAGCGGTATCAGCAGTTCGGTTGCTGCTATCACAAGCCTTTGTCCGAATGCGGAAGTGAAAGACGGAATGAGAGGAACGTCGTCAACGACAAGCGCACAAATTGAGGAATGGATTGGAGATTAGACGGGAGGAATATGGAATGAGAGCTTTCAAAAAGACATTGGCATTCGTTTTGACTCTTGCAATGGTGTTTTGTATGAGTATTCCGACATTGGTAAATGCAGCGGATACGATATTCTCTGATGTTTCCTCCAATGATTGGTATGCTGAAGCAGTGAATTATTGCAGTGAGAACGGTTTGATGAACGGAACTTCGGAAAATGTTTTTTCGCCCGATGACGAAATGACGCGCGCTATGCTGATTACCGTACTATACCGAAAGGCGGGCAGTCCGGCTGTTAGCGGAAATACTGATTTCAGCGATATTGTAAACGGTGAATGGTATTCCGACGCTGTGCTTTGGGGCATACAGCAAGGAATCATAAACGGTTATGGAAACGGTCTGTTTGGAACAGACGATTCCATTAGCCGCGAACAGTTGGTAACAATACTTTGGCGGCAGGCGGGCAGTCCTTTGCCGGAAAATACAAATGCATTTGCAGACAGTGCCGATATTTCAGATTATGCGGTTTCTGCTGTGAATTGGGCATATAGCACAGGAATTGTAAGTGGCATGAATGACAACAGCTTTGCACCAACCGCCGCCGCTACCCGCGCGCAGGTTGCAACCGTTTTCATGGGAATTGCACGTCTTGGAAGCGGCGCTGATGTAACTTTGCCGTCTGATAACAATTTGCAGGGAAACAATCATGCTTCCGGTAATGGAAGTATAAGACCATCCGGAGGCGGTTCTTCCGGCGGCTCCGGTTCCTCCGGCGGAAGTTCCAGACCAAGCGGCAGCAGTTCTCCTACCGCGGCGCCTACGCCCACGCCACTGCCTACGAATCCTGTTACGAGCAGTAAGGCTCTTGTGGTCTATTTTTCCGGAACGGGAACGACCAGAGGTGTTGCACAAATAATCGTAAATGCGATTGGAACAGATGCAGCTGATTTACACGAGATTATTCCCGAACAGCCTTACACTGCCGCAGACCTGGACTATACCAATCCGAACTGCCGCGCTGTTCAGGAACAACATGATGCTAACGCTCGCCCTGCGATTGCAAATGCAGTAGAAAATATGGAACAATATGAAGTCGTATTTCTTGGCTATCCGATTTGGAACAGCGACGCGCCACGCATTATTTATACTTTTTTGGAAAAAGAAAATTTAGCCGGCAAGACCATTGTTCCGTTCTGCACCAGCGGCGGCAGCGGTATTGATAACAGCGTATCCAATATTCGCGAATTAAGCGCCAATGTCGATTGGCGTGCCGGTCGGCGCTGCACCGGCGGAGATACCGCCGACACCATCAAGAATTGGATTGACAGTTTGGAATTGAATTTCACGCCAAACATTGACGAGCTTGCATTCATAAACGGCGGAACCTTTCAAATGGGTAGTCCGGCAAGCGAGCCGGAGCGCGGCGCTGATGAAATTTTGCACGAAGTAACCGTTGATAGTTTTTATATGTCAAAAACGGAACTGACGCAAAAGGAATATCAAGATTTGATGGGTAAAAATCCGAGCGAAAATAAGGGAGAGAATTTACCTGTAACAAATATTACTTGGTATGACGCGATAGAATATTGTAATGCATTAAGCAAAAGCAAAGGTCTAACGCCTTGTTATACGGTTTCGGGAGAGACTGTTACTTGGAACAGAAGTGCAAACGGCTATCGTTTGCCGACGGAGGCGGAATGGGAATATGCTGCACGAGCAAATACCACTACGCCGTTTCATTTTGGCGATTATGTAAATGACACAGACGCAAACTGCTATAATGCATATGGATATAACAACGACGCAAGCGGAAGTTGGGTAAACGGTTACTTGGGATATACGGTAGACGTCCGAAATTACGGTGCGAACGATTTCGGTTTGTATCATATGCATGGCAACGCCGCTGAATGGGTATGGGATTGGTATGGCGCGTATGATATGAACATTTCGTCAAATCCGACAGGCGCAGAACAAGGCAGTTACAAAATTGCGCGCGGCGGCGGTTGGAACGATTTCCCGAAACATATCCGCAGCGCATACCGCAGTGCGTTTTCGGCAAATGTTCCGCTGTATAGTATTGGTATGCGTTTGGTGCGCAATGCGGCGCCTATGACAGGCGAACTGACAAGTGTTCACAGTGCAAAAGCGGGGCAGACAACCGGAAAAACGCTGATTGCGTATTTTTCGCAAACCGGTAATACAGACGGATTTGCGAAAATAATACAGGAAATGTCAGGCGCGGATATATTCCGTATTGAACGGAAAAATCCGTATTCGTCATCGCACAACGGAACGGCGTTATACGGCGAAGCCTTAAATGAACTGCGCAGCGGCGAGTTGCCGGAACTGAATGCATATTTAGAGGACGCGGGTTTGGATATCAGCCAATATGATACGATTTTACTCGGATATTGTAATTGGTGGGCTTCCATACCTGCTCCGGTCAGCAGCTTTTTAGCGCATTATGATTTGAGCGGCAAGACCATTGTTCCGTTTTGTTCTATGGGCGGCGGACGGTTTGGACAGGGGATCAGCATGATGGCAAAACTTGCACCGAACAGCGTTATGAAAGAGGGCTTAACAGTTACTTATGCGTCGTATGACAGAGATGAAATAAGTGAATGGCTCCAAAAATCAATTGTACCGGCGTCGGCAGAAAAATCTAACCGCGTATTGACCGTATATTTCTCTTATACAGATAACACAGAAAACCTCGCAAATAAAATACAAAGTGTTACCCATTCGGATAGATACGAAATAAACGCAAAAGTGCCCTACACGGACGACATTTTGCAATATTACGGAGATAACCGCGCTTACAATGAGCAAAATGACAAAAATACGCGCCCTGAGATATCGGGCAGTGTGGAAAACATGGACGATTATGATGTGATTATGCTCGGCTATCCGATATGGTACGGATATGCGCCCAGAATCATCTGTACTTTTTTGGAAAGCTATGATTTAAGCGGCAAGACAATTATGCCGTTCTGTACAAGCGGTTCCAGCGGTATTGATTCCAGTGTGTCGGAAATCAAAAGTATCTGTCCCGACAGTAACGTTACATCAGGGTTCAGAGGTACAGCGTCAACAACTGATGCGCAAATACAAGATTGGCTGGAAGCAAATCATTTTAGCAGATAACAAGTCCGGTGGGTATAATGGATACAGCATTGTATGAAAAGAAAGAAGGGGAAGAATGGAAAAGATAAAAGTAACGGCAGGACGCGATGCGCTTGGAACATTTGCGCCGAAATTTGCGCAGTTGAATGATGACGTGCTGTTTGGCGAGGTGTGGTCAAGAACGGATAAACTGCCGCTGAAAATACGCAGCATTGTCACAGTAACCGCGCTTATGTCAAGCGGCATTCTGGACAGTTCTTTGAAGTTTCATCTTGCAGAGGCGAAGAAAAACGGTGTTTCAAAAGAAGAAATTGCGGAAATCATTACCCATGCCGCATTCTATGCCGGCTGGCCAAAAGCATGGGCGGCGTTCAATATGGCAAAAGAAATTTGGAATTGATTGACCTATGAAAATAGGCAGATGGAAGCGGAGATAGGGCGGCAATATACGAACGCTGCCGCTGCCAACAAAAAGAGCGTATCGTTAGGGAAACGATACGCTCTTTAGCATGTCATGTGATAGCCATTTAGAATAGCTTGTCTCATTTTATACAGCACGCTGCACTTTACCGGAACGCAGGCAACGAGTGCAAACCTTCACACGTTTGGGCGTTCCGTTCACAATTGCGCGTACGCTTCTAATGTTCGGTTTCCAAGTCCGATTGGAACGTCTGTGCGAGTGGCTGACTTTAATACCAAAGGACACGCCTTTTCCACAAATTTCACATTTTGCCATTCCTAAAACACCTCCTATAATGAAACAGTCCTGTAAATCTTCCTCAATTTTCTGTTCAACTTTTGTACCAATTGGCACACACTATTTATATCTTAACAGAAATAGAGCAAAATTGCAAGTCTTTTTTTCAAATTTATTCAAATTTCCCAGCAATCGGATAAGAATTTTGCCGTTATATAGAATGTTTGGATAATAATTCCTGTTTCATATCCCAAAGCGGACGGGACAAATCCACATAATAGCGGTGCGGATTTTCCAGCCGCGTCACTTCCTCCCAGAGCGTATCCACCTGCGCCGTACAATAGGACTGTACTTCCTGAATGGAGGGCGGCGTGTAGACCGGGCGACCGTTTTCAAACAATTTTGTCAGCAAGGGTCGGGCGGTGAAATCCGTTATGGTTTTGCGTTTCCAAGTATGTTCCGGGTCAAAAATTTCATATGGTTTGCTAGAGTCAATCACTTCGTCATGCAGTGTGATAACGTCTGCAATGGCTTTGCCGCTTTCTTTCTCATAGAGGCGGTAGAGTTGTTTGAAGCCGGGATTGGTAATTTTCGCAACATTTTCGCTAAGTTTGATTTTCGGTGTGATGGTGCCGTCCGGTTCTTCTGTTGCGGTGAGTTTGTAAACGCCGCCGAGCACCGGTTCGCTTTTGGAGGTAATCAGCCGTTCGCCCACACCGAAAGAGTCCAGTTTCGCACCTTGTGTCAGCATGTCGCGAATAATATATTCATCAAGGGAATTGGAAGCAACAATCTTACAATCGGGATAACCGGCTTCGTCCAGCATTTTCCGGCATTTGCGGGAGAGATAGGTCAAATCGCCGCTGTCAATACGCACCCCCAGCGGACGGATACCAATGGGTTTTAAAATTTCATCAAAAGTGCGGATTGCATTGGGCATACCGCTTTTGAGCACATTGTAGGTATCCACCAGCAACACGCAATTGGTGGGATATTTTTGTGCGTAAGCGCGGAACGCTTCGAGTTCGCTGGGGAACATCTGCACCCAACTATGCGCCATGGTACCTGCTGCCGGAATGCCGCAGTCCTTGTCGGTAATCGTGCAGGAGGTGGAAGTACAACCTGCAATATAGGCGGCGCGGGAACCGTACATTGCCGCGCTGTAGCCTTGCGCCCGCCGTGCACCGAATTCCATGACGGGACGACCGTCCGCTGCGCGGACAATGCGGTTTGCTTTGGTTGCGATAAGGCTTTGATGATTCACTGTGAGCAGAATCATGGTCTCTAAAAGCTGCGCCTGCACAATGGGACCGCGCACAATGACGAGCGGTTCGCCCGGAAATACAGGCGTGCCCTCCGGCACAGCCCAGACGTCGCAGGTGAATTTAAAATTTTTCAGATAGTCCAAAAATAATTCGCTGAACATCTGTTTGCTGCGGAAATAAGCAATGTCATCTTCCGAAAAAGAAAAATTGTTTAAATATTCCATGAGCGGTTCCGTACCTGCCATAATTGCATATCCGCCATTATCGGGAATCGCGCGGAAATAGGTGTCAAAATAGGCGATGCGGCTTTCCAGCCCACTGGAGAAAAAGCCGTCCGCCATGGTGAATTCATAAAAATCTGCCAGCATGGACAAGTCAACGTGTTCAAACATATGTTGTGCCTCCTTTTGTGTAAACGAAACCCCCAGAACGACTCCGGGGGCGGAATGTTAATCGGCAATTTCACCCAGCGCGTCCAGCAGCCAGAATTCAGCAATATCCATTGCTGCAAAAAGTCCTTCGCGTTGCGCCGTTTTCACCACATGATCCTTGCCGGAACGGTTGTTATTAATGAGTTGAATCATAATATTTCCGGAAATTTCAATGCCATTTCCGGGCGTGGTGTCCTGAATCAAAAGTTCAATCATAAAATCGTCTGTGGGGTCACCGTAAAAAATAGTGTTGCCGCGACGAATAAATGGTTTGCCTTTATATTCTAAATATTTCTTTTTTTCTGCCATTTTCCTGCCTCCTTTAAAACATCATACTATTAAAAGTATACCACATTTAACAAATTTAGTAAAGCATTTTCGGGAAAAAAATGTGACGGCAGAAAAAAGTTGAAGAAAATTTGAGAAAAAAGTAAAAAAAATCTTGCAAAATGTGTGAAAAAAGTTTATTATATATAATAGATGAATATTAGGTATTTGTAAAATCAGGAGATGAGCCCTTTTGATATTTGCAAACAAATGAGGAGGCGGTCTATTTTGAGCAGCAGAATGTTTCAGAATGTGATCAATCAGATTAAGGAACTTTATGGCAGAAAATTAGGCGTTATTGACAGCGCTGGGTCTGTGACGGCATGCACACCGGGCATACTGGATCCTGCCACGGTGGAAACAATTTTGAAAAAATATGCGGATCCGGCGGCGTTGTATTCCTACAACGGATTTACCTATAAGCCGATAGGTACCCGCAATAAAATCGATTTCATCACATTTTGTGAAGGCGGCGATGAAACGGCAAGAATGTGCTGCAGTGTTTTGTCCATCACGCTGTCCAACATCAAAGTGTTCCACGATGAAAAATATGACAAAACAAATCTGGTGAAAAATATCCTGATGGATAATATTCTGCCGGGCGATATTTTGATTAAAGCAAAAGAACTTGCCCTGCCGATTGACATTCACCGTGTTGTCTTTTTGATTCAGAATCCCAGCGGAACGAATTTTTCTATCTATGACATTATGCAAAATCTGTTCCCTGAAAAGGGCAGAAACTTTATTATCAATATTGATGAACGCTACATTGCGCTGGTAAAAGAAGTGCCGGAAAATGTAGATATTCAGGAACTGGAAAAGACGGCGCAGGCGATTGTGGATACCATTTGTGCAGAGACTGTTATCAGGGTCTATATTGGTATCAGTTCCGTCTGCACCAATATTCGCGAACTGGCAAAAGCGTATAAAGAATCGCAGATTGCATTGGATGTCGGAAAAGTTTTTGATATGGAAAAACAAATCATGAACTATGAAAGTCTCGGTATCGGACGGTTGATTTATCAACTTCCGACCACCCTTTGCGAACTGTTTTTGTCAGAAGTATTTAAAAAAGAATCCATTGATGCTTTGGATTCCGAAACGGTTTTGACAATTCAAAAGTTTTTCAAACACAATTTGAACGTGTCGGAAACGGCGCGGGAACTGTTTGTGCATAGAAATACATTGGTTTACCGTCTGGATAAAATCGAAAAAATCACTGGGCTTGACCTGCGTCAGTTTGACCAGGCAGTGACATTTAAGGTTGCGATGATGGTAAACAAATATTTGTCTTCCGGTGCAGTGAAGTTTTAACCAAAGAAGCGCCGAACCCCATGGGCTGTGCGCGGTTCGACGCTCCTTTGCTTAGGCATGAGATTCTACTCTTTCAATGCCTAACCAAAAATACGGCTGGAGCGTGAATAGAGGCAAGCTGTGCAGGAGGAGAGCCAATGATATTGTTTGAACATGTGACGAAAACCTATAATAATAACGTGAAAGCGCTTGATGATGTGAGTTTTCATATTCGCAAAGGCGATTTTGTGTTTGTTGTAGGTCATAGCGGTGCGGGGAAATCTACGCTGACCAAGCTGATTTTGCATGAAGAACAACCCGATACGGGTTACATACGCGTAGGCGATTTTGATGTGACAAAACTCAGCAGGAAAATGGTGCCGTATCTGCGGCGCAGTATTGGTATGGTGTTTCAGGATTTCCGTCTGCTGCCGAACAAGACGGTTTATGAAAATATTGCATTTGCCATGGAGGTTATCGGCGCAACGCAGCGGCAGATTCGCCGGCGGATTCCCGATGTGCTGAGTATGGTGGGGCTGACCATGAAAGCAAAATGCTACCCCAACGAACTCTCCGGCGGGGAACAACAGCGGGTGGGAATTGCGCGCGCACTGGCAAACAATCCGCAATTGATTGTGGCGGACGAGCCGACGGGAAATCTGGATGATGAAACTGCATGGGAAATTATGGCAATTCTGGACCGTATTAACAAATATGGAACGACGATTATCATGGTAACGCATTCTCAAAAAATTGTGGATGAAATGCAAAAACGCGTGATTGCGATTGATCGCGGAAAAATTGTGAAGGATGAACAGGGCGGTTATACATATGAAAACCAAGTGTCGGAGGATACGGTTTTTGATTTTACCTATACCAGCCAAAAACAAGGATATGGGGATATTTTAAAGGAATTGGAAGCACTCAATATCAATATTCACCATGGTGATGAATAGGACAAGGAGGAGCACATGCCACTGAGAAATATGAAATACTATGCAGGGCAATCCCTGTATAGTGTTTGGCGAAATAAACTGATGAGCCTGATTTCCATGTCTACGGTTTGTTTTTGTTTGATTCTGCTTGGTGTGGCGATATTGATTGGAGATAATTTGCAGTATATATCGCAGCAATTACAGGCGCAGTTTGAAATTCAGGCATTTATGGACAGCGGCGCATCGCAGGCGCAAGTGAGTGAAATGGAAAAACAAATCAAGGCGCTTGCCGGCGTCGCGGACGTTGTGGTCGAGACGCCGGAAGAGGGCATTGAATGGTTTAAACAGGAAGTGGAGAACGGCGCAGAAGCATTTGAAGGATTGGAGGGCGAGAACAATCCGCTGCCGTATTGCTTCAAAGTGACGCTTTCCGATGCATCTCAGGCAGAAAATATTGAGAAATCCATTCAATCTATGAATCAAATCCTACAGGTGAATAACCGGCGTGATGTTTTAAATTCCATTGTACATTTCACAAAAGGAATCCGGTGGGTTAGCCTGGCAGGAATGCTGATTTTTGCGCTTATTGCAGTGTTTATTATCTCGAATACCATTAAATTGGCAGTGATGGCGCGCAGTCGGGAAATCAGTATTATGAAATCAGTTGGGGCGACCGATTGGTTTATCCGCTGGCCCTTTATTATTGAAGGTGCAATTGTGGGTTTGATTGGCGCTGTGATTGCATTTTTTCCGGTGTTTTTTGGATATCGGGGCATTGCACACTGGTGGAGTGGATTGCTGGATATTGTGAAACTAGTAGATGCGAATGCGATATTAGTCTATCTGATTTTGGCATTCTGTCTGATTGGAATTGGAATTGGTTCCATTGGCAGCATTATGGCGGTACGCAAACATTTAAGGGTGTAAGAGGTGAAAAAGATGGCGAAAACATGGAAGCGTTTGGCAGCAGTGGTATTAGCAGGGTCTTTTTTGGTCTCCCTGCCGGTATATGCTGCAAAAACAGATGAAATTAAAAATAAAATCGAGCAAAGCAAAAAACAGCAGAGTCAGAAAGAAAAAGAAATTAAAAATATTGAAAGCCAGCAGCAAGACGTGATGGAAGAAAAGCAAGCGCTGGATAATCAGATTAACGAAATTCAAAAAACGATTGATGAAATTGAAAGCGTAATTGATGAAAGCGACCAGCAGATTGCAGCTAAAAATGAAGAATTGGAGGCGGCGGAAGAACGTTTGGCAGCAGTGGACGACCAACTGAAACAGCGAGTCAAATCCATGTATATGAACGGCAACACCTCCTATTTGGAAATTTTGTTTGGTGCGGAAAGTTTTTCCGATTTGCTGACGCGTGTGAATATGCTGAAATATATTGTAGATAATGATAATAAGATAATTGCCGAAGTGGTGGCGGATAAAAACACCATTGAACAGGCAAAACTGGTGATTGAAGAACAGAAAAATGAACAGGAAGCAGCAAAAGGGCTGCAAGTCAGCGAGAAACAGCGAATGGAAGCGAGCGTTGCCCGCCAGCAGGAAATTATGCGATCGCTTGAAAACGACAAAGACAAACTGCGGGCGGAGCAAGAAAACTTAAAAGCTTCGGAAGATGAATTGATGCGGGAAATGGCTCGTATTGAAGCGGAAGAACGGGAGCGGGAACGTCAGGCGGCGCAGAGTGGCGGTAGTGTGACGATCACACGAGGATCCGGCGTGATGGGGTGGCCGCTTGCAGTAAGCGGCAGAATTACTTCGCGTTTTGGATATCGAAGTGAAACAGCAATTAATAATCATACCGGTGTGGATATTGCGGCGTCGACAGGAACAGCGATTTTAGCGGCAGACAGCGGTACGGTATCGTTAGTAAAATATGATGCAAGGGGCTACGGGAATTATGTGCTGATTAGCCATGGAGGCGGATTGTTTACACTCTATGGACATTGCAGTGCAACTTATGTCTCGCCGGGACAAAGCGTTTCCAAAGGACAGAAAATTGCCGCAGTGGGCAGTACCGGATATTCAACCGGACCGCATTTGCATTTTGAAGTGCGTGTCGGCGGAGGCATTAACGGAAAACGTGTTGACCCGCTGCCATATATCAGCTAAAATTTGCACAGTAGTATAGGCTGCTGCTTGTAGGAAAGTTTTCATATATAGATTTATGAGAACAAGCAGGAGCCTTTTTCATTGGTGAAGTTATTGAGGCGTTACTATTCTCCTGTTTGCTATAGTGTTGGTTTTAGGCATAGAGGGGGGGAGAACCCTTTTGCGCCATGTGGGAGAGAAAGGAAAGGTACTGAATGGGAAATTTGACCATGTATAAGGAACTTTGGACATTTTTGATTTCCATGCTGCCAATTGTGGAGTTGCGCGGCGCGATTCCGGTAGGTTTGGCAAGCGGTATCAATCCTGTTTTGAATTATTTCTTATGTGTGATAGGAAACATGTTGCCAATACCGTTTATTTTATTGTTTATCCGTCCGGTATTTCAGCGGTTGAAACAAATTCCTCGTGTGCGCGGGACGATTAATAAATTGGAAAACAAGGCGCATATGAAATCGGATACGATTAAAAAATACAGTTTTTGGGGATTGGTAATTTTTGTGGGTATTCCGCTGCCGGGAACCGGCGGGTGGACGGGTGCACTAATCGCGGCGCTTTTGGGACTGCGGCTGAAACGTTCTCTTCCGGCGATTTTTATTGGCGTTTTACTTGCCGGCGTCATTATGACCGCATTGACAATGGTGGTTATGGCGGGGCTGACAGAAGGCATGGGATTTTTGGACAGTGCGCTAAGATGGTTGGTAAAATAATGATGGTTTTGGTGAGAATATAGGAATGAAAGAAAAGGAACAGTATCATTTTGCGTGGTACTGTTCTTTTGATTACAGAAGAAATACGGCGGATAGGGTGTAGTCCTCCGGCATGACAGATGCACAATTCAAAAAGCTGGAACGCATGTTTGAAAAGGCATTGGGAAGTGAAATGGATAGCGGGACAGATGGGAAAGCAAGGTATAGTGTTGAGACATTGCCGGACGGGAAAAAATATGTGCAAGCGGATAGACAGGTAATTTTTGGAGAAAATCCAAAAGAGTGGGCAAACCAGGTACATCATTATATCAATGATAACATAAGAAAACATAAAAATATTACGTTTTATGGAGTAGATGGTGACCCACTTACTATTACAGAAGATACTGCAGGAAAGGCACGTTTCAGAAATTATGTTGAACGTCCAGATGGGACAAAAACAAGAATGACAGATAGGGAATATGCAACGAAGCTGCGGGCAGAAACACATATTGATGAAATTGCACAGGTTTCTAAACAAGGGAACAAAACAATACCAGATACAAAGAACCACCCATTCGCTAAAGATGGATTTAATTATAGAACAGCTTATTTTAAAGACAGTGACGGTTCATATTATAAATTAACAATATCTGTCGGAAAGAACGGAGAAATCAACACAATATATAATGTGGGTAAATTAAAAGAAGTCCCATTTCCACAAGTGGCTCAAAGGCCAGGCGATACGAGTATCGACCAGGTGGCGGGTACTTCTGATACAAACACTATACCACAGAATCAAGATTCTGTCAATAGTAGTATATCAGATTCTGCGCAAAATGATACGGAAAAACCATCTATGAAAACGTCCAAATTTTACGACAGCACGCAAAATACAGACGCGCTGAATACGCAGACAAAGGAAGCGATTGCAGAGCAAGCGGAAGCATTTGAATATGAAGGAATCAGCAATAAAGAAACGATTCAAAAAGCATTGAAGGAATTCCAAAATAATCCGCTGAAAACTGCGTCGCAGTTCTTGTCAACATCTCCAAAACAGGCGAGGACGGTTGACATAGCGAAAGGATTCGTCTTGCTGCAAAAATATCAGGAAATAGGCGAATACAGTTCTGCGGTAGAGGTCGCAAAGAAACTGCGTGAGATTGGGACGCAAAAAGGGCAGGAGGTGCAGGCATTTTCCATTCTGAACCGATTAACGCCAGAGGGAATGCTATACTATGCGCAGGGCGAACTGGACAATGCGTTGGAGATTATCGGTGAAAAGAAGGGGCAAGAATGGCTGGACAAAAACAGGGATAAATTCAAATTGACAGATGATGAAGCATATATTGATATAATCCTAGGCGTACGCATATAACAGGAATTACTGCGCTTTCAGATAAAAGATACCTGGACAAAAATTTGTTTTACGCAAAGTTTTAAACGCATTGTCTATGAAAGGAGAAGCGGAATGTCGCAACGCAAATTTATTTCAAAAGAATTCATTAACAGAGGGTGGTCGTGTGATGAAAAATATTGTGTAACCGCTGCCGACGGAACAAAATATCTTTTGCGGATAACGCCTTTTCGTAAGAGTGCAAACCGCGCGGAAATGTTTCGTATGCAGCAGCAAGTTGCAGCTTTGGGGATACCAATGTGCAAACCTGTTGAGATTGGCGCGTGTGACGAAGGCATATATGTGCTTCAGTCTTGGGTTGAAGGCGAAGATGCGGAAGATGTTTTACCGCATCTTGTGAACGCAGAGCAGTATGCACTTGGGATAGATGCCGGTAAAATTTTAAAGAAAATTCATACGATTCCTGCACCGGCTCATCAGCCCGATTGGGAAACGCGATTTAATGCAAAAATAGATAGGAAAATCAAACTGTATAACGATTGTCCGATTCAATATGAAGGCGGAGAAGCATTTATAAATTACATAAACAGTAACCGTCATTTGCTTCAAAACAGACCTCAGTGTTATCAACACGGAGATTATCATACCGGTAATATGATGATTGAAAATGGTAAGCTTGTTATTATAGATTTTGACCGCTATGATTTTGGCGACCCGTGGGAAGAATTTAATCGTATTGTGTGGGCGGCGCAGAAATCGCCATTATTTGCTTCAGGTATGGTAAATGGATATTTTGACAATGATGTGCCAATGGAATTTTGGAATCTTCTTGCACTTTATATTTCGAGTAACACACTTTCTTCTCTTCCATGGGCAATCCCTTTTGGGGAAGAACAGGTAAGACTATTTCTTGCACAAGGAAAAGAGATACTATCTTGGTATGATGGTATGCAAAATTCCATTCCCAATTGGTATTGCGAAAGCTATGAAAGAATTTGACTTTGGTTTTAGGCGTCAATACAGGAATCTGGAGGTAGACAATATAGCTGGAATGCCGGAACATAGGAGAGTTGGCGAGATTGGAGCACTTAGGTTTTAAAATAGGCGCGCCATATTATTATCGAATCGTTTGAAAGGCAATGATATCATGCAAAACAAGTGCGAATGCATTCCTATTGATTTATAAAAAGATAACAAAGCTGTCTCTTTTATCAGAAGAGACAGCTTTGTTATGATATAGAGATAAGTGGAGCGCAAAATAAAAGATACAATATGATACTCTCTTTTTCCATGAGAAACAAGTTTGATTTGTTCAGGCATGAAAAGCGGTTCGCAGGTAAAGAATTGCGAAATATTCTTTGTACTTGGTGCAAATATATTCGGGTGCCCTTATGCCTACCGCATTTGTTTTGCACTGCATTGCTGCACTGCATAAATTGGCACGGAAAGTTTTTCGCCTGCCACGATTTTGGTATCATCCAAATCATTATGCTGCATGATTTCCCACATGAATCCGCGAACATTTTCATCAGGGCTATATTGTTCAGCAATGCCAAGCAATGTATCGCCATAATGAACCGTAATGGTTTCATAATGGGTCAAGGTTTTGAGTTGAATCAGTTCATCTGCTTGTGCGTGAAAGGCAAGGGTTCCAATCAAAATGCAAAGTAAAACAACGCCAAGAATAAAACAGATGAAACGGGGGTAACAAATAGTAATCCGTTTTCCGCGTCTGGGTTTTTGCACCGCAACCAATTTTAAATTTGCATGATAGTCTTTCATAAGCCATTTCACACCATTCTGTAAGAAATTGAACAAATGTTCCAGAACCTCTGTTCGTATATATTATATCAGAACAAATGTTTGCTGTCAAGCGTTTTTTGGATAAAAATTTATATTTTTTTGCATGAAATTCCAAAAGCAGAAAAAACTAAGTAAAAACGACAGGAGGAACGGCATGAGAACAATTCGGACAGATTTAGCGATTGAAGCACATGAATATTATACGGAAGGCGGAAAAAACGTTCCGGAGGGCGTGGAGTTACAAGAAACTGAGATGGAGGGCTGCAACATTACGCAGGTACGCATTTTATCAGAGCAGGGAGAACAGGCGCTGCATAAACCACAGGGAGAGTATATTACTGTGGAAATCCGTGATATTATGCGTTTGAGTGCGCAGGGACAGGAGGCGGTTGCCGGCGTATTGGGCAGACAAGTCAAACAATTATTAGAAGGACGAGGGATTCGTGATGAAGATGAAATATTAGTAATTGGTCTGGGAAACTGGGATATTACGCCGGACGCGCTGGGGCCAAAAACCATTTCTAAATTGTTTGTCACACGGCATTTAGTGGAATATATGCCGGAGGTAGTGGAGCAGGGGACACGGTCTGTTTGTGCCATGTCGCCGGGCGTGCTTGGCATTACCGGAATTGAGACGGGCGAAATCGTAAAAGGGTTGGTGGAACGGGTCAAACCGAAGGCAGTAATTGCCATTGACGCGTTGGCATCGCGCAGCACAGAGCGGGTAGGCGTTACGGTGCAGCTGTCCGATACCGGAATTTCACCCGGTTCGGGAATCGGAAACCGGCGGAAAGAACTGTCGCAGCGGACGCTGGGCGTGCCTGTGATTGCAATTGGTGTTCCTATGGTGGTGGATGCAGCAACAATTGCTGATGACGCGCTGGATGCGGTGATTGGAAAATTGGGCGAATCCGCGGACAAACAGTCGCCTTTTTATGAAATGCTGAAACGTTTGGAGGAAGAAGAACGCTATGACCTGATTCGGCAGTCGCTGGGAAGCGGACTGGCGGATATGATTGTGACGCCGAAAGAAATAGACGCTATGATTGAAGAAATTTCCGGCGTTTTGTCAGACGGAATCAATAAGGGAATCTATTCACCGGAATTTTTGCGGCAAGTTTCCTAGAGAAAGACCCATAAGGAAAGGCGGTTCTATATTGGATTGGATATAGAGCCGCCTTTGTTATATGGAAATGTTTGGAGGAGGAGTGGAGGAGAGACAAGCAATGTTTTTTTCTAAAAAGCAATACTAAAAACAAGCCCTCCCACATATACATATTGATATAGGTGAAAATATACGGGACAGGTTGGCTGAAGTATAGACGGAGGGTTACTATGCGAAGGTACAAAGGAATGACGCGGGCGCGTTTGTGGATGGCAGTTATCATTTGCAGCATGTTTTTAGCAGGTGGTATTTGCGGAACAAAATTGGTGTCCGCGCTAAAGCTGAAACTACATCCATACTATGTCGTTTCTGCTGTCACAGATCAAACAGGGCTATATGCACCGTCTGTGAAACAGCAGCCCGGCGTAGGGGAACGGGTGGCGAATATTTGTGATGTTCTTTTTGGCGGAAATTTCTATCGTCCGGCAATGGCAATGGCAAGTGCCAGCGGCGTCTATAAAACGGTGATGACGCGAGAGGTTGTTATGGCGGCAGAAAAAAGCTATCGCAGCGGAGAAACGCTGGTGGAACAACCATCACAAGAACTGCCGCCTATCAATACCAATCCGCTGGAAAAAACCATCAGCGCCAGCGGCGGAAATATTAAAGTTTCGGATAAAGTGACAATTAATAATGAAACAACCTATCCGGTAGACGCTGCTGCGATGCTTTCCTCTGAAAAACCGTTTGCCTTAGCGGAAAAACCGGAGGTACTGATTGTACATACTCATGCCACGGAGTCCTACGCCCAGTCCGAGCAATACCGGTTTCCCTATACATCAACAGATAGGACGACAGACACAGGATATAATGTTGTGCGTATTGGAGAAGAGGTTGCAGGAGGTTTGGAGGCGGCAGGAATTGGCGTTGTGCATGACAAATCTTTGCACGATTATCCTGAATATAACGATTCTTATGCGCGTGCGTACCAGACGATTGCAGCGCGTATGAAAGAGAATCCGTCCATTCGTATTGTATTGGATATTCACCGCGACGCCATTATTAACAACCAAGGAGAACGAACAAAATTAGTCACAGAAATTGACGGGCAAAAAGTGGCGCAGGTGATGTTGGTTGTGGGCACAGACCAGTTGGGACTCAAGCACGACCATTGGCAAACAAACCTAAAATTTGCCTCCATGCTGCAACAACAATTTCTTGCAATCAGTCCGACGTTTGCCCGCCCCATTAATTTGCGTACATCGCGGTTTAATGGACATGCTGCCCCGGGGGCGGTTATTATTGAGGTGGGAAGCAGTGGTAATACGTTGGACGAAACATTGGGGTCGGCTCAATATATTGCAAAGGCGGTTGCAGCAACAATAGAAATGTTACGGTAGGAGGATTTTACCATGGCGAAGTCCGTCATTTTTTACATAAAAAGATTGACATATCTCAAAAAATGTGTTACATTATTACTATAGGAGAAGCGAAATCTTCTTTAAAAACAGAAGAAAAGGGGACATAAATAGATACTAGGCAAAGTGTGGTGAGGGTTAGGTGCGTACGATACAAGAAGTTTTCCATGAAAATATCTTTGGGTTGTTTGTCGAATTTTGTCATCGGGAAGGGTATGTCTATTTGCAGGATTTGAATTCGCTTGATTTCCGCAGACTAAACCATGTGAAGGGAATTGGAAAAGCCAAACGGGAAAAAATTTTGTACCGTTGGAATCTGGAAAAACAAGCGTCAAAGTCGGGTGGTGCAGCGGGTGTTTCCGAAGTGTTTGATGAAATTCATCCGTCGAATGATAAGGTGCCGCTATTGTGCATGAATGACATGGGACGGTTTAAAAAGACTGTAGCTATACTACGGCAGCATGGCATCAAAACGGCCGGAGAACTTGCGCGATACCGGCGGGAAGAAATTCACACAAATGAGCCGTCTATTTATGAATCTGTGTTGGAGTTGCAAGCGCTCCTTTCGCTGCCGGGGGAACAATTGGTGCAGCGTATGCTGGATTATATCAAAGAAAATTATCATTATTCCATTTTAGTGCAGCGGGCGGCGGGCGTTACCTTGCAGCAGCTCGGAAACCAAATGGACATTACGCGGGAGCGTGTCCGGCAGATTGAACAGCGTCTTATTGAGTATGTGAACAATGTCATTGAAGTGGTTTGCCATATTTATCAGGCGAAATACCGTTTCACGGACTATATTTCATTTCGTTCGTTTCGGATTTATTTCCATGCGAAAGAGGATTTAGAGGTTGTGAAATATGTGGTTTCCGTGGCGCGCAGGGAGGAATGTCTAAATTTTGCGGATAAGCTGCTGGTGAACGGCATGAAGGCGGAAGAGGTTCTCAGAAAGCTGGAAAAGATCACGGCGAAGCATATCGGTGAAGTGCAGAATTTTTATGAAAAAGTCATGGACATTGATGAAGCGTTGACAGCGCGCGGTATTAGCTTTGTGGATTTGGAGGACTATCTGAACTATCTGCTCATGAATGGTTATAAAAAGAGCGGCGACTATGTGTACCGCGGCATTTCTTCCTATGGAAAATTGTGCGCCGTGGCGGTGAAAAAATATTTTAAAAACGGTATCCGGATTTATGATGATGAACAAATAGAGCGGCTTCGGGAATTGGTTCATTTGGAATTTGAAGGACTGGAATTGGCGGGCAACAACCGTTCTGTGATGGCGCGGGTCTCCAATTATTTGGTGCTGTGCGACCGCGGAACCTATATTTCAAAAGACCGCATTAAAATCAATCCGGCGCTGCTGGAAGAAATTTATCAATATATTTTATCCTTGCCATCATCTACCGTGCTGTTTAGTGAGTTATATTTAAAGTTTCAGGAAAAATTGGACGCGCAAAGCAACGTGCATAACAAATATTTTTTGCAAGGCGTCTTGAAATATTATTTTCAAAAGGAATTTAAGTTTGAACGGGATTTGATTATCAAAAAAGGCATGGAAAAACAGGAAATTCGTACGCAAATTGCGGCATATATCAAATCGTGCGGACGACCTGTGCATAAGAATGAAATTAAAGAAAAATTCATGGGAACATCGGAGATGGTGATTTTAAACACCAGCTATCGCAACAGCGAAATTTTGCATTGGCAATATAATTATTTTATCCATGCCGATTTTTTAAAGGTGACGGAAGAGGATCGTGCCATGCTGCATGATGCGCTGCAACAACTGTTCGACAAGTTTTCGGGTTACGCGAATGAATATTTATTATATGACTGCGTGAAACAGCAGACAG
>CAMNSU010000031.1 GCA_946555455.1 uncultured Clostridia bacterium | reverse complement strand
GGGATTTGGAAAACGCAGCGGCGGTGTGATAAAAAATCATTACCCCAAGGGACTCAGATGGAATTAAGGAGGAAAAAAGATGAACTATTTATTTGTGGAGTATCCAAAATGCAGTACCTGCCAAAAGGCAAAAAAATGGCTGGAGGAAAATGGCGTTGCCTATACATCGCGCCATATTGTCGAAAACAATCCCACGGCGGAGGAACTCAAAGAGTGGATAAAACGGAGCGGACTTCCACTGCGGCGTTTTTTTAAAACCAGTGGAATGCTGTACCGTGAGATGGGACTAAAAGATAAACTGCCGGAAATGACGGAGGAAGAACAGATTGCATTGCTCGCGACCAACGGTATGCTGGTGAAGCGTCCCCTGTTGGTCGGAGAACATTTGGTTTTGACAGGATTTCGGGAAGCGGACTGGCAGCAGGCAAAAGACGAAGTGGTAACAAAAAAATGTAATTGCCGCTGGAAAAACTGTGTGCGGCATGGAGACTGCGATGCGTGCATAGACCACCACAAAAAATCGGAAAAATATCCGCAGCCGTTTTGCAAACGGAAAAAATAGTTTGCGGGTAAGTGACAAAGCCGTTTAAAAATGGTAAACTTATTCGCGCCGCTTGATCGTTTTACTGAAAATAAAATACGAGCGCAACATGGCATGAGACTGCATGGTAAATATAAAACGATAATCCGAAAGACGAAATCGGGATGGTTGAGAGCAGATAGAATGGTTATAATTCTTAAATAGAGGAGGAATATCATGAAGCTATTAAAAAAAGTGATAGTTGTTATGTGCTGCTTGGTCATTGGAGTGGGGGGAACAATAACCAGCCGAGCGGACGAACCAAATAATATTAAAAAATATCTAGAAGAATTAAATGTGATAGATAAGGATAGTTTTCATGACGAAGAAAGTGTTTGTAGAATTGAAGCATTGCCTGTAATTATGAGAGCATTTGGACTTGATGATGAAAGTATTGGAAAGTGTTCTCCTACTTTTATTTCGCCTCCATTTGGTGATATAACAATTGGGACAAATGGAAAGAGAGATATTATGAATAAAAAGATAAGTTGTGTTGACCGTGCTTATGTGTTTGCTGCTGTAGGTCATGGCTGGATTTATAACGGTGCTTTCTTTCATTCATTTGATAACATAACAGCAGATGAGGCATTGGCAATGATAGTGAGGTTTAAAGAACATAAAACTGCTATAGGTTATGGCGCTTGGTTTACAATAGGAATTTGGGGTGATCTGAAATATACACATCAATATGCGCAGGAAAATGGTCTGTTGCGGGAAAATGATCGGTTTTATGAAAATGGGGATATAGAGATTACCGCAGATGAATTAAAACTGTTGCTTTATCGCTTAATAAACCAACCTGCTTTTTGGTACTTTAATGATGGGCAATACTATGATTTAGAAAGAAGTAAAACATATGCTGATATTTTGAATGGGAATTATCCTGAATCAGGAAGAAAGTGGGGGTGGCAGGAACAAGAGGGTATATTCCCAGGTGATGAACGGTATAAAGAAATTGAATCAGAGAAATTATATGAAACGTAATAGAGAGTTGAGAGCGGAGAAGAATCACAGTAGTACCAGTATACTGAAAATAATCAACTGATAAAAGAATAGAGCTATGAAGGGGCAGCATAGAAACTGGAACAATATATATACCTATTCCTATCCGAAAGGTGAAATCGGGATAGTTGAGAGCAGATAGAATGGTTATAATCCTTAAATAGAGGAGGGACATTATGAAAATATTAAAAAAAGTGATAGCTGTCATGTGCTGCTTGGTCATTGGAGTGGGGGGAACAATAACCAGCCGAGCAGATGAACCAGATAATATCAGAAAATATCTAGAAGAATTAAATGTGATAGATAAGGATAGTTTTCGTACAGATGAGGGTGTATATCGGATTGAAGCGGTTCCGGCAATCATGAAAGTATTTGGAGTTCGCGATGAAAATGCTGTTCCTCCTTTTTTTATAGCACCGCCATTTGCAGATGTGGGTTCTGGAGGAAGTGATGAAATTAGTAACCTAGAAGAATGTTATGTGCTTTGCGCTGTAGGAATCAATATGATTCAAGGATATGGTGGGGATTTTTATCCATTCAATAAAATAACAGCAGATGAAGCAGTAGCGATTATGGCGCGGTTTATAGAACAGAAAACAGTATATCATGATGATTGGTATAAGTTGGAATATACACATCAATATGCCCAAGAAGCAGGATTATTGCTGAAAACTGATCGATTTTATGAAAATGGAGACATAGAGATTACAAAAACAGAATTTGAAACGTTGCTCTATCGATTAGCAAACCAATCTGCTTTTTGGTATTTTGATAATGGACAATACTATGATTATGAAAGAAGCAGAACTTATGCAGAACTTTTACAAGGAGATTTTCCGGAAGTGAGAAGAATGTGGAGTACACAGGCAGCGCAGGGTATATTCCCAGGTGATGAACGGTATAAGGACTATGATATAGAATATACAAAAGGGGGACTGTCTTAACGAGACAGTCCCCCTTTTGTATATATTACTTATATGTTGTTTCTTCCATTATTTCAAGAAAGCGGAAAATCCTGTTTTAGAACTATATGTTGTACTGCTTCCGGCATATGCACCGTCATTTAAACTGAATACCACCGTGGACTGACCATCCTTATAGGAAACGCGGTCATTTGTCGGCAGTTCGCGATTAACATAGACCCACAAATCGCGCGGACGCTGGGTGGGGTCGGCAATCGTGATTTTGAATTCGCCGCCCAGTTCCTGCACCATAATTGCACAAGGTTTGTTGGTAGTCACTTTTAATCCGTCCGGTGTTTCAATGGTTCCGGTTTTATAGATAATTGCCTGAAGCATTTTTAAATCTTTGTGATAAACTGCCTGAATACGGTCGTCGTTTTGCAAGACAGTAATGGGAGCATTCTGTGCATATTGCTGCATGGCAGCTTCGTCAGTATTCATTACGGTAACATATGCATAGGAAGCGTCGCGAGGGTCTATGCCGTGGGAAATACCGAGTTCAAATACGTCCTGCTTTTCCGGTATATTGACGCGCGCTGTATTGATGGTTTCCCAAAGACCTTCCCGCGAGCCGCTGTCCAGTTCCACCGTTTGTTTTTGGGGGAAATAATACCCAATGCGGTTATGTAAAATATAATCTACATCGGTAATGGTCTGTTTTCCACTGTTTGCTTTGGTAACGGAACCATTTTTGCCAATGAGAATATCGCCGCGCAGCAATGCCTGATTCAGGTTGGTATAGATATCCATACCGCTGTAGGAATTGATAACGCTTCCCAGCGCAACCATTTCGTTGTCGAACAGGAACCATGATTTATGCAAAGAGAGTTTATCACGGTTATAGTCCATAGTGGACGCGCCATAGGTGCCGTCGCTGACGCCGCCCACGAAATCAGTCGTGCCGCGCCAATGTCCGATTCCTTCGCCATACCACTCTACGACATCGTTTAGATTTTGCAGTGCGCCTTGCGGCGTTGTGGTGCCCGGAACACGGTTCCAGTTCCAAAGCGGATAGATGTTTTCATATTCGCTGCCATCCATCATGAGATTGGTTACGCCGTCTGACATATAATAGCCGAGTGTGTTTTCATTATTCACTACTTCTCCCGGTTTGGTACGCAAAGAATTAGTTTTGATACCGATATGGAAGCCCGGGCGTTTGTGTGCCATATAATCAGAATACCAGAAATTGCGGTTGCCGGTCATGGTGTCGGTTTCGCCCAGACGGTTTTGTTTTAGTGAAACCAATTCGTCATAGCGGTCTAAATCAGGGAAATGGAGCAGCAGTTCCACCGACTCTTTCACAGAGCCTTGAATGCCTTTACTGCTGTTCGGACGTGAGAATCCGCGTCCTGTAATAGTGAAATCTTTGTAGGCATTTTGGAATCCCCACTGCATACCATCTAAAATAAAGTTGGCATATACATTTAGCGCCGTTTTGCTCACCATGTATTTGGTATCCAAAACATAGTTCAGAATCTTATTGACGTCGCCGCAATATACTTCGCCGTAACCGCCCCATTGCAGGGAGTTGCCATGCTGATGGAAACTGCCGTCCGGTTTAATGCCTTCGGTATCGTTGGCATAGTCATTGGACTTCTTTTTGGGGAAGATGCGCATTTCATTTTGCAGCAATCCCATGATGTCGTAAAGCAGCGCTTCATCATTGGTTGCGATTGCCGTTTTAAAAGTAATCAGCAATTTATCTGTTAAATTGCCGCCGGTGCTTGCAACCGGACGTTCTGTGGAATACCATTCCTGTTTTTCGTTAAAAATGCTGCCGGCGTTTGCCTGCTTGTTTAGTTCCTGCAATACTTCATCTGAAACGCCTTCCGGCTCCATCAGCAGGATATCGACAAGGCGGGTGGGATTGCCGATTTCGCCATACCACCAGTTGAGACTGGGCGTGATGTCGCCGTGTACCCAGAAATCCAACGATTTGGCGAGTTTATCTTTCAACTCCGCGTTTTGATAATAGGTGTTTTCCGGCGAATAAGCCGCAATCGCCATTGTTTTACAATTGCTGAGATGGTCTACAGCGGGCCACATGCTGCGGTCGTCGGAGGAATAGTCAATGCCGGAAAAACTACCGTCCTCCTGCCATTTTTCTAAAAGTTCCGCAGGGTCGGCAGTGGAGGAATAGACTGTTTTTTTCAGTTTTTCTTTGATTGTTTGAAAATCGGTATCCGCACTATTTTGCGGCGTTTGAGCGTTCTCAAGGCGAGCCAGAATGGTGTCCATGTCCTGTTCTGCAATCCGGCGGAGACTGTCCTGACTGCCTGTGCCGATAACGGCAACGTCATTCGGGAACCAGACAACCGTTTTGCCAAGAGACTGCGAAACAGCACGCAGCGGGACAAACGTGCGTCCGGAACGTTCCAATGCAGGCTGGTCAATCGGCTGTACAGTACCGTTCACAGAAATTTCACGTTCGCCAATGACCAGGCGTACTGCCGGGTCGGACAAAATTTCGATACTTTGCGTCTGTCCGTCATAGGTCACTTCATAGCCCAAGCGCTCCGCAATAAACCGCAGCGGAACCATCATGGTGTCGTTTTCATAAAATGGTACAATTTCTGAGTTGCTGGGGTCGATTTGAAATTTAGCACCGTTGGAAAGAGAATGAGCATACTGCACCTTGACAATAATTTGCGCTTCGGGAGCCGCATCTTCAGCGAATCCTAGCATGGACGTGCAAGTGAGCAGCGTACAAAAAGCTAAGATAACCCTAAACTTTTTCATGAAAAGTCCTCCTTGTTGTAAATGTACTGAAAAATCAATTTATCCTTTGCCATGCGGCAAAGGATAAATTGAATATACACAAAAATTAGTCTTCAATATAGTTGCTGCGCGCTGCATAATGTGTGTGCAGCAATTCATGCGATTTGTGACCGCAGGGTTCGCCCAGATAATCTTCATAGATTTTAATAATCGCCGGATTTTTATGCGATTGCCGTACCGGCAGATTTTGGTCTTCGGTATAGAGCGCTTTGGCGCGCAGTTTTTTCACATCCACTTCCGCACGCGTGAAGCTGTCTACAATCGGCTGTCCGCCGCCTGTGACGCAGCCGCCGGGACATGCCATGATTTCAATGAAATGATAATCTGCTTTGCCTTCTTTGATATCGTTCAGCAGTTTTCTGGCATTGCCGAGACCATGCGCAACAGCAACATTGACTGCCGTTCCGCCAATATCTACGGAAGCGGTTTTAATGCCGTCAGTTCCGCGAACTGCTTCAAATTCCACTTTATCCAAATCTTTGTGTTCCACCAATTCTTTTACGGTGCGCAGAGCCGCTTCCATTACGCCGCCGGTTGCACCGAAGATAACGCCGGCGCCGCTGCCGATACCAAACGGTACGTCAAATTCGCCGTCTTCTAATCTTGTGAACTGAATACCGGCTTGTTTAATCATCTTCGCCAGTTCGCGGGTGGTGATAACGCTGTCAACGTCCTCCAGACCGTTTACTGCCATTTCCTCCCGTTTGGATTCAAATTTCTTACTGCTGCAAGGCATGACAGAAACCACATAAATATCTTTGGGGTCAATGCCCATCTGCTCCGCATAGTAGGATTTCAGCACTGCACCGAACATTTGATGCGGCGATTTACAACTGGACAGATTCGGAATAAATTCCGGGAAGAAATGTTCGCAGAACTTAATCCAGCCGGGAGAGCAGGACGTAATCATGGGCAGCTTTCCACCGTTTTGAATGCGGTGCAGCAACTCTGTGCCTTCTTCCATGATGGTGAGGTCTGCCGCAAAGTCGGTGTCAAACACTTTGTCAAACCCGAGTTTGCGCAAAGCGTTGACCATTTTGCCTGTCACCGGCGTACCCATTTCCAGACCGAATTCCTCGCCCAGTCCGGCGCGGACGGCGGGAGCAGTCTGCACAACAACGTGTTTGGTTTCGTCTGCCAATGCTTTCCAAACGTCGTCAATTTCGTTTTTCTCATATAATGCGCCGACAGGACAAGCAGAAATACACTGTCCGCAGTTCACGCAGGGAACGTCCGCCAAACTCATGTCGAATGCGGAACCAATGCGGGTGTTGATGCCGCGGTAAGCCGAATCAATAACGGATACCGTCTGCACATTTTTACAGACGCTCACGCAGCGGCGGCACAAAATACATTTATTGTTGTCTCTCACGATAGAAGGGGAGAGGTCGTCAATTTCATGATGTGTGTTTTCGCCGTCAAAACGGATATTGTCAATGCCCAGTTCTTCTGCTAATGTCTGGAGTTCACAGTTGCGGTTGCGTGGGCAGGTCAGACATTTGCGTTCATGGCTGGACAGAATCAGTTCCACGGTTGCGCGGCGCGCTTCGCGTACCTTGGGAGAATTGGTATAGACCACCAGTCCTTCGGTAGCGGGATAAACACAGGAAGCCTGCAAGGCGCGGGCGCCTTGGATTTCCACAATACATACGCGGCATGCGCCGATTTCATTGATATCTTTCAAATAACACAGCGTGGGGATTTTAATGCCCGCTTGTTTGGCAGCTTCCAGAACGGTCGTGCCTTCCGGCACGCTAACCGGAATATCGTCAATCGTTAAATTTATCATTCTTCATCATCCTCCTAATTAAACGGTCGTGATTGCGCCGAACTTACAGCTATCCATACAAGCGCCGCATTTGATACATTTGTTTTTGTCAATCACAAATGGCTTGCCGCGTTCGCCGTCAATGGCATGAACCGGACATTTTCTCGAGCACAGGCTACAGCCTTTACATTTAGACGGCACGATTTCATAGGACAACAGCGCCTTACAAACGCCGGCAGGACATTTTTTATCCTGAACGTGCGCAATATATTCATCTTTAAAATAGCGCAGCGTGCTTAAAATGGGATTGGGTGCCGTCTGTCCCAAACCGCACAGTGCGGAGGATTTCACGGTATAGCACAGCGCTTCTAAGTTGTCCAAATCCTCCATGGTTCCTTTGCCTTTGGTGATTTTATCTAAAATTTCATACATGCGTTTTGTTCCGATACGGCAGGGCGCACATTTACCGCAGGATTCGTCTACAGTGAATTCCAAGAAGAATTTCGCAATGTCCACCATACAGCTATCCTCGTCCATGACAATCAATCCGCCGGAACCCATCATGGAACCGATACTGATGAGAGAATCGTAGTCCATGGGGGTGTCAATCAGAGAAGCAGGGATACAGCCGCCGGAAGGCCCGCCGGTCTGCGCCGCTTTGAATTTTTTGCCATTCGGTACGCCGCCGCCGATTTCTTCCACGACTTCACGCAGCGTTGTACCCATGGGGATTTCCACCAGACCGGTGTTTTTGATTTTTCCGCCCAATGCAAACACTTTGGTACCTTTGCTCTTTTCCGTACCAATGGAGGAGAACCAGTCTGCGCCTTTCAAGACAATCTGCGGCACATTGGCATAGGTTTCCACGTTGTTGAGAATGGTCGGGCTTTCAAACAACCCTTTCACTGCGGGGAATGGCGGACGGGGACGCGGCTCGCCGCGGTGTCCTTCGATGGAGTTCATCAATGCCGTTTCCTCACCGCAGACAAATGCGCCTGCACCCAAACGGATTTCTAAGTCAAAACTGAAATCTGTATCAAAAATGTGGTCGCCCAGCAGTCCATATTCTTTTGCCTGTTCAATGGCAACCGACAAACGGTGTACTGCAATGGGATATTCCGCACGGATATAGACAAAACCTTTGTTTGCGCCGATTGCATAAGCAGCGATTGCCATAGCTTCAATAACGGCGTGCGGGTCGCCTTCCAGAATGGAACGGTCCATAAATGCGCCCGGGTCGCCTTCGTCTGCATTACAAGCAACATATTTTTGTCCTTCCGGCTGGTCGGCGGCAAACTGCCATTTCAAACCGGTGGGGAAGCCACCGCCGCCGCGTCCGCGCAGTCCGCTGGCTTTGATGATATCAATGACGTCCTGCGGTTTGCATTCCGTTAAAACTTTACCCAGCGCCTGATAACCGTCAACACCGATATATTCTTCAATATTTTCAGGATTGATCACACCACAGTTGCGCAGTGCAACGCGCATTTGCTTTTTATAGAAGTTCACTTCATTTAAGGACTTGATGTCGTCATCTTCCTCATGAATGGTTTCTTCATACAATAACCGCTGCACAATACGTCCTTTGAGCAGATGTTCTTCCACGATTTCAGCAACGTCTTCCGGTTTTACCATGCTGTAGAATGCGCCTTCGGGGTAAACAATGACAATGGGTCCCAGTGCGCAAAGCCCGAAACAACCGGTCTGAACGACTTTCACTTCTTTTTCCAACCCTTTTTCAGCAAGTTGTTTTTCAAATTCTTTCAAGATTTTCTCGGAGCCGGAAGATGTACAGCCGGTTCCGCCGCATACCAATACGTGTGCCCTGTATAAATTCATTGTACTCATCTCCTCTTATTCGTTTGCCGCGCCAATGGTGAATTCCGCAACGGGGCGTTTGTTGATAATATGTTCCGCTACAATGCGGGACACTTTTTCAGGATTCATGTGGATATAGGTCACTTTTTCTTCGCCCGGCATAAATACTTCCACAATGGGCTCCAAACGGCACATGCCGATACAGCCGGTCTGTGTTACCGTGACGTCAGCCAGTCCGCGTTTTGTAATTTCGTCCATAAATGCGCTCATCACAGGACGCGCGCCTGCTGCAATGCCGCAAGTTGCCATACCGATAACCACGCGGATACCATCCTCGCGGTCTTGACGCAGGCTTACTTGCTGCGATACTCTGTTTTTGATTGCCTGTAATTCAGCTAAACTTTTCATATTAATTACCCATAGCCTTTCTGCCCACAAAATAATAATAAAAAATTTTTAAGCGCCTTATCGTGGGCAGATAAGACGTAAAACGGATTTCCGTAAAGGCGAAAACGCCGTGTGGGAATCCAATCTATTAACGTGATAGTTCACGCTAGTTTCTTTGAAACAATAGCGGGTCAGAGTGTTTGAAGTGAATCCAACCCTTCCTGCACATAGGATTGTATCCAGTTTGCGACTTCCGGCGTATCCAGCGGTACGTCCTCCAATACGGTGCGTATTTCGCGGGTGTCAAAGGTAAAAGACGCGCCGTCCACTGTGTGCGTGTAAACAAAATCAATCTGTGGACTGCCGGATACCAGAACGCTCATGGTGCCGGGCATGTCGCCGACCGGCGCACGGTCAATGTGCGAAAGTCCAAACACAGCGCACAGCGTTGTACCAACGCCGACTTGGGACTGAATATCCAAACTGCCGCCGCAGCCGACCGCCGCCATTTCCATAAGCGGAATGCCCATGCCGACCTTGCGCGTTGTGCGCGTGGTCGTGAAAGGGTCGCGTACCCTCTGCAATAATTCTTTGTCCATGCCGCAGCCGTTGTCTGCTACGGTAATGCGCAGAGTGTCTGCCGCGGTATCCTCATCAATGCTGATTTGAATGAGAGAAGCATTCGCTTTCACAGAATTTTGCGCAATGTCTAATATATGCAAGGATAATTCTTTCATCGGAATCTCTCCTTAACGCCGAAATAATGTTTCAAAACCGCCATCCAATTCGCCGCCGTCCTGAGCAATATCCTCCAGATAATGTGCATCGGAATTTTGCAAAATACTGTAGTGCGCCAAGTCGGGACGGCTGTCCAAATAGGCGGATATATCCGTCACGCGCCGTGACACTTCAATCCAGCGGATATCCAAATCGTCGGGAATGAACCCCAGATTGGTCAGCACGCTATAGGAATGACGGTCTACATGCGCCGGAATAAATACGCCGCCCGCTTCCGTTACCAAACGGAACAGTTCCTCCATGGAAAGCCGACAAGCATTGATTAACAATTTTTCTTCATATCCCACCACTTCGTCTTGGGCGTTCATCAGCGCCTGCTGCCCGAAAATTTCCGGCTGATTGAGAATGTCAGGCAGCGCTTCATAAACGCGTTTTGCGACAAATTCCGCTGCGTCCAAAGTGGGGTAGAGGGTCAAAATATGAACTTCCTCCGCTGTCGCCACTTCCATGGCAGGTATCACTTTCACGCCGACGCTGCGCCCAACCTCCATAGCAGCCGCAACATTGCCGGTTGCATTGTGGTCGGAAAGTGCAATAGCGTCCAGACCGTTCAGCATTGCCATGTTCACAATGTTGTTGGGCGTCATATCCATATCGCCGCAAGGGGAAAGGGCGGAATGTAGATGAAAATCATAGCGCATCATATGCCCGCCGCCTCGTGTACCCGAAGCCCAAGTTCATAGCTGGGAAGGGGAGAGCGAAGTATCACAACGTCCTGCATGTTTGCTTTTTGCAGGACAGCATCTTCTATCGGAACATCTTCTGAGACCACAACACATGCCGCGTCCGCCAGAGAAGCCACAGCGACAATGTTGACATTGCTCATCACCGTAATCCAGACGTCCTGCGGTTTGGCGCGTCCCATGACCCAACTCAACAAATCGCCGATATAACAGCCGGTGATTTCGCGGTCGTCATAATCCGGCTCTGTCAGCAATTCCAATTGCAGCGTTTCGGCAAGTTCGGAGATTTTCATAAGTCCTCGTCCTCCTTTTGGTTGTTCAGCCCATAGGGGCGCGCTTCCAAATCAAAGAGTTCTTTGGCAAGTTCCCGCACCCGTTCGCGCATTTTGAAAATGCAGTCATTTTCGTTGCCGAATCCGCGGACAATATCCTCTGCAAGCGCTTTGCAAGAAGGCGCGCCGCAGGAACCGCAGTCCAGTTTCGGCATACTTTCATAGAGCGCGTCCATCTGTTCCATTTTTTGCATGGCTACTGCAAAATCTTCATCTAATTTCATCACAGGTTCGTGTTCAATCGGCGTGCGGAACAGTGCGTCCTCCAGCGTGACAGAACAGCTTTCCTGCCGTTTGGGCAGTTCGCTTGTGATATGTTTCAAACGCGTTGTCGTCACAAAAGAATTTGTGATATTGAGTACGCCGCCCACGCAGCCGCCAAGACAAGCGGACAGTTCTACGAAATCCACGTCGTCCAGTTTCTCGTCCTCAATTTGCTCCAGAATGTTCATCACGTTGTCAATGCCATCCACCGCAATATACTGCATGGTGTCCGTGCCTTCGCATTCACCGCCGCTGCGCGCCCAGGACACGCCTTCCATGCCCGCAACAGACAGGGGCTTGGGCTGCGTGATGTTTTTTAAAACAGGCATCAGTTTGGCGCAGATTTCGTTAGCGGAAATCGCACCGCTGACATTAGACTGTTCCAAAGCGAGCGGCGCTTTGATGCTCGTCACTTTGGCAGGACAAGGCGTGATGAAAAACACGCCGATTTTTTCGTCCGGCAATCCTGTTTTTTCTGTTGCTTCCCGCCGCGCCATCATGGCGGCAACCTCCATTGGAGACAGCAGGTTTAAAATATTGCCAATCAGATTTGGAAAACGGACTTTAATCAGCCGCACAACCGCAGGACAGGCGGAACTGATGACAGGACTTTGCAGCGACCCCTCCTGCAGCAGCCGGCGAGTAATCGCACTCACCGCTTCCGCGCCGCGCGCCACTTCAAAAACGCTGTCAAAACCGATTTCCTCCAGACCTGTTAAAATCACGTTGGCGTCCTCTGTGTTTTTAAATTGTCCGTAAAGAGAGGGCGCGGGCAGTGCAATATTGTATTCATAATCGCCCAGCATGTCAAAGCTATCTGTTACGGCAAGCTTTGCATGATAGGGGCAGACGCGGATACATTCGCCGCAGTCAATGCACCGCTCCTTGATAATTTTTGCTTTTCCGCCGCGCACACGGATTGCCTCCGTTGGGCAGCGTTTGATGCAGTTGGTGCAGCCTTGGCATTTATCCGTGTCCAGTGTTACAGAGTGAAAATAGCTCATGGTCTCACCTCATAGATTGATCGAAAGCACAACGGTTGTGCCTTTGCCGACCTCCGTTTCAATAGACATATCATCTGCATATTTTTGAATGTTCGGCAGTCCCATGCCTGCCCCAAAACCCAATTCGCGGATTTTGTCGTTTGCCGTGGAATACCCCTCCTGCATGGCAAGAGAGATGTCTGCAATACCGGGACCTTGGTCGCGAAAAGTAATGACAATTTTGTCTTTTTCAATTGCCGCGTCGCATTCTCCGCCACCGCCGTGAATGACCGTGTTGATTTCCGCTTCGTACATGGCAATAGCGACCTTGCGGACAATTTCCGCAGGTGTTCCCAGCTTTTTCAAAACGGTTTTAAAATCGCTGGACGCTTCGCCGGCAATGGAAAAATCTTTGCCGTCAATTTTATAATATTTGTGCATGGCTCCGCCCCCTTAACCCTTTCTGATAAAGCCTGCCGCAGGCAGGATACATGGGAAGGTCCGTTGCCAGAATAATGACGCCCTTTTGTTTTGCCAGAGAAATCACGTCCTCTGCCGGCGATTTGCCGCGCACAAAACAAATGGCGATAATATCCATCATTTCCGCCGTGCGGATAACTTGGGAGTTGATAAGTCCGGTCAAAAGCAGCGACTGGTCTTTGACATAGGCGAGGACGTCACTCATCAAATCGCTTCCGCAAGCGGTGTTGATGTTGGTGTTTTCCAGTACGTTGTCATCTTCGCCGGTCAATACCTGTGCGTTTAAAATGGTTTTGATTTCAGACAGCAGCATGTGCACCACTCCTTTTTACCTTCAATCAGGCGGTATATTTGCTTAAAATAGAATCAATTTCATCTACCGTCAATTTTCCATAAACATCATCGTTGATGGTCATGACAGGCGCCAATCCACACGCGCCGATACAGCGGGTGGCGTCCAAAGAAAATCTGCCGTCGCTCGTGCATTCGCCGACTTCAATGTTCAGACGCTGCTTGATTTTGTCAATGATGTCGCCGGAACCTTTGACATAGCAGGCGGTACCGAGGCAGACGCCGATTTTATACTCTCCCTTGGGTTTGAGGGAAAACTGGGCGTAGAATGTGACAACGCCGTAAACTTCCGTTAAAGACAAACCCAGACCGTCGGCAATTCGTTTTTGTACTTCAATCGGCAAATAGCCATAGACCTCCTGCGCTTCATGCAAAATGGGAATCAATGCACCGCGCGTTTCTTTATGCGTGGCAATGATATCCTGTAGTTTTGCCGCTTGTTCTTCCGTTTCGTGAAATGGAATCGTTGTTTTTGGTTCCATGTGGAATTCTCCCTTCTCGTTGCAATTATGTACCTGCAACAAACCATTGCCCGCTTTGGCGGATAACGTCTCTTGCATTGGTGTTTTCTGCCGTTCGGGCAGGGAATGGGCGAAAAATTCAGACTTTATCTTTTTTTTCACAAACCCATCTTATTCATTATAACAGTAAACCGCAAAAAAAGCTAGAGGAATTTCAGAAAAACAATCACTGTAATGTAGAAAAAACGACAAAAAAATTAGGAGAAATGCACAAAGAAAAAGAAGTCTCCTGCTGATTTCCGGAAAGAAGCGTTTATGCAGGGAGAATCAGGTATTTATAGTAAAATGAAGCGCGGAGGCGGACGCTGTTTTATGGGGAATGCATTGCCGGAAAATTTTGAAGGAAGCGGAAACGAGGGCGAAAAAATGGAATAGAATGGTATGCAGCCGGAAATACTAAGAAAAATATTTTGCGGAGGCGGCATATATGTTGTTTGATACCATTCGGGATGGCATGGATTATAAAAGACTGGCGGGCGGAAAGTGGCTGAACGGTAAAGAATATTTGGAGATTGTTTCACCGATAGACGGCAGTTTGTGCGGTAGGGTGCCTATGATGGAGGATGCGGATATCCATGCGGCAGTAGAAGCTTGTGCCGCTGCGCAAAAACAGTGGGGAAAGACGCCGCTGGCGCAGCGCGGTGATATTTTATTGCGCAGTGCAGACTTGTTGGAGGAACATCAGGAGGAGCTGGCAGATATGCTGGTGCGCGAAATTGCAAAAGATATTTCCAGCAGCCGCGCGGAGGTGCAACGGACGGCGGGACTGATACGTGCGACCGTGCAGTTTGCAAAAACCATGACGGGAGAAACGCTGCAAGGCGGCGCTATGGGACGTGAATCGGCGGCAAAAACAGCGATTGTATCGAGGGTGCCGCTGGGCGTTATTCTGGCGGTGTCACCCTTTAACTATCCGATTAATTTGGCGATGAGCAAAATTGTACCGGCGCTTGTAATGGGGAATGCCGTAGTGTTTAAACCGCCATCACAAGGAGCTGTTGTTTCCCTTTGCATGGTGCAGTGTTTACAGGCGGCAGGATTGCCGGACGGACTGCTGGGCACCGTCACAGGCGCAGGCAAAAGAGTGGGGCAACAACTGCTGCGGGAGCCTTCCATTCATATGATTAATTTCACCGGCAGCACACAGGTAGGACAAATCATCGCGAAAGGCGCAGGAATGATTCCGCTTGTCATGGAATTAGGCGGCAAGGATGCAGCGGTAGTTTTGGCAGATGCAGATTTAGACCATGCAGTCAGTCAAATTATCAGCGGTGCATTTGGCTATTCGGGGCAGCGCTGTACGGCAATCAAACGGGTGCTGGTGCTGGAACAAGTGGCAGATGAATTTGTCTCTAAATTGAAAGAAAAAATGAAAGAAATCACGGTTGGAAATCCCTATGATGGATGCATGGTAACGCCGCTGATTCACGAAGAAGCAGCAGATTTTGTGATGGAACTGGTAGAGGACGCCCAAAGCCGCGGTGCGGATATTTTTACAACAGGACAGCGCAGGGGAAATTTACTCTATCCCATTTGTGCCGACCATGTGACGGAGGAGATGCGTCTGGCGTGGGAGGAACCGTTCGGTCCTATACTACCTGTATTGCGCGTAAAATCGGCGGAGGAAGCGGTACGCATTGCCAACAAAAGCGAATATGGATTGCAAGCGTCTGTGTTCGGCAATAACATCAGAGAAGTGTTTGATGTTGTGGAACAGTTGGAAGCAGGAACGGTCAACATCAATGGAAAAAGCGAACGCTCTCCCGACCATTTCCCCTTTTTGGGAATCAAACAATCGGGTATTGGCGTACAGGGAATCCGTTATGCGCTGGAGGCCAGTTCAACGGTTAAATCAGTGGTACTGAACAAGATATAAACCGTAGAGAAAATGGGGGGATACTTTTTTTAAAAAAGTGGAACAAATGAAATGGTTCCGCCGTCTAAAGAAATGTAATCCCCTCATTTGACCGGCTATGAGACGCCGGTATACCTCATTATTTTTACATAGAAGCTGCTTCTGACATGTGGATAGTCGGAAGCAGCTTTTTTATGTCCACAAAAATAGTGAAAAACGTATAAATCAAGTCGGAATTTCCTGTCGATTTTTTGTTGATTGAATCTTGCAATTCCTATACGGATATGGTATAATATGAAACGCATACAAATGTTTGGGTTTTAAAATTTGAACTTTTATGGGACTAGAAACGGAGGTGCGGTATGGATCAATTTGAATTGGTGTCAGACTATCGTCCAACAGGCGACCAGCCGCAGGCAATTAAAGCATTAGCGGACGGGATTTTGAACCATGCCAAGGCGGAGGTGCTGCTGGGTGTGACAGGCTCCGGAAAAACGTTTACGGTTGCCAATGTCATTGAAAAAGTGAACAAACCGACGCTGGTGCTGGCGCATAATAAAACGTTGGCAGCGCAGTTATATGGCGAATTTAAAGAATTTTTTCCCAACAATGCGGTGGAATATTTTGTGTCCTACTATGACTATTATCAGCCGGAAGCCTACATTGCAAATACGGATACGTATATCGAAAAAGATGCTTCCATCAATGATGAAATAGATAAGCTGCGCCACTCTGCGACAGCGGCATTGTTTGAACGGAAAGACGTGATTATCGTTTCCTCCGTCAGTTGTATCTACAGCTTGGGAGACCCGATTGACTATAAAAACATGGTGATTTCCCTGCGTCCCGGCATGGAAAAATCGCGGGAGGAACTGCTGCGGCAGCTTGTGGACATTCAATATGACCGCGGGGACGTGGATTTTGTCCGCGGACGGTTTCGTGTGCGCGGAGATACGGTGGAAATTTTTCCGGCGGGCAACAGTGAAAAAGCAATCCGCGTGGAATTTTTCGGCGATGAAATCGACAGAATTTCGGAAGTGGATTTTGTGACGGGCAATGTCATTGGCAAACGAAACCATGTGGCGATTTTTCCCGCGTCGCACTATGTGACAACGAAGGATAAGCTGGAAACGGCTATCCATGGGATTGAAAAAGAATTGGAAGAACGCTGCGCAGAATTTGAGGAACAAGGAAAACTGGTGGAAAAACAGCGCCTGTTACAGCGGACGCGCTATGATATTGAAATGCTGCGCGAGGTAGGGTTCTGTTCCGGTATTGAGAACTATGCCCGCCATATCAGCGGACGACCGGCAGGCAGCACGCCGCATACGCTGATGGACTATTTTCCCAAAGACTTTCTGCTGGTGGTGGACGAATCCCATGTGACCATTCCGCAGGTGCGCGCGATGTTCAACGGCGACCATGCGCGCAAAGAATCTCTGATTGAATATGGATTCCGGCTGCCGTCGGCGTTTGATAACCGCCCCATGAATTTTTCGGAATTTGAAGGAAAAGTGCATCAGGCGATTTTTGTTTCCGCAACACCGGCGGACTATGAAAAAGAGAAAGCGGAGGTCTTTGCGCAGCAGGTGATTCGACCGACCGGACTTTTAGACCCTGAAATTGATGTGCGTCCCGTGACGGGACAAATTGACGATTTACTGTCGGAAATACGTATTCGCACAGAAAAGAACCAGCGCGTTTTGGTGACGACGCTGACCAAGAAAATGGCGGAAGCGCTGACAGATTACCTGACGGAATGCGATGTACAGGTAAAATATATGCATTCAGATGTGCAAACGCTGGAACGGATTGAAATTGTGCGCGATTTCCGTCTGGGAAAATTTGACGTTTTGGTGGGTATCAATTTGCTTCGTGAAGGGCTGGACATTCCGGAGGTATCCTTGGTTGCAATACTGGATGCGGACAAAGAAGGATTTCTGCGCAGTGAAACATCGCTGGTGCAGACCATTGGGCGCGCCGCGCGTAACAGCGAAGGAAAAGTCATTATGTATGCGGATAAAATCACGGAAGCAATGCGCCGGGCGATAGAGGAGACCAACCGCCGCCGGTCGATTCAAATGCAATATAATGAAGAAAACCACATCACGCCCAAAACCATTGTGAAAGATGTGCGTGAAAAAATTGAAGCAACGGTTATGGAACCGGAAAAAACAGCAAATGTGTCAAGTGAAAATGTGGAGGAAAAAATCCGTGTGCTGACAAGTGAAATGCAAACAGCAGCAGAACTGCTGGAATTTGAACTTGCCGCCAAACTGCGTGATGAAATCAAAGAACTACAAAAGAAATTGGGGTGATATACGATGTCTTTTGACAAAATTACGATTCAGGGTGCGAGGGAGCACAATTTAAAAAACATAGATATTGAAGTGCCGCGGGAAAAATTAGTGGTGTTCACCGGACTTTCCGGCTCGGGAAAGTCGTCTCTGGCATTTGATACGATATATGCGGAAGGACAGCGGCGGTATGTGGAATCGCTGTCCGCTTATGCGCGGCAGTTTTTGGGACAGATGGAAAAGCCGGATGTGGACTACATTGAAGGGCTTTCACCTGCCATTTCCATTGACCAAAAAACCACCAGCAAAAATCCGCGTTCCACGGTGGGAACTGTGACGGAAATATATGACTATATGCGTTTGATGTACGCGCGTATCGGTGTGCCACACTGTCCCAAATGCGGCGTTGAAATTCAGCAGCAGACCATTGACCAGATTTGCGACCAAGTGCTTGCGTTTGAGGAAGGAACGCGAATGCTGATTTTGGCGCCTGTGATTCGCGCCAAAAAAGGGCAGCATCAAAAAGTGCTGGAAACGGCAAAGAAAAATGGATATGTCCGCGTACGTGTGGATGGGGAAATGCGGGAACTGGAGGAAGAAATCAATTTAGAAAAAACGAAAAAGCACGACATTGATATTGTGGTAGACCGCCTGATTATTCGCCCGGGCGTGGAAACGCGTTTGACAGATTCTTTGGAAACCGCGCTGGGGCTGGCAGGCGGATTGGCATATGTCAGCATTGTGGACGGCGAGGAAATTTTGTTCAGTCAAAACTATGCGTGCAGCATTTGTGGCATGAGCATTGAAGAACTGTCGCCGCGTATGTTTTCGTTCAACAGTCCCTATGGCGCGTGTCCGACCTGTGCAGGGCTGGGTATGATGATGAAAATAGACCCAGAACTGGTTTTGGATAAAAAGAAATCAATCCGCCAGGGCGGCATTTTAGCAAGCGGCTGGGGTAACGTGGGGGACGAAAATTCCCTTGCGGCAATGTATTTCGGCGCATTGGCAAAAGAATATGATTTCAGCCTTGACACACCGATTGCGCAGCTGCCGCAAAATGTCATGGACGTTATTTTATACGGCAGCAAGGGTAAAAAAATGCAGTTTGAGTATAAGCGTTCCTTTGGCAGCACTTCCTATATGGGGACGTTTGAAGGCATCGTGAACAATCTGGAGCGCCGCTATACGGAAACGCAATCCGATTATGCCAAAGCGGAAATTGAAAACTATATGAGCAATATTAAATGTCCCGACTGTCACGGAAAGCGACTGAAACCGGAAGTGCTGGCGGTGACGGTCGGCGGCAAAAATATTGAAGAACTGACCTCTTTGTCCATTGTGAAAATCATGGAGTTTTTGGAGCAATTGGAATTAACACCCAAACAAGAGCAAATTGCGCACCAGATTTTGAAAGAAATCAAAGCGCGATTGGGATTTTTAGTGAATGTCGGACTGGATTATCTGACGCTGTCGCGCAGCGCCGGAACACTGTCCGGCGGGGAAGCGCAGCGTATCCGTTTGGCAACGCAGATTGGCTCCGGTTTGATGGGCGTGTTATATATTTTGGACGAACCAAGCATTGGGCTGCACCAGCGGGACAATGACCGTCTGCTGGAAGCGCTGAAACATTTGCGTGATTTGGGAAACACGCTGATTGTGGTGGAACATGATGAAGATACCATGTATGCCGCCGACTGGATTGTGGATATCGGCCCGGGCGCGGGCATTCACGGCGGCGAAGTCGTGGCACAGGGAACGGTGGAGGACATCAAAGCGTGCGCGGACTCCATTACCGGTCAATATTTAAGCGGAACAAAGAAAATTGAAGTGCCGGCGCAGCGGCGCGACGGGAACGGAAATGTGCTGACGGTGCGCGGCGCGGCGGAAAACAATTTGAAAAAAATTGACGTGGATTTTCCGCTGGGGACGTTCATTGCAGTGACGGGCGTTTCGGGAAGCGGAAAAAGTTCGCTGATTAACGAGATTTTGTATAAAATTTTGGCAACGGAACTCAATGGCGCGCGCAAACGCCCGGGCGCATATGACGAAATTGTCGGGCTGGAATATACCGACAAAGTGATTAACATTGACCAATCTCCCATCGGACGCACGCCGCGTTCCAATCCGGCGACCTATACCGGCGTATTTTCCGATATCCGTGATTTGTTCGCAAGCACCACAGACGCAAAAGCGCGCGGGTATAAATCGGGACGCTTTAGCTTTAACATCAAGGGTGGACGCTGTGAAGCGTGCAGCGGCGACGGTATCAATAAAATTGAAATGCATTTTCTGCCGGATATTTATGTGCCCTGCGAAGTTTGTAAAGGACAGCGGTATAACCGCGAAACGCTGGAAGTGCGTTATAAAGGTAAAAATATCAGTGAAGTGCTGAATATGACGGTAGATGAAGCGGTGGAATTCTTTGAAAATATTCCAAAAATCCACCGAAAAATTCAAACGCTTTCCGAAGTGGGGCTGGGTTATATTAAATTGGGACAAAGTTCCACCACATTGTCCGGCGGGGAAGCGCAGCGCGTGAAACTGGCAACGGAACTGTCCAAACGTCCTACCGGAAAAACCGTCTATATTTTGGACGAGCCGACAACTGGTCTGCATACGGCGGACGTCCACAAACTGATTACGGTTTTGCAAAAATTTGTGGACAGCGGCAACACGGTTATTGTGATTGAACATAATCTGGACGTCATTAAAACAGCGGATTGGCTTATTGACCTCGGGCCGGAGGGCGGCGACCGTGGCGGAAAAATTGTGGCAGCAGGGACGCCAGAAACCGTTGCAAAAGCAAAAGGCTCTTACACAGGAAAATATTTGAAAAAATACTTGTAATTTTCCGCGCCTTACGGTACAATAAGAATAGGAAGTTCGATACGTATGAAAAGGGTACTCTTTTCATACGTATCTTTTCATAAGCATAAAGAATGTGCGCCGCAAGCGGCTGTCTCATAGAGGACAGTGCGGGCAGGTCTTTTTATGCTCAATTTATGAAATATAGGAGCGGAATAACATGAAACAAATTGCAGTAATCGGTTCCGGAAGCTGGGGCTGCGCGTTGGCAGTGCTGCTTGCCGAAAAAGGATATGAAGTTCGTCTGTGGTCATTTTTTGAAGAAGAAAGCGCGGCGCTGGAGCGGGACAGGGAAAACAAAGCCTGCCTACCGGGCGTGAAATTTCCGGATAATATTGTGTGCAGTCCGGATTTGGCATATTGCATCAAAGGCAGCGAGGCTGTTATCAGCAGCGTACCGTCCAAAGGTGTGCGCAGCACAGCGCAAAAAATGAAAGCATATTTAGACGTGGAAAAACAAATTGTTGTCAGCGTTTCCAAGGGGTTGGAAGCGGATTCCCTCATGCGCTTGAGCGAGGTGCTGAAAGCGGAAATTCCGGATTTGCGGATTGCGGCGTTGTCAGGACCGTCTCATGCGGAGGAAGTGGCAAAGAATATGCCGACCACCATTGTTGCGGCAGCGGAGGATATCGCGGTTGCGGAATATGTGCAGGATTTGTTTATGACGGATTCTTTCCGCGTATATAAAAACACGGATATTGCAGGCGTGGAATATGGCGGAGCGCTGAAAAACATCATTGCGCTGTGCGCCGGCATTTCCGATGGCGCAGGGTTCGGCGACAACGCCAAGGCGGCGCTGATGACGCGTGGTATTACGGAAATTTCGAGGTTGGGCGTGGCGCTGGGCGCAAAAGCGGAAACGTTTTCAGGACTTAGTGGAATCGGCGATTTGATTGTGACCTGTACTAGTATGCATTCCCGCAACCGGCGGGCGGGTATTTTGATTGGACAGGGCATGAAGGTGGAGGATGCGCTGGCAGAGGTGAAAATGGTGGTGGAAGGCGTTCCGGCAACGCTTGCCGCCTATCATTTGGCGCGGCAGCAGGAAATTGAAATGCCAATCGTGGAACAGGCATACCGCGTATTGTTTGAAGGAGAAAGCCCTGTAAAAGCAGTCAGCGGACTGATGCTGCGGGACAGAAAACACGAATGATAGAAAAAGATAGGTGGAGAAGAACAGAAAAATGTGGGGGAATAGTTTGTTGAAAAAAATGCTGTGTCAAAACGGCATAAAATTTGTTTTAAGCAGTTGCATCAGCATATCTGTAATGACAACATTAACTGTCTATGCTGATGTAACGCTGGCGCCGATACATACCGATGCGCCCCAAACGTTAGAGGAACTGCGCCTGTCAGACCCGTCAGAGGTTGCCAAACTGCCGCGGTTTGACAGCCGTGATTATCAGATTATCACACCTGTGAAGGATCAAGGCAGTTCGGATTTATGCTGGGCATATGCCTCCGTCAGTTGTTCAGAAGCTTCTATTTTGCGGAAGGGGATTGATTCTGGGGCGACAAACAATACATTGTCGCTTTCTGCTGAAAATCTCGGGTATGCCCGACATAACAGAGGAGCAGACCCTTTGGGAAACACAAAAGGGGAAATAACAGGAGCGAATTGGTATAATACCAGCGGAGAACCTGGATATGGAGCCACGGTTTGGTCACAGTGGTGTGGACCTGTCAAAACCGGCATTACTGTTGATTTAAAAACGATATATGATAACACAGATTACCGATTGGAAAACGCGATTTGTATTGAAAATGAAAAAGACCGTGACGCGATTAAACGTGCGATTGTGCAATATGGAGCGGTCACATTTTCCTACAACAATAAGTCGGAACGCGACTACCACAATGCCAAAAATGAAACAGGAAGCAGCGCATATCCGCATGCCTGCACGATTATTGGCTGGGACGATTCTATTCCGGCAGAAAAATTTCAGCCGGGCGGCGCTACGCAAGACGGCGGGTGGATTATCAAAAACAGCTATCATTCCCTGCCATATTTTTATTTGTCTTATGACTGTGGTAGTTCAACAATTATCGCGTTTGATTATGCAACACGGGAAGAATATGAGTATAACTATTTTTATGACAGCCAAGCACAGGATTTTGGATTGACACTTTCTCTAAAATGTAACAATGCTGCTAACGTATTTGAAGCGAAAAAGGGTACGGACAGTATATCTGAATATATTAAGGCAGTGAACGTGGGAATCATTGGAAAGAATGTAACTTGCAAAGCGGAGATTTATACGGATTTGCAAAAGGAACAGGATATTAGCAATATTTCTAACATAACACCTACGAAAGGGACGCTTGCGGCACAGAAAACGGCGGCGTTTGAGCATTCCGGATATTATACCATCGTGTTGGATAAACCTATCAAAATTGAAAAAGGAAGTTATTTCAGTGTGGTGGTAAAAGTGTCCAATGGTGCAGGTAATGCGGTTGTTAGGCTTACGCAGGAGAACAATTTGACCTATCAGAATAAAGATTATTGGTATAAAAGCAAGTATGCCGCCCGTATCAAAGCATTCACGGTTTGCGAGGAAAAAGGCGGTGTGTGCGAACCGGAAGAACACATATGGGATAGCGGCGTTGTGACGGAACCAGCAAGGTGTGAATCGGCAGGAAACATGTTATATGCCTGCACTGTATGTGGACAAACGAAGAATGAAATGATTGCGGCAACGGGTCATCAATGGGATAAGTGGGAAATTACTGTAAACCCCACGCAGACTAAAACCGGAACAGCAGTGCGAGGTTGTCTAAACGATACTACACATAAGGAAAACCATACATTGCCGATTCTGTCTGATACAACGGTGTGGACAGCGGGCGACTCCATTGCGCCGACAGAAAATCAAGACGGCTGGCAGGAATATACATCTGAATATGGAACGGTAACGGTAGTTTTGCCGTGTTTGCCGCCGACAGTGTTCAGCGCGCGTTATACCGAGGAGGGGAAGGTGATGGTAACGGCACCAAGACCAGGTACTTATTACATAATGTTTGCGACATACGAAAACGGAAGAACTTGTAACGTTACTACGGTTCATGTTACGTTTCAGGAAGCGGGCAAACAGGTTGTTGTTCCACCTGCCGGTTTCGGTAGTGACACGATAGGGGCGGTGCGCGTATTCTTTTGGAATGCGTTTTCGGATATGCTGCCGCTATGCTCAGCCATTTAGTCCATATGGTATCATAATTACCGCTATGTAAAAAAGGATACCTTCATTAGAAGGTATCCTTTTTTATCATAAACGGTTGTTATTTGATGGAATTTTCGTAGG
>CAMNSU010000030.1 GCA_946555455.1 uncultured Clostridia bacterium | reverse complement strand
TCCTGCTTGTATGCCCGTAAATCAAGGCTTTTTTGAGATAATCAACCATTTTAGCATCAAAATATTCTATAATATTCCCATTAACATCTCTTACATATGGATCATTATGATATATTTGATGATCTAAGAATTTAACGTATAATTGATCAATTTTCAAAAACTTCATAAAAAGCATAACTGCGTCCACATATAATTGTTCCGTACGAAAATACTCTTCGGGGGTTAATACCTTTTCGCCAAATGATTCACCAATTTGATCAAATGATACCCATTGTTTTTTTATGTAATTGTTATAAACTTCACCATTAAGTGGTAAATGTTTGGATATTTCCCATTGTCTCATATTACACCTCATTTTGAACGAATTGGATTTAATTGTTCATCCGCTGCCGTGTATTTTCCGCTCCCCTACAAAACTGTTGATATAGTATCCGCCACTATGGCAATGGCGCTGTTTTATAATTCCAAATATACAGTCCTTTTATCATCTCAAAGAAAGAATACTGTTTATCATAGTAAAAATCATACCGACAGAGATAGGTTTTGGGAATAAGTATACCAAGAAATAAATCTCTGTCAATAGGATACATAATATCCCATTCAGGCATAAGAGAGTCGAATCTCATGCGGTCCCTAGGGCAGATTTTCCCGTATGCTGTGTTAAAATTACTTGAAATACGCTAGTATTCCTGCGTATTTTTGCCTTGCCTACGAAAAAATCTGCTCCTAGGGACTTCGCAGAACCGTGCAGGAGAAAATTTTTTGTAAGGCAAGGAAAAGGTTCCTTTGCATACTGGACGTATGGAAAGCGGTTCTTTGACGCCGCATTTACGAAAAATTTTCCCTGCATGGCGTATAATATTCGACTCTCTTATGCCTAACCACATTCAGCACATACTCATCAAGTTCCGAACCGCTGCTTCCCATGTTAGGACGTTGTTTGGGGGAATCATATACAATTTCTCCATAGCATACGAATTTATTATTCCCTGAACTTGAATCACTAAAAAAATTATAAATCGGCTCGTTACCTATTAGATTAATGTCCCGTTTTTGTAACGAATCTTCGGCATACAATCCGTTTTGATCGCCAATAATGCTCCATTGATATCCGGTTACTTTTTCTCCTCTTAAAATATAGTAGTTATTTTGAGGCAAGTCTTTTATTGCATATTGAATAGGTAAAAACAGCGGCAAAATTTTTATGACAAATACTACAAAAAGTACTGCTATGAATACCACAAGCAAAGTTTTCCAATATTTTATCATAAATTCACCTCTTATAGATGGATTTTGTCTCTCACAGACGCATCCCCACATGAAACGCTCGCGGCTGATAGGTATAAAAACCGCGGACATAAGCCGCGGTTTTTATGATTTGATGATTTTACTTTTTCATTTCATTTATTTTCGTTTCCATGCATCAATTGCCTGACGCGCCGCGTTTTGTTCCGCGCGTTTTTTGCTTTTTCCCGTGCCGCAGCCATATTCTGTTCCGTCTATCAACACTGCAATTTGATAGACTTTATCATGGTCGGGTCCGCTCTCGTCACGGATTTCATAATGAATGCTATGGTCGGGGGTTTGCTGCACCAATTCTTGCAGCACCGTTTTATAATCGGTGTTGAGTTCATCCACCAAATGCGGCGTGATATAGGGTTCCAAATGGTGCAAAACGAACTGCCGCGCCTGCTGCATACCGGCGTCCAAATAAATCGCTGCCAAAACCGCTTCAAATGCGTCCGCCAAAACGGACACACGCGTGCGTCCGCCGGTCAGTTCTTCGCCGCGCCCCAAATACAGCCGTTCACCCAGATGCAGCGCCGCCGCGCATTTCGCCAAAGTCGCTTCGCACACCACACTGGCGCGCACTTTGGTCAGCTCTCCCTCCGGCATATTCGGAAACTTCTGATAAATATAGTCGCTCACCACAACCGAAAGCACGCTGTCGCCCAAAAACTCCAGCCGCTGGTTGCTCTGCAAATGTGTCTGCCGCTTTTCATTGGCATACGAGGTATGTGTTAATGCCAAGCGAAGCAAAGACGCATTGCGAAAGGTGTAGCCGTCAATTTTATTGTGTTCCATTGCTGTTACTTCCTATCTCTTTTAGCCTTCGTACCGTTTCAGCGCAATGACAGCATTGTGTCCGCCAAAGCCCAGCGTATTGGACAAGGCATATACCATTTCCTGCTCCCGTCCATGATTCGGTACATAATCAAGGTCAAGGTCTTCTGACGGATTTTGCAGTCCAATGGTCGGCGGCAAAAATCCGTCCCGCAGCGCCAGCGCGGTGATAATCGCTTCTACGCCGCCGGCTGCGCCCAGCAGATGTCCCGTCATAGATTTTGTGGAACTGACTGCCAAATTATAGGCATTGCTGCCAAACACCGTTTTGATTGCCATGGTTTCAAATTTATCGTTATACTCGGTAGAAGTACCGTGCGCGTTGACATAGTCAACCGCTTCCGGTTCAATACCGCTTTCTTCAATGGCAAGTTTCATTGCGCGCGCCGCGCCTTCGCCTCCGTCTGCCGGCGCAGTGATATGATACGCGTCGTCTGTCGCGCCATAGCCGGTCACTTCCGCAATGATGTTCGCGCCGCGTGCTTTGGCATGTTCCAGCTCTTCCAGAACTAAAATACCTGCACCCTCACCCATGACAAAACCGTTGCGCTCTTCGCTGAACGGAATACTGGCGCGAGACGGGTCTTCCGTTGTTGACATCGCTTTCATGGAGCAGAATCCTGCAAAAGAAAGCGGCGTAATCGGCGCTTCCGCACCGCCTGTGATGACAACATCGGAATATCCATGTTTGATGTTGCGGAACGCTTCCCCAACTGCGTCTGTTCCGGACGCACATGCCGAAACCACCACATGGTTCACGCCTTTGATACCATATTCAATGGCAATCTGTCCTGCCGCCATGTTGGGAATCTGCATGGGGATAAAGAAGGGGCTCACACGTCCCGGCCCTTTATCGCGCAGCACATTGCACTGCTGTTCAAAGGTTTCAATGCCGCCGATACCGCTTCCCAAAATGACGCCAATGCGGTTTTCATCTTCCTCGTCCACTTTCACGCCCGACATTTCCACCGCCTGTTTTGCTGCCGCAACAGCGAACTGCGTAAATCTGTCCATGCGTTTTGCCGCGCGTTTATCCATAAATTCCGCCGGGTCAAAATCCTTAATTTCCGCCGCCACTTTACAGGTATATCCTTCTGTGTCGAATTTTTCTACTTTTGAAATACCGCAGTTTCCTGCTTTGATGTTGTTCCAGAGGGTGTCCACGTCTTTTCCCAGCGCGGTAATCGTTCCCATTCCGGTTATCACTACTCGTTTCATCGTTTCCATTCCTCCACACTATCTAATATTTTTCTATTTCGTTTCATATTGTTCCACGTAGTTTACAGCATCTTCCACGGTGCGGATATTCTGTGCTTCCTCGTCGGGAATTTCTACGTCGAACTCTTCTTCCATTGCCATAATCAGTTCTACCATGTCCAGCGAATCCGCGCCCAAATCATCTTTCAGTTTAGATTCCGGTTTAATTTCATTTTCCTCCAGACCCAATTGGTCTGCCAACACTTCTCGTACCCGTTCAAACATGCTGTAATCCTCCCTTTCTTTACATCAACAACCCGCCGTCTACTTGAATCACTTGACCGGTGATATAACTCGCCATGTCGCTGACCAAAAACGCCACTGCATTGGCAATATCGTCCACCGTGCCGAACTTTTTCAGCGGGATTCCACTTAAATATTCCTGTTTTACTTCATCGGGCAGTTTATCCGTCATATCCGACTGGATAAAGCCAGGCGCAACCGCGTTGCAGGTAATGCCGCGCGCCGCAAATTCTTTGGCAACGGATTTTGTCATGCCAATCAGTCCTGCCTTGGAGGACGCATAGTTGATTTGTCCGACATTGCCCATCACACCTACCACCGAGGACATGTTGACAATGCGTCCGCTGCGCTGTTTAAACATCTGGCGGCAAACCGCCTTTGTGCAGCACCACGCGCCTTTGAGGTTGATGTCCAGCACGTCGTCCCAAGATTTTTCATCCATGCGCATCAACAAATTGTCCCGTGTGATTCCGGCGTTGTTGATTAAAATATCCACACTGCCAAAATCCGCCGCAACCGTTTTCATGAGTTCTTCCATTTCCGTCAAATTTCGTACATCACCGGGCAGAAATGCCGCTTTTACACCCAATTTTTCCAGTTCCGCCACCGTCTCCGGCGCGTCCTGAGAACCAGGTATATCGCAAATCGCCACATTCGCACCCAAACCTGCCAGTTTCAGCGCCACCGCTTTTCCAATGCCGCGCGCGCCGCCTGTCACTACTGCTGTTTTCCCCTTTAAATCCATCTATGTACCCTCCCCTTTTTCTTACTTGCCAAAATGTTCTAAAACCGCTTGCAGTGAAGCCACATCTTCTGCATTTATCGCTGTCACTTCACGGTCGATTTTTTTCACAAAACTCGTTAATGTTTTTCCCGGCCCGATTTCCACAAAAGTGTCTACGCCGTCTGCTATCATGTTCCGAATCGTCGCTTCCCAGCGTACCGGACTGCTGACTTGTTTCACCAAAATCGTTTTAATCTCGTTTGCTGCCGGTACCGGCTGCGCTGTCACATTCGTATAGACCGGTATCTGCATTTCCCCTACCGTCACATTTTCCAGTTCGCCCGCCAGTTTTTCTCCTGCCGGCTCCAGCAATGCACAGTGGAACGGCGCGCTGACCGGAAGTGGTTTCGCACGTTTTGCGCCTTTTGCGGACGCGAATTCACACGCTTTTTCCACTGCCGCTTTTTCTCCTGCAATCACCAACTGCCCCGGGCAGTTATAGTTGGTCGGCGCAACATAACCCGCGCCCGCTTCCTGCGCTTCGCGGCACGCCGCTTCCACGTCTTCGTTTGCCAGTCCCAAAACCGCCGCCATACCGCCAATGCCCAGCGGAACCGCTTCCTGCATATATTTTCCGCGTTTGCGCACCAGTTTGACCGCTTCCGTGAACGCAATGGAATTTGCCGCAATATGCGCGCTGTATTCACCAAGACTTAAGCCTGCCGTCACATCCGCTGTCACGCCGTTTTCTTGCAACACTGCCAAAATCGCCGCTTCCACTGTCACAATACACGGCTGCGTGTTTTCTGTTATCATCAGCGTTTCGTCGTCGCCTTCCCAAATCATTTGTTTGATATCAAATCCCAGCGCCGCATTTGCTTCATCAAACACCTGCATTGCCGCGGGATATGTTTCTGCCACATCTTTGCCCATGCCCACTTTTTGTGCGCCTTGACCCGAAAACAAAAATGCTGTTTTCCCCATTTTCTTTTCCTCCTTTTACCGAATCGCTTTCCATTTCATCACAATGCTGCCATAGCACAGTCCGCCGCCGAATCCTGTCATGGCAATAATGTCGCCGTCTTTCAGCTTGCCCTCCGCGTTAGCGTCATATAGCGCCACCGGAATGGATGCGGCGCCCATGTTGCCATAGAGCCGCACGCAGTCATAGACCACGCCGTCCGCCAATCTCAAGCGTTTCGCCGCACCTTCGATAATGCGGGAGTTTGCCTGATGCGGAATCAGCCAATTGAGGTCTTCCATCTGAATACCGGATTTTTTCACCGCTTCTTTTGTCGCGTTAATCATTGCGCGGACTGCAAATTTAAACACTTCCCCGCCGTTCATCCACAAGGTCTGCGGAATGCCGGAAATACGTTTGTCCATTTCTTCTTGGTCTTTCAAGAGATTGAGCAAAGTAATCGTGTGACCAAGTTCCCCATCTGCGCCGAAATGATGTCCCATGAGACCATAGTCCTCTTCTGTCGGCTGCACCACCGCTGCGCCTGCGCCGTCGCCGAACAAAATGCAGGTCTTACGGTCTTTCCAGTCCGCCGCTTTGGTCAGCGTTTCCGAACCAATCACCAAAACATTTTGATATTCGCCGCATTTGACAAAACAATCGGCAATATTCAGTCCTGCCAGAAATCCGGTACAAGCTGTGTTGATGTCCAGACAGTTCGCATTTTTTGCCCCGATTTTTTTCTGCACCAAGCAGGACATATGCGGCGTCAAGGTTTCCGGCGTGACGGACGCTACGATAATCATATCCACATCCTCCACGCTGATACCGGCAGATTCCACCGCTTCTTTCCCTGCCTGTGCCGCTAAATCGGACGTATATACATCCTCCGCCGCAACGCGCCGCTCTTTGATTCCTGTGCGCTCCGAAATCCATTCATCGGACGTGTCTAAAAATTCCATCATGTCAAAGTTGGTCATCACCTTTTCCCCAACCGCATGACCGATACCCGCAATTACTGAATGTTTCATTCCGTTTCCTCCTTGTAAGACTTTATCGTTTTCGCCGCACAGCACTGCATTTGCGGCTGTCATTTTTTGGTTTCAAACCGTCTCCGCCGCTGCGCCGCCGGAAATGGCGTTTTGTTCAAAATAGCGTTTGATGTCCTGCATCACGCCGCTTTCCACAAATTTTGCCGCTTGCCGCAGCGCGCTGGAAAAGGCTTTTTTATCGCTGCTGCCATGCGCCTTGACGACAATACCGTCCACGCCCAGCACCGGCGCGCCGCCATATTCCGTATAGTCCATTTTCTGTTTCAATTCTTTCATGCCGCTTTTCACCATCAGCGCAGCCAGTTTCCCTTTCAGATTCTGCAAAAACACCTGTTTCACATTGCCAAACAACACTTCCGCCGTGCCCTCCAGCATTTTTAAAATGACGTTGCCGGTAAATCCGTCTGTCACAATCACATTCGCGTCTCCATACGGCACGCGCCGCGCTTCAATGTTTCCGATAAAATTCACGTCGTTTTGGTGAATCAGCAAATCATATGCTTTTTTTGCCACGTCGTTGCCTTTGCCCGATTCGGTGCCAATGTTCACCAACCCCACCTTAGGCTGTGCAATGTCGCATACCTTCTGTGCATAAAATGCGCCCATGACAGCGAACTGCTGCAGCCATTCGCTCTTACATTCCGCATTTGCCCCCACGTCCAGCAAAATCGCCATGCCTTTATCCGTGGGAATGGGCGTCGTCAGCGCCGGACGATACAATCCTTTGATACGTCCCAGCAGCAGCGACGCAGCCGAAATCAGCGCGCCGGTGTTGCCCGCGCAGACAAATGCATCCGCTTTGCCTTCTTTCACGTCCATGACCGCGCGCACCAACGAGGAATCTTTTTTCGCGCGAATCGCGCGAATGGGGTTATCCTCGCCGCTGATCACTTCACTGCAATGAATCACTTTTACTTTTGATGTATCGTAAGTGTACCCGCTCAGTTCTTTTTCCAAAACCTCCTGCGGACCATACAGCCATATCTCCATATCCGTCTTTTGCAGCGCATCCATCACGCCCGCCACCACTGCCTGTGGTGCATTGTCGCCGCCTACGCCGTCAATTGCCAAAATCATCTTTTTAATTGCCACCCTTCTATCTGTTCACTCTATGCCGTTTCATCTACCGGCACCAAAATAAATTTCCCGCGGAACACCTCGCGGTCTTTTCTGTAAATCATCACCCAAACAATAAACTCCGCGCCGCGCTGGCGTTTTACCTCCGCCTTTGCCACAAGCTGCGTGCCGGCATAGACCGGCTCTTTATATTTGATATTTGCAATGCCAACAATCGCGCTGTTCACGCCAACCGCCGCAATGCACAGCGTTTCCGCCATGGCATAAATGCTGCTGCCACGCACCACTTTGGATTTTTGAAACACCATGGAACGGTCTGTTTCCATAACGGATACGGCGCGCTGTCCCGGCTGGATATCAATGATTTCTCCAACCAACTCATTTTGCTGCAGCGACGTGATTTTGTCTTTGCTGCTTGCCGCAAGCTGCTTGACGCGCTCCCTGTGCTGGGCAATCCCGAGTTCCATACGATCCAGCCGAATCGTCGGCACGCTGACAAAAAACAGTTCCGCCAATTCCTCATCCGTTAAAAACGGATTTTTTTCAATCTGGCGGGCAAGCTGCCTCCGGCGCTGCTGCTTATTGCTGCTCATTGCTGTTATCTCCTTTTTTCATACCATTTATCCCTAAATTTTCCTAAATTATTACCACAGTATTATTACCAAGGTCATAATCTTTATTTTCTATTATAGCTATTTTGAAATAAAAAATCAAGTCTTTTTACGAAAAACTTTTCGACAATTTCTAATATTCTCTCCCGCCAAAGGCAGACACAAGAACAAAAGGGATATCGTTTTCAAACGATACCCCCTTTTGCTGTCTCCAATCAATTTTTAACTATCTATGTTTGTTTTGCGTTTTTTACACCAAACCTCTAATACATAGGCTTCCCCTGTTCGCGAATCTACTTTGTTCTCCGCATATTGATAGGAAAAACCGCAAGATTTCGCCAATGCTTTTGAAGCGATATTGCCTGCGCGCGTCTGATAATAAAATTCCGTTCCGTTCAATTCTTCTTCGCAATAGTTCAGCAGCAACTGCAAAATTTGTTTTCCGTATCCTTTGCCGACATATTCCGGTCCCAGCGCAATACCCGTCTCCTGATAGATATGCGGCGCCCTTTCTTCTATTCCGGCAAACCCAATCGCCGCGCCGCTATTTTTCTCACAGACCAAATAGGCGTCATGCGTCTTTTGATAGGCGATGGTTCTTTCCATTCTTGCCTGCGCGTCTTTTTCGCTCGCCGTTACGTTCCAAGCCATATATTTTGCTGTCTCCGCTCTTGACCATACATTTTTATACATTGCTTGCCAGTCCTCAAATTTCGCTTTCCGAAGCACAAGGTCTGCTGTTTCCATTACCGTCTTCATAACCACACCCGCTTTGCAAACGCCGTTTCTTTATTCCATATAATCGTTTTATCAAATATACTACCGATACGACAATACCGAGATAAAAAACTTCATTAAACAAATAGAGCTGTTTTGTGATATCCGCATTGCCGTTACCGAGATATGGCATGGGGAACTGAAGCGCGCCCATTGCCAATAGCAGTAAAAATAAATAGGCGTATAAATTTTTATGTTTCTTTGCTTCATAGAACCCGCCTGCAATAAACAAGAGATATATCGGCACAATAAACCAAAGTGTTTTGGGCAGTTTTTGCGCAGCGACCTCCCAAAATGCACAGCGGTAGTGACTTGCGCCCTCCGGCATACCGCTGTCCTTCGCATATGTCCCGAGGTCAATTCTGTTATAAAACGCATGATTTGCCGTTTTTTCCATGGCGTTTACCAGCCGCGCCGGATGCGTTATATAAAATTTGATTAGTTTTGTGTTGCTCATTTTATCATAAAATTCCGTTTTCAGCGTCTCTGAATGCGGCGGATATTGATATTCCGTCTTGTCAAGATAGGCATGTTTACCGGCGTCCGCTGCAAGCGCCGGAGAAAGCCCAAGCGACTGCAAATCCGCCTGCGGGTCGGCGCTGTCTTTTAAAATACCATAAAATACACTGTTATATTGCGTGTCCTCGTTCAATGACGAACTGTTTAGGATATAACCGCCGGCGCCTTGCCATATCGTAAGGCAAAGCAAAACAGCCGTCACTTTATAAAGACCGGTACGGCGCATGATATAAATCCACATGACCGCCATAAACGGCAAAAAAACAATACATTGCAATTTTGACCCAAGCAGAAAGACGCAGCCGATAAACAAAAAGATAAGATGCCGCCATTTCAGGTGATTGATGTTTTGTATCACGACAACCGCCGATAAAATAAACAGCGCCATGGAAACGGTCATCATGGACTGACCGTACAGACTATTAAACATTGTCAGTATGATTCCGTCAAAAAAGACAAAAAGCACAAGCGCATAGAGCATGATATCCGCAAAGAGTTTTCCTGTGCGCAGCCGGCGCAGCAAAAACATACTTATCACAATATATGCTACACACATCACCGCAGCTAAAACGCGCGTATCAAAATATCCGATAAACAGGCAAAAACATTTGGCGATGGTAATCGGATAGAGGTAGCTTGTTGCAGGAATAACCGTCAGCAGACGGAGCGGATATAATACTGCATCGTGTCCATACATGAAACGCATCAAATATTTTTGCTCTGCAAATCCGTAAAAGTTATGCGTGCTTCTATCCAAAAAATCAAGTCCTGCCGGAAGCATGACGCGTTCAAAATCCCCCTGGTCGGCAATACCGTGAACAGGCGGCAGATAAATCGTTATGACGCATAATATCGACGCTATTATCACAAACAAAACATCAAGTGTTTTTCGTTTCATAGTTGTTCTCCTCATCATTTTGTTCACGTTCCGCGAAACTGGAATCCCGCAGTCTATTTTTCCGCTCCGTTTGCTTCCTGCTGCGCCAGTTCTTCCTTCAAACGGTCCAGTTCATCATAGCCTTTTGCTTTTACCATCACTTTTCCTTTTGCATCCAATTTCTGATACAGTTCCAGCATTTCGCGGTCGTCGTCGCTTAAATAGACCAATTTGCGTTCTTCGCCTGTTAGGAGAAAGTCTGTTGTGACATGGAAATATGCCGCAATTTTATCAATGTGCCGGAAATAGGACTGGTTCCGTCCCGCTTTCCATTCACTCATTGCGGAAGCATTGAGCCCGATATCGCTTAAAAATTTCTTTTGGGAAATGTGATTTTTTTCCAAAAGACTGATAATTGTCTCCAAAGTCTCCAAACAAACACCTCCTATTTTGTATAATATTCACATAAATTCGTAAAATACGAATTTTATGCTTGACTATACGAATTTTATGTCGTATACTGTACCCATAATACGAATTACTTCGTTCTTTTTTTGTATATTGTTAGTATACCATACTTTTATCACTCTGTCAAATATTTTTAAGGAGGTATTTTCTATGTATCAAAACTTATACCATGATTTGGCGCTTACCATCACGGAACTGAGCCGCTGCGCAGCAGATGAACTGGAGCACGAAAACAGTGTATATCAAAAAGTGCTGCTGCAGCGCAACACCGCGGCAAACGAACTGCACCAGCAACTGCCTAAAGAGCTGCAAAAAATTTGGGACAAGTATCAAATTCTCATGGAACGGTATCACTTTATGGAACAGGAATTGCAGTTTTTCAAAGGATATTGCAGTTATCCTGTCCTCATGGGGCCGCTTCACGAAAATTCGGTATCGCATCAAAAATTGTTGCAGGAATTGCTGAAAAAGTTCCGTTAGCTATGGAATTGCAAACGGAAAACCATACAATCAAGCCCCGATTCCGCCGGAATCGGGGCTCCTTCGTATTTTACGAATTTTATACCAACCAGCTTTGGGTTGCCCAGACTGCCAAGATTGCAGGGGCGGACACCATCCGCCCGCAGCAAAAATGAATTTCTCCGCAGCCGATAGGCTGCGACGAAGGTAATTTATTCGCGGCTCTGCCGAGCAAACTTGTATTGAAACCCACGCAGCCGACGGGCTGCGACTTGCTAAATATGCCAGCCGTGCTTTGCGCCATTTAATTGAAACCCACGCAGCTGACGAGCTGCGACTGCCCCTTGTCCTTGACGGCTGCGAGATCCTCCATATTGAAATCCACGCAGCTGACGAGCTGCGACTGTCCTCTACGAAGCGGCAGGCGGCAAGGATCCCATTGAAATCCACGCAGCTGACGAGCTGCGACAGCAAAAACCAACAAAAAAGTGATGAATCTCTTTCTATTTCTTCACAATTTCGTTTTCTTCTTGCACTTTTGGCTTTCCAGCCAATCTTCCCAAAACTGAAATAAATCCATTTTCTCTGCTATTTTGGGTGCGAATCTCCCCCGAATTACATGGTTGCTTGAGATTCGCACCGATTATTTCACGCTGCATTTTCCAAAACAAACCGTTTCTTCATTTCCGGTTACAGCTTCTTTGTTTCCCCTGGTTTCACGGAATGCATGGTTCCGTCCAGCACAAACCAAACTTCAAGCGCAGACGGATTGCGTACCATAGACATATCCGCCGCAAACAGCAGATTTTCATATGCTTTGATATAGTCATAAATCTCAATATTGGTCGCATACCAGACGTCAGAGCGTCCTCCGGTTTTTTCCGCAAACGTCTCTATCACGTTCCAATTGTTATCCGCTTCAAATTCGTAGCTATGTCCCCATACATAAAACAGCCATGGCGCTCTCTGCGGCGTTTCGCCGACAAACTTGTCCGCCAATGTCAAAAGGTTCGGGTTGTTGTGATGGCATGTCGCTTTCAGGCGCAGCCAATCCTGCGGAATATCAAAATTCTCTGTGCATTTGGTCGTTCTCGCATATACAATGCCGCAATCCTCCAAAATCTGCACCACATCGTCACTGTATGTACCGTAGGGATATGCCATACCGCGCGTCAGTGTTCCAAACAATGTTTCAATATTTTTCCTATCCTCAATCACTTCGTGCACCGCCGCGCCGCGCGGCAGCCGCTCCAGCCATGGGTGCGTCAGCGTATGAACCGCAACCTCGTGTCCCGTATTTTGATAGAGCCGGATTGCCGCGTCTTTTGTCAATCGGCGGTGTACCTGTCCCTTCGGATAAACCGTCCCTTCCTCCGCAAACAGTTCCGTATTAATGTTAAACGTACATTTTATCTGTCGTTTATCCAATATTTCCATCAGCCGGATATCCTGTTCCACGCCGTCGTCATAACTCAGCGTCAATGCCTTGGGGTTCCCCTGCGGAAACCGCATAAATAGGTTTGCCATTTTAATCCACTCCTTTTCATATTTAGGCAAACAAAAGTCAAATCTCATGCTTAAATCAAATTGATATCTTCGCCCTGCAAAATCTTGTTCATGTTGCGCACCGCGCACATTTTTCCGCACATGCTGCACGTATCCGAAAGTTCTGGCGGAGAAGATTCCCGATATGCCTTTGCCTTGTCAGGGTCTAACGCCAAACGGAACATGTCGTCCCAATTCACACGGCGACGTGCGTCCGCCATTTCCGAATCCCATGCGCGTGCGCCCGCAATGTTTTTTGCCACATCCGCCGCGTGCGCCGCGATTTTCGCCGCCATAATTCCCTCTTTCATGTCGTCCAAATCCGGCAATCTCAGGTGTTCCGCCGGCGTGACATAGCACAGGAAATCTGCGCCGTTTGCCGCGGCAATCGCGCCGCCAATCGCGCTGGTGATATGGTCGTAGCCCGGCGCAACGTCCGTCACAATCGGCCCCAGCACATAAAACGGCGCGTTGTGGCACAGTTTTTTCTCCAGCAGCATGTTCGCCGCAATCTCGTTCATTGCCATATGTCCCGGCCCTTCTACCATCACCTGCACATTTTTCTCCCAAGCACGTTTGGTCAGTTCTCCCAGAATCAGCAGTTCCTGAATCTGCGCCGGGTCTGTTGCATCGTCAATGCAGCCCGGGCGGCAAGCGTCTCCCAAGCTGATGGTCACATCATGCTGTGCGAAAATGTCCATGATTTCATCATAATATTCATAAAACGGATTTTCCCGACCGGTCATTTCCATCCATGCAAAAATCAGTGACCCGCCGCGGGACACAATGTTTGTCGTGCGCGGATTCTCCTTGAAATGTTTCGCAGTTTCGCGCGTGATACCCGCATGAATTGTCATGAAATCCACGCCCTGCTCCGCGTGGGTACGAATCACTTTCAGAAACTCCTCCGCTTCGATTTTTGCCAAATCTTTTTCCAAAAAACCCACCGCATCATACATGGGTACCGTCCCAATCATTGCGGGAGAATAATCAATCAACTGCTGGCGGAAATCAAAAGTTTTGCCATAGGAACTTAAGTCCATAATCGCTTCCGCTTTCAATTCCACCGCCTTTTTCACCTTTTCCATCTCTTTGTCAAAGTTCTGGCAGTCGCGCGAAATACCGAGGTTGACATTGATTTTCGTCCGCAGTCCTTCGCCGACGCCCTCCGGCGACAACGCCGTGTGGTGGTGGTTCGCCGGAATGGCAATACTGCCCGCCGCAACGCGCTGCATCAGTACCGTTTCGTCCATGCCTTCTTTTTCCGCCACCGCTTTCATTTGCGGCGTGACAATTCCCATTTTTGCCGCCTGCATTTGTGTTGTATATTCCACAAGAAAACTCCCTTTCCTTTTTCGTCCGTTTTTTCGGACGCTTTATTCTTTTCCCATAACGGACGGCCGGTGCAGCACCTCCGTCAAATCTTTCACATAAAAATCCGCTGTTTCCTGTAGTTCCTGTTCCGCGCCGTGCGACGAAATTTCGTCATAGACCGCGCACACCAAAAATCCGGCATTCTTCGCCGTGTGCACCGCTTCCGGCATATCCTCCGCCACCAGGCACTGCGCCGGCTGCACGTTCATCTCGTTTGCCGCCGCCAAATAGATATCCGGCTGGGATTTATTGCCGCCTACTTCGTCCGCTGTAAAAATTCGCATGAAATCGTTTTCCAGACCGATATGCCGCAGCGCCGCCAGCGTGGATTTGCGAAAATTGGAAGTGGCAATGCAACAGGGCACGCCCGCTTCCCGCAGCGCTTTCACGCACGCCACTGCGCCCGGCTTGGGTTCCACTTCCTCCGCATATAGCCGCAGCACCATGGCTTCCCACTGCGCCACAATTTCCGCCGGCGTAAACGGCAAGTCATATTTTTTCTGCACATATGCCGCCGATTGCAACAGTCCCATAGCGGCAATATCCTGCAAAATCTGCGGTTCCCACTTTAGTCCGCGCGCGTCGAGATAGTCCGTCAACACGTTGTCCCAAATACGCATGGAATCCACCAGCGTACCGTCTAAATCAAAAATTGCGCCCTGTATCATGTGCGCAAGACCCCTTCCAGTGCGAGGCAAAGCTGCTGCGCCGCGCCGCGCGGGTCTTGTTGTCCTACAATGGCGGAAACCACCGCAATACCGTCCATGCCCGCGTCCTGCAAAAGCGGCAAATTATGTTCCTTCAGCCCGCCGATTCCCACAATGGGCACGTCCACCGCCGCACGGATTTGTTTCAAGCCCTCCACGCCGACCGCGTCCGCATCTTCTTTGGTATCGGTGGGGAATATCGCGCCGACGCCGAGATAATCCGCGCCGTCCGCCACTGCCTGACGCGCTTCCTCCACCGTCCCTGCGGACACGCCAAGCAGTTTGCCGTCTCCCAAAATCCGCCGCGCCACTGCTGCCGGCAAATCAGATTGACCGATATGCAGTCCGTCCGCGTCCACCGCCAAGGCAATGTCCAGCCGGTCGTTAATCAGCAGCGGCACGCCATGGCGGCACGTCACCTCCTGCACCCGCAGCGCGGTTTCATAAAACACGCGGCTGGAGCAGTCTTTCTCCCGCAGCTGCACCATGGTCACGCCGCCCGCTATCGCCTGTTCCACCACGGCGGGCAATTCCTCCCGCGGACACAGCGTGCTGTCCGTCACCAAATATAATGTATAATCAAAGTTCACGAATCTTCCCTCTTTTCTCCAGCAACTCCGCGTCGAATCCATACATGAAATCAAACAGTTTTTCGCGGAACGTACCGATTCCCGCGCCCTTTGCGCGCACAAATTCCTCCGCCATTTCGCCTGAAATGGACATCATGGAAACCGCCAGCGCCGCTTCTGCAAAGGAATCTCCCACGCCGCCGCCGCACATTGCGCCCACCACCGACGAACACATGCAGCCTGTTCCTGTCACGTCCGCCATCATGGGATGTCCGTTTTCCAAAATTGCCGTCCGCTGCGGCGAAGCAATGATATCCTGCGCGCCCGTTGCCGCCACGGTACAGCCATAGCGTTTCGCCACGCCGCGCACAATTTCTATCGCTTCCGCATCTGCGGTTTCACCCTCCGCCGCGTCCACGCCTTTGGTGCCGGACTGAATCCCGCTGATGGCTTTGATTTCCGACAGGTTGCCGCGAATCACACTGAATTTCACGTTTTTCAGCAGCATTTCCGCCGTCTCGTTTCGCAACTTGCTCGCACCGACGCCCACAGGGTCTAATACCACCGGAATGTTCAAACGGTTCGCTTCTTCGCCCGCAAGGCACATGGCTTTCACCGTCTGCTCCTGCAAGGTGCCGATGTTCAGTACCACCGCGCCGGATATGGCAACGATTTCTTTCACTTCCCGCATATCCTCTGCCATGATGGGAGACGCGCCCGCCGCTAAAATGATGTTGGCACAGTCGCCAATGGTAACATAGTTCGTAATACATTCAATGACCGGTTTTTTTCGTTTTACCTCTGCTAAGATTGTGTTCATGGTTTGTACTGTGTTCATGGGGTATCATCCTTTCCTTTGTTTATCAATCCTCGTCCTGCCACAAGCGATAGAAATGGTGTACAGGCCCTACGCCGTGTCCCAGCGGGATACCGCGGCTGATTGCGCCGGTGATGTAGTCTTTGGCGGCGCGTACTGCTTCCGCAGGTTCCAGCCCTTTGGCAAGGTTTGACGCGATTGCCGAGGATAGTGTGCAGCCCGTGCCGTGTGTGTGGCGCGTTGCGATACGTTCACAGGGAAACACGGTAAATTCTTTGCCGTCATAGAGCAAATCCGCCGCGTCGCCCTCCAAATGTCCGCCTTTTATCAGCACCAAATCCGGTCCCATTTCATAGATGGTTTTCGCTGCGTCCTCCCAGTTTGACATATCCACAGTGCCGCCCGTCAGCACCTCCGCTTCCGGAATGTTGGGCGTTACCATGCGGCACAGCGGCAGCAGCCGTGAAATCAGCGTTTGCGCCGCGTCCGGTTTTAGTAAACTGCACCCGCTTTTGGATACCATCACCGGATCCAGTACCACATTTTTCGGGCGGTATTCCACCAGCTTGTCCGCAATGGCGGCGATGCTTTCCTTTGTTGATACCATACCGATTTTCACTGCGTCCGGGACAATATCGGTAAACACTGCGTCTAACTGCGCCTGAATGATTTCCGGCGAAATATCCTCCACCGCCGTCACACCCAGCGTGTTTTGCGCCGTTACCGCTGTGATGACACTCATGGCATAGACGCCATGCGCCGACATGGTTTTGATGTCCGCCTGGATACCCGCGCCGCCGCTGGAATCGCTGCCCGCTATGGTAAGCGCTGTTTGTATCATGTTCATTCCTCCTTTAGGCATAACAAAAGTCGAATATGCTTGCGCCTTGCTGGGAAAATTCCCTGCAAAGCGGCTTTTTTATATGAAAAAAGCCGGCTCCTCACGCGGAACCGGCTGCTTTTTTGCAAAAAAGAAACAGACTTGATTCCCTACGTCAGCGTTCCACGGCACACGCCGCGGTATCTGAATCAGGTTCAAAGGGTCAGGTTCTACCTTCTCAACTCTCATACGAGTCCCCCTACAAATCCCATATAAAATTTTTTCAATGTCTATTATATTATAACTCTTTTCTTTTGTCAAGACGGCAAATGGAAAATACTGCTGTCAGTCCGCCGCTGATTAGCAGCATGGCATAAAAACTGATGCCGCGGCTGAGCAGCACGCCTGCCGGTGCAAATGCGGCAGTGAATATGCCCGCCGACATCTGCAAAAAAACAGATTCGCTTGCGCCGATCGCGCCGGGCAGCGGCAGCGACGACACCGCCACCACCAGCACCGCTTGCAAAGCTATCATGTCCAGCGCGCTGTGCCCCGAAAGCCCCAGCGCCGCATAGACAAACGCCGGAATGGAATACATGCACGTCAATTGCAGCAACGTGATCAGCAGCATTTGCAAGACTAACGCGGGGCGTTGGCGCAAAAGCTGTGCGCCCTCGCGGTATCCGTCCAACTGTTTACGCGCTGCGGCGCGCACCGTCTCGCCGCGCCGCACAATATGGCATTTCTCCAGCAGCCTGATTCCGCCCATCACCAATTTTTCCGCCGCGGGCTGCCAAAACATTGCCAGCACCATGAGCGTCACCAGCAGCAAGTTGAACGTCGCGCCGAGACCAAACAACAACAAAACATATCCTTTTGCCGCGCCCAGCAAATGTCCTTTCAGCAGCAACATCACGCCCGCATACAACAGCATGGAGACCTGATAGACCGCGCCAATCATCAAATAGCACAGCGCACTGTGCGGCACTTCAATATCGTCTTTCGCCATCAACACCATTTGCGCCGGCTGTCCGCCGGACGCGGAAGGCGTGATTGCGCTGAAATAAAAACCTGCAAACGCATATTTCAGGCAATGCAAAAACGGCATTTTACCGCACAGCGGACGCATCACCAGACGGGTGTTCCACGCTTCGCACACCACAAATCCTATCATGACCGCCAGTCCTGCCGCCAGCCAGATAGGGTTTGCCTGCCGCACCGCGCGGCACAACTGCCGCAGTCCGTCGCCGCGCAGCAAGTAATATAGCGTGAGTCCAAAGAGCGCTGCTAAAAACAGTCCGCTCCAAATATATTTTTTCTTGTTTTTCATGACAGCATAGTCCCATCCACTTTCACAAATTCATAGCCGCGCGCAAGCAGTTTCGGCAAAGCCATTTCCAGCGCCCCAAGCGTATGCTCCGGCGCGCCCTGTGCGCCACCGCTGTCGTGCAGGCATATCACCGCGCCCCTGTGTACCCGCTCCAACAACTTTTGCGCAATGCCCTCTGGCGTCGCGCTGCGCTGCCAGTCCTCGCACATCACGTCCCACATGACAAGCCGCAGTCCGTACCTCTCTATTTCATAGCGTGTCATGAGATTGGCGTGACCCCACGGCGGTCGGTACCACCGGAAGGGAACGCCGAGATAATCCGCTGCCAGTTTCATTTTTTCAAAATCCTTTCGCACTGTCCACGGTGCTGTGAGCAGCGCATTTTGATGAGACGCGGAATGAAATCCAATCAAATGTCCGCGCCGTTTCATCTCTGCAATCAGTTCCGGACAAGCAAGCGCATGTTCCGCCGTCACAAAAAAGCTCGCCGGCACGTTATAACGTGCAAGCAGTTCCAGCAGCCGTCCGGTATAGCGCGGGTCGGGGCCGTCGTCAAATGTCAGCATCACTTTCCCGCCGCCTGCCTGCCGCAGCGCATGTTTGTCCGCATGTTTGGTATACCAAGTCGGCAGAGGTGCATAGAGCGCATAAAGTCCCGCTGCCACAAAGGGAATCCATTTTTTCATTGCGCCACCTCCTGCCGCTGCATTCGTCTTGCAATCACGGCCGCCGGATCGGCGCGCAAACCGCGGCGCACCGCTTTGATGTTCTCTCGCATACGCATAAGCTGCACTTCATCTTGCAGCAACGTTTCTATCTCCGCCACAATGTCGTCCGGTTTTCCTGAGCAGACGCGTCCAATGCCATGACGTTCAATGAACTGCGCATTTTTCTTTTCCTGCCCCAGTTCCGGCTGGCACACCAACATGGGTACGCCTTCGTAAATGCTTTCAAACAGCGTAATTCCGCCCGGTTTGGAAAGCAGCAAATCCGCCACATGCATATAGTCCTCCACATGGCTGGTGAATCCCACCACCTCTATATTTTCCCAGCGTCCCTGTAATTTTTCATAAAGCGCCCGGTTTTTTCCTGTCAGAATCGTTGTATGTAATCCAGGTATGCGGCTGAGTGCGGCATAAAAACTTGTCCCGCGCCGCGGCAGCAGACACAGACCGCCGCCGCAAATCAGCAGTTCCCTGCCGCTGCGTTTTTCTTTTTTTCCGCCGCCGCGGAACCCCTCGCGCACCGGTATCCCGCTGACCTCTATCCGGTCTTTTGCCACGCCTTTGCGCATGAGTTCCCATTTCACTTCCGCCGCTGGTACAAAATAGAGGTCTGTTTCGGACGAAATCCATTCGTTATGCGCACTCACGTCTGTGATACAGGTCACAGCACACACATTGCTTTGATACATCTTTTTATAAAAAGAAACCAACTCCGCACCAAATGGCAGCGTGGAAATCACCACATCGGGACGGCAGTTTAAAATCAGCCGCCTGAAAGGGCGTAAAAACATGCCCGACACCAAATTTTTGCAAGGCTGCGGTAATTTATCGTTACAGGTATAGTAGATATTGTACAGCGCTTTTGCATGGCGCACCAATGTGCCAAACATACGGTACAGCACGCCGCTTCCCTGCGGCATTAAATATTCCACAATATCGCATATCTGCACATGCGCGCCCGGAAACCGCGCTTCCATTTGGCTTTTGATTGCCGCCGCTGCTGACAGGTGTCCCATGCCGAATTTTCCACTTAAAATTAAAATATTCACGGAGTGTCTCCCCCTTTATCTGCTGCAAATTTTCTGCGCAGAACGTTTCCTTTTCTCTCTTATCTCCTATTTTACGCCCTATTTCTTAATTTTTTATTAACAAATTCATGAATGATTCTCAAATTTTTTCCGTATATTTTTTTAATATTTCTGGGAATACTAAGGTTATCTTAAATATAAGGAGGCTACTATCATGGATTGTCAAGCAAACAAAAGTATTCAATGTACCGTACAGCAGTGTAAACATCACTGCGGACAGCAGGACTACTGCTCTTTAAGCAGCATTTTGGTGGGAACGCACGAACTGAACCCTACTATGGATCAGTGCACAGACTGTAAGTCTTTTGAATTAAAATAAACCGGCGCATAAAAAAACTTCCCATATTGGGCGAATAAAAGGGGTACAGGTTGTGAGCAGCCTGTATCCCTTTTGTTTTGCCATAGCGTCGCCGTTGCAAGATATACAATATAATTGGTATATTGTTCTTAGGCGCGTTCTATGGTATAATAGTCACAGAGTGACTATTATAGAATTAAAAGCGCCGCCGAATTGTTTCATCGCTTCGCTCGAAACCGGCGATGCGCTTGCATTATACCAAATTGCTTCGCAATTGTGGTATAATATTTTCCAAGAAGGGATTCTCTCCGGCTTATGCCGTCGATTCATCCCCCCCTTGGGAATTCCCCCTAAGCAGCGTTCTGCGCTCGCACGTCGCGCCGCGTGATGCGGCACTCCGAACGCTGTAAGGTATGCAATCTTCGGCACGCGCGTGCCCCAGAGGGTATGTCCGAAGATTGCATGAATGAAAAGTTCAGGATTTCACATGTTTTGGTACTTTTGCGCCAAAATTACATCTATTATACTATAATAAACTTTGAACTATTGATAAAAAGAATGCTTGTGCGGATTTTTGCAACCAGGAGGATTCCTATGGACGACAGAAAAAATATAAATACTGCATTTCATTTATTAAAAGGGGCTGCCTGTATCAGTGTGGTATTCATACATATTAAGTTCCCAGGGCTGTTCGGGCGTATCGTTTCATATGCCGCCTCTTATGCCGTACCGATTTTCTTTATGATTACAGGATTTTTTGCTTTTGGCAAAGATGCAGACGTTATAAAGCGCAGACTGGTGAAAATTATCAAAATATTTCTGTATGCCTATGCGTTATTTTTTATCTATCATGCCGGATATGCTTTATATAACCACAAACTACTCCTGTGGCTAAGCAGTCATTTCAATCGGAATACGCCGATAAAATATATATGTTTTTGCACGATATCTTTTGCGATACCCTTATGGTATTTGATAGCAATGATTGAAACATATGCTGTTTGGATGATAATTGTAAAAAGAAACCGTGAGAAACAAGCGCTGAAATGGATGCCGGTACTCTTTGTTTTCTATATCTTGCTGACCTCGTTTTGTGAAACTGCACAGCTTGAATGGTTTTGGAAAACAAATTTTATTACCTGCGCAATGCCGTGGTTTTTATTAGGCTATTATTTGCATACAGACGCGGCTGAAAAACTCTGCAATATCACTGCATATCAGCTTATTATTCTTGCGATAGCAGGGTGCGCCGTCTCGGTTCTTCCCGAGACATTTGATTTGAAACTGAAATGGAATGTTATCGGGTATCTTCCATACGCATTTGCTTTATTTACACTTGCTCTGAAAAACCCGCGTGTCAGTATTTGTAACCCCCTTGCATTTATCGGCGACAAACTGTCTTTATATATATACATACATCATAGCATTATCGGTCGTATCATTACGGTTGTAAGCCAAAAGTTCCATATTGATACCGAAGGATTGGTTTATATGTGGTGCAAACCATTGATTGCGTTAGGTATTACGATACTGTTTTCATGGATGCTGTTCCGTATGAAACAATTTATGGGTAAGCGCAAGACGCCAATATATCAATAAATTCTATGCTACGAAAAAACCTTCCCGCAGTCCTTTTGTGGGAAGGTTTTTATGTACTTCACGATTACAAAATATGTTCTCCGTCAAACAACAAAACGCCCAGACCCGTCCCCATGTCGTTTCCCTGCTGCAAATAGGCGATAAAATTCCGCTGCAAGGTTGTGTCATGCGGCAGTTTTTGCAAATCATTGGTCGGTTCACAATGGAAAATACGCCAAAAGTCCTCCTGATTTGGCGAACGCTTGCTTTCTATCACATCAAACAGCTGCGCAAACGCAGCCATGTTGGAGCCTGCCGGAAAAACATCTTGATATGGCGGATACAGCAGCCACGAATAACAAACCACCGGCAAAACACCGCCCTCCGGTCGATAAAATTCGTGTGCACGGCGCAGCGAATCCATCACCGCCTCCGGCGTCAGCGCACCGCTGGACGGAATGTGGCAATTATACACCGTGTCGCCTTCCTTCAAAACATCGCGGTAAGCGGCGCACCCAAAGGCGACAGTTTCATATTGCAGCCGTCCCAATTTGAACCGTTCGCACAGATAAAACCGCCGGAACCATCTTGTGACAAACGTTCCCCAGACGTTATAGACTTCTTTGCATTCCATCAATTTATACTTCAAATCACACATGGTATCCCAAAAAAGTTCCTCTCCCAGCCCTTTCTGCCGATAGAGATAGAACAGTGGTTTCGTGCAAAGAATTAAAAAAATCATGTCCACCGTCATCCTATGAATTCCCGTTTTCTCTGCAATTTCCTGCAGCACATCAAGATATTTTTCGTCTGTCTCACAAAAAAAATGATCCATTGCCGCATATAGGCTGTTCATCATTTCTTTTTGCTGCAAAATGCAAAATTGCTCTTCCAAAAAGCCGATGGCTTCGGGCGGAAATCCTGTTTTTTCTCCAAATGTTTTTATCATGCACATCATTCCTTTTGACGTTCTTATTTGTTCATCATTATATATTGGGTGTGGAAAAATGTCAATGACGAATGCGCCGTCTTTTTCACAGATTGATATGCTATTTCACAGAATTTCTGAGAAAGGCTATTTCTTTTCCCTCTTCTTTTGATTTTCCTGTTCCGGTTTCCAGTTCCACTCATAATAAAAAATACCGGACGCTGCCAAACATTCCAAAAACGTAAACCATGCAAGCTGCGGGAAAAAGCCCAGCAGCGCATGACCTTCCGAGAGCAGCGGCAAATGCAGCGCTACCAGTCCCATTGCCAGCAAAAAACAGGCGAACAATGTACCAAAACGCAAAATATCTTTATAAAACGTTTGTTTCCAATTTTCCTCCATGTTTCTCCCCTCTTTCCGCTCCATGCCATAGTGCCGACACGTTTCCTCCATTCTCCCCGACGTGCGTTCTCCGTTCCTTTCTGAATGAAATCCATTTGTCTCCATTTTTCGACACAAACTCCTTACACAATATGGCATATTTTTTTCTACCTATATATTTCTTATTGTAACATGCTGCCAAAGGGTGCGTCAAACCACAAATATTGCCGCCGGAGGAAAACACGCCGTATTTCGCCTTTTTCAGCCAAATTTTCCTGTCGAATCCACCCGCAGCAGCGTGGAATTTCGCGAACGGTTTCACTTGAAATCAGATGACTGTTGCGTTATAATAAACACAAGATATTGTGTATCTTGTCCGACTAAAATACAAGATAATGCAAAAGAAGGGAGCTTCACATCTATGCTGAAACATAAACCCAAGCCGGAATTTGCACAGGAACCGGAGGAACACTATCTGCTTGAAAGAATGGAACTGCCCTCCGTCCCCCTGGTGCTTTCTTATTATATAACCGTTAACACCAGCCATAGCGCCACGAATATTTCCGTGCCGGAATATGGCATTGAAATTCAGCAAAAACAGCCGCCGGGCAACACCATTGCACGAAACTTTGCACTCTGCATCAGTCCCGACCAGAATACGGTGGAGGAAATCCTGCATTTCATGGCGCTGCACACAGTGACGCCTTTGCAGCTTCAATTTGTTCTGGAAGATATTTGGCTGGAAACCGACCACCCGCATGTTCCGCCGGTTGTCCTGACGGTGGAGGAACAACGTTTGCTCGGCGACGCACAGCGCAAAAGATTGCCGCTGCTCTCCAGCGATTTGCAAAAACTGGAACAACAGGAGACGCGTTTTTTGTCGGATAATGTCTGTTTTTATCTATAATGTCTTGTCAAAATTTCCCGAACATGCTATAATAAGCGCACGGCGTTTTTGTGCAATTAGCTTTTTTACTTGTGCTAAACAGACGGCGGTGGTGTGGACCCGGCGTCGAACCACAAAAACGCATATCGCTTTATGTTGCTTCTCTTGCAGTCACCTCGCCCTCCCCACAGGCTTGGTCTGCGGAAAGGTATCATAAAGCAACAAAAAACAAAAGCAGTGTGAGAAGAAATCTTATAGGAAAACAATATCCACGCTGACCCTAGAAGCGTGGATATTATTTTCCGGCGATTTCTGCCGTTTTCATCAAAGGCGGAGCGAACCTCCTTTGGTTTTTATGCGGCTGAAACGCCCTTGGGGGGAGGCGAGCAGATTTTTTGCCCGAAAGAGCTGAAGGGAACGGTGTCCCAAGTTTTCAACGGCACAATGTCTGCCCACCGTAGGGCGTAGGCTCTCATGCCTAGGCAAAGAAACGCCAAGTTACCTATGACTTGCGCGGAAACACTGCTATTCGGGCAGAATAGGACTTGGGGGTTTCTTTGCCCGTCCAAGAGATAGACTTATCTGCGGCAAATATTTTGACATCATTGATTGTTTGACACCATGGGACCAGACACAATCTTTGGATTGTGTCTTTTTTGTGCGTAAGTTTTCCGGACTTTTCCGATATACCTGTTTTAGGCTATGGTATATTTTCTTGGAACGACTCTGCGGGAGTTCGTCTGTGCGGAAATAAGGTTCCTTCTCCCAGCGCACATGAAGGAGATGGGAGACATGATTTACGGCTACGCAAGAGTATCGTCTCGCGAACAATGCGAGGACAGGCAGTTACTGGAATTGTTTCAGTACGGCATTGACAAAAAAAACATTTACACAGACAAACAAAGCGGTAAGGATTTCAACCGCCCGGCATACATTCGGTTATACCGTAAGCTGCGGGCGGGCGATTTGCTGGTGGTGAAAAGCATTGACCGTCTGGGCAGGAATTACGAAGAAATTCTGACAGAATGGAAACAGATTACCAAAGTCAAGGGCGCAGACATTAAGATTTTGGATATGCCCCTGCTGGACACGACCCTCAGCAAAGATTTGCTGGGAACCTTTATCGCTGATTTAGTCCTGCAATTGTTATCTTTTGTGTCTGAAAACGAACGCAACAACATACGCCAGCGGCAAAAAGAGGGCATCGCTGCTGCCAAACAGCGCGGCGTACGCTTTGGCAGACCCCCCGCCCCCACGCCCGACAATTTCACAGAAAATTATTACCGCTGGCGTATGGGAGAGTTGTCCGCCGGTCAAGCTGCCGAGAACTGCGGTTTTGAGGTTTGGACATTCTACCGCCGCGCGCGCGAACACCGCAGTTCTAATTTCTAAAACCAAACTACGCGGAATCACAAAGGGACTGCTTTCTGTGACCATTGGT
>CAMNSU010000029.1 GCA_946555455.1 uncultured Clostridia bacterium | reverse complement strand
TTGTATCCCCTTGGGCGGACACTGCCACCACCACAGAATTTCCTTCTTTATACGTATCGACAATTCTGTTTGCAACCCGCATGACACGTTCTTTGTCTGCTACGGAGCTGCCGCCAAATTTCTGTACAATTAACGCCACTGCTACTTCCTCCTCTATTTTAGTCTTGACATCTTACCCGCATCATTTGCTGTACACCCTGTATGCCGGCGATTTTTTTATGGAACTCGCCTTCCTTCATTTTTTCCGTGATAAACGCCACTTCGCTGTCGTCTCCCGGCAGATAGTAGAATTCCACATCGCCAAAGACTTCTTTCACCTGCTGTGCCGCCGCACGATTCAGCCGCACATACATTGCGCATTCATTTTCCTCTGTGCGCTCCAAAATGTCCTTGTCGCTCTTTTTCCAGATAATGGGGTGCGTCACCTCTTCATTGCGCGCACAGTCAATTACATCCGCCATCACAGCGCTTGCCGTCGGCAGTTTCCCTGCGCCGCGTCCATAAAACATCACATCGCCAATGGAATCGCCTTGAATCATGATGGCATTAAATACGTCTACCACCCCTGCCAGCGAATGGTTTTCCGGAATCAGCACCGGACTGACATATGCCATAATCTTATCGCCCATGCGTTTGCTGCACCCAATCAGCTTAATCACATATCCCATAGATTCCGCCAGTTTGACGTCGTCCAGCGTGATTTTGGTAATTCCCTCTGTTGGGATTTTTTCCGCATCCACCTGATATCCAAAGGACAAGGAGGACAGAATCGCAATCTTACGGCAAGCGTCTTTTCCTTCCACATCCGCCGCCGGATTCGCTTCCGCATATCCTTTCTCCTGCGCATCTTTCAGCGCTGTTTCAAAACTTTTGCCCTTTTGAAACATTTCTGTTAATATATAGTTTGTGGTACCGTTTAAAATACCAATAATTTCACTGATTTCATTTGCTGCCAAACATTGGTGCATGGGACGGATGATTGGAATACCGCCGCCCACACTTGCTTCAAACATATAGTGCACGCCATGTTCCTTTGCAATTGCCAGCAGTTCTGCGCCGTGTGTTGCCACCAATTCTTTATTGGACGTAACAACGCTTTTTCCTGCTTCCAAAAGCTGCTTGGTAAATTCATATGCAGGGTGCAGTCCACCGATAACCTCTGTCACAATATCAATTTCCGGGTCGTTTAGCACACAGTTAAAATCCTTTGTGAAAAACTTTTCCGCTTCATGCCCCGGAAAATCTCTGATATCAACAATGCGCCCCAGTTCAACCGGTTTTCCCACTTTACGCGCAATACTGTCATGATTTTTTTTGATAATCTCATATACACCGGAACCAACGGTTCCAAATCCTAATATCGCTACCTTTGACATATCTGTTCCTCCCTCTATCCTCTTGCTATCGTATCCACTTTTTTCACACCCGGCACCAATTTCAGCGCATCCAGCATTTCCTGCAGCCCCGCCGAAAGATGCGGTGTTTTCAGGGATATCGTCAAATCCGCCACGCCGTCTACCGGCAAATTCTGATTGATGGTGAGAATATTAACCTGCGCCTGTGCCAAAACAGCCAAAATTTCCGACAAAACGCCTGTGCGGTCTGTTAAAATGAAAAACAACGTGACAACTTGCTCATCTTTCATTTCGTAAAACGGAAATACGTAGTCCTTATATTTATAATATGCACTTCTGCTAATGCCCGCCATTTCCGCCGCTTCGTGAACAGTAGCCGCCTGCGCACTGCTCAAATACTGTTTGGCTTTTAAAACGCCGTGATATACCTTAGGTAAAATCGTCATGTCTACCAGCATAAGCTGTTGTTTTTTCTCCATGCGTGTTCACCCACCAAAAACAAAAGTCTTTATGCTGTATATCTTAACATAAATTGTATACAAAAGCAAGGGGGCGTATCCAAAATTATCATTATGAATAAAAAACTGCCTTTTTTTCCTTGCTTATTGGACAATATTATGGTATGATTAAAGGTAGAAACCTCAGAATGTAAAAAATTAACAATTGCAGAAAGGATGAACCCCATGCAGGATTTTTTATTGTCCGTTGTTGTACCGATGTACTTTGAAGAAGAAGTTGTGCAGGAGTTTTATAAGCGTCTGCGCGACGATATACATAACAAATACCGCTATGAACTGATATTTGTCAACGACGTCACTACCGACAAAACACTGCCGCTTCTGGAGGAAATTGCAGCGGCGGACAAATGCGTGAAGGTTGTTAGTTTTGCTCGTAATTTCGGGCATCAGGCAGCCGTTACTGCCGGAATTGCCAAAGCGCAGGGCGACGCGCTCGTCATCATTGACGCTGACCTGCAAGACCCGCCGGAGCTGATTCCCGACATGGTGGAACTCTGGCAGCAGGGTCATGAAGTGGTCTATGCAAAGCGCAAAAAACGCAAAGGCGAAAGCAAATTCAAACTAATTACAGCTAAATTTTTCTACCGGTTTTTGGACGCTATGACGGATATCCAAATTCCAACGGATACCGGCGATTTCCGTCTTATTGACAGAAAAGTGGCAGAAGTGTTCAAAACCATGCCAGAGCGCAACCGTTTTATCCGCGGCATGGTAAGTTGGATTGGCTTTTCGCAGATTCCGATTGAATATGAGCGCGACGAACGGTTTGCAGGCGAAACCAAATATCCGCTGAAAAAGATGCTGAAATTCGCCAGCGACGGAATTGTTTCTTTTTCCGTCAAACCCTTGCGGTTGGTTTTGCTGCTTGGATTTATTGCGACATTCATTGCATTCCTGCTCTTTTTATATGCCGTTTTAGGGAAAATTTTCTTTCCCGCTGCCACGTCCGGCGGCTGGGCGTCCCTGATGGCGACCATTGCATTTTTCGGCGGCGTTCAATTGCTGTCGCTTGGTATCGTAGGGGAATATATTGCCCGTATCTATGAGGAAAGCAAAGACCGCCCGCTCTATATTGTGGCAAAAGAAATTAATATGGATGAAGAAAACTAGAAAGGACGCGTTTAGAATGAAATATATTGTTGTATTGGGTGATGGTATGGCGGATTATCCTTTGGAGGCGTATGACGGCAAAACACCGCTGGAGTTGGCACAAAAGCCGCTCATGGACAAGCTTGCTGCACAGGGACAGCTTGGTCTGGTGAAAACGGTGCCGGAGGCATATAAACCGGGCAGCGATGTTGCAAACCTGTCCGCTATGGGCTATGACCCGCACCAATATTATACCGGTCGCTCTCCGCTGGAAGCCGCCAGCATTGGCGTGCCGCTGCAAGAAGGCGATATCACCTTCCGCTGCAATCTTGTCACGCTTTCAGAGGACGAGCCCTATGAAGAGAAAACCATGGTGGACTATTCTTCTGACGAAATTTCTACCGAAGAAGCGCACACACTCATTGCCGATTTGTCAAAAGCGTTTGATACAGACGCAATTCATTTTTATGGCGGGATTTCCTACCGGCATTTGATGGTTTGGAACGGCGTACCGCTGGATTTTGAACTGACACCGCCGCACGACATCACGCTGCGCAAAGTGACGGACTATTTGCCAAAAGGTCCAAACAGCGATGTGATTTTTGATTATATGAAACGCAGTTATGAACTGCTGAACCATCACCCCATCAACGAAAAACGGCGCGCTCGCGGTTTGCGTCCCGCCAACTCTATTTGGATTTGGGGCGAAGGAGAAAAACCGCATTTGGATGCATTTGAACAAAAATTCGGACTGCGCGGCAGCGTTGTCTCCGCCGTGGATTTGGTCAAAGGTATCGGCGTATGCGCTGATATGGAAGTGATTGAAGTAGAAGGCGCAACCGGAAACGTTGACACCAATTTTGAAGGCAAAGCAAAAGCTGCGATTGACGCTTTGCAGCGCGGCAGCGATTTTGTCTATTTGCATTTTGAAGCGCCCGACGAATGCGGGCACCGCAATGAAACGGAAAACAAAATAAAGTCTATTGAATATCTGGACGGCCGCGTTCTCGCATATTTATTGCCGGAACTTGAAAAACTAGAGGAAGATTACAGTATCATGGTGCTTCCTGACCATCCGACGCCGCTTTCCTTGCGGACGCATACGCGCGACGCTGTACCGTTTTTGATTTACCGCAGCAATGATGTGCAACAGCATGACCAGCGCTATTGTGAAAAAGAAGCTGCCAAAACAGGCATATTTGTGGAACCCGGTCATCAATTGATGAATCTGTTTTTGCAAAAATAAAGAGTATATTTTTCTATAAGGAGGTGATGCGCTTGTCTATTATACCAAAACGGCATGAAAAACCAATACGCTGTATTCTTTATATGGCGGCTATTATTCTGGCAGGATATTTCCTGTTGCCAAAAGTGTTGGTTTTATTTTTGCCGTTCATTTTGGCATTTTTGCTGTCCTCACTGATTGAACCGTTAGTCCGCTTTTGCGAACAGCGGTGCAAAATTCCGCGTAAAATCGGCAGCGCATTCATCTTGCTGCTGGCAGTAGCCGTTTTATCTCTGCTGATTGCCTTGCTGGTAAACAAGGGCATTAAAGAAATTAAGGAACTCATCACGCACTACAGTGAAATTCAAGCGAATTTCATGGAATACTACGACTATTTCATTACCTCCATGCGCTGGCTCTCTCCTGATGTGAAACAAATGCTGCAAGGTATCACCGCCAATATCACGGATTGGCTCTGGACGTTGCTGCAAAGTTTGGCACAGGGCGCTGTGAATTTCACTACAAGTTTCCTTTCCGGCATTCCAAGCGCCGTGATTGCATTTTTGGTATTTTTGCTGTCAAGCTATTTTATCAGCAGCGAACGCACCCAAATCATGCAACTGCTCAGAAAAAAACTGCCAAAATTCTTTTTGCATAATGCCCGCCGCATGAAACATTCCCTGTTTTTTGCAGTCGGCGCGTATGTCAAAGCGCAGGCAATTTTAATGTGTATCACCTTTGTGGAACTGCGGATTTGGTTTGCGGTTCTGCACCAGCCCTATGCAACGCTGCTCGCGTTTGTCATTTCCTTTTTTGACGCGCTGCCGTTTCTGGGCACGGGCGGTATCCTTATCCCATGGGCGCTTATCTCACTTTTGACGCACAATTATCTCAAAGCGGTTTTGTTAATCATCGCTTATGCGGCAGCGCTCGGTATCCGCCAATTTTTGGAACCCAAGCTGGTTAGTATGCAAATTGGTATGCCGCCGATTTTAACCATTATGTCTATTTATGTTGGTCTGAAAATCTTCGGATTTATCGGCGTGATTCTTGGCCCTGCACTGCTGATTATTGTAAAAGATATGTTTGATTCCGGTATGATTCACGGTCTTTTTGCAGGCGACGAGGAATATGCATTGCAAAAATCACCCGATACAGATGATGCTTAATATTGTACGATACGCAAAAGTGCCGTTCTCTTTGAAAGAGAACGGCACTTTTTATTATATACAGAAAGAGACCGTATTTTTAAGACTTCCCCATTAAAAATTTAGTAGCTTTTTAATAATTCACTTTTTTTCATTTCAAATTCCTCGTCCGTAATAAATCCATCTTTTCTCAATTCTTCAAGTGACCGTATTTTCTCACTTAAGTCTATATTTTTATTTTCTTCATGTATATGCAAAATATTAGGCTGACTTTGCGTAAACGCCCATACAAGAGCAACCACCCAGCCGATGAACGACCACCCTAAAAATATATTTATTAATATTATCGGAACTTTCTGCAAATGTTTTTTCTTTACAGCAATAACTGTTGGCAATAAATAGAGCAATACTACTGTTGCAATTAATAATAAAACTACCACCGGTACCATCATTCGACTCGCTGGACTCACACTCACTGAACTCGCTGCCTCCGCTGCACTCATTTCCACAGTAATGCCCCTCCCCATATCATTTATTATATTTTCAATGCAAATCATTTCACTTATGATTTGTTCGTTTATTACAAGCATTGTATCACAACATACAGTTGTTGTCAATAACAATTAATAAGTTTTTTATAGATTTCTCAAAAGTTGTTAGAATAGAAGTAACAGAGAATGCAATCCAAAACAGGAGGCGAACCGCTTATGCTGGAGAATATAAAACTGCTCCGAGAAAAAAATAATATCAGTCAGCAAAAACTTGGAGAAATTGTTGGCGTAAGCCAACAATCCATTAACAAATATGAAAATCATAATGTAGAACCGGATATCAATACATTAAAGAGACTGGCTGATTATTTCAACACATCTATTGATTTCATTGTCGGCTACACCAATATAGAGCGTAAACTCGAAAAAATAACCCCCACTGATTTAAATGATACGGAACTGCGTCATATTGAAAATTTCCGTCACTTGTCCGCAAAACAGCAAAAAAGTATTGATTTCATTATTGAAAATTATATCGCACTTTGACAAACATCTTCTTTTTATCATACGTCGCCTTTCAAGACGAGCAAAAAATCAAGACTTTATTAGGATATATGAAAAAACGAATCTGTGTTTCGTCTGTCTCACAGATTCGTTTTGTATTCTTTTTAAGAAGGCAGTCCTTCGCTCGGACTTGCCGACATCATGGAGTCTGCACCAAGTATTGCTGTCTGCGGCTGGAAAACTTCCTGCATTAATGTCGTAATACGGTCTACTGCCACTACCTGCACCGAAAAATGTGCAAACGTTTCCTGCCAATTGTCCGCCGGAATGAATACTTTTTCCGCGCCGGCATTTTGCGCCGCTTCAATTTTGGCATAAACACCGCCAACGGGTTTCACTTTTCCTGTCATGGATACCTCTCCCGTCATGGCGATATGGGAATCAATTGGTTTTCCTGTTGCCGCTGAATACAATGCGCATAAAATTGCAGTTCCCGCCGACGGTCCGTCCACCGGCATACCGCCCGGAATGTTGATATGGACATGTTTATGGCGAATGTCAACATGAAAAAATTTATATAACAATAAAATCGCATTTTGAACAGACGCTTTTGCCGTGGACATGCGGCACAGTTTCCGGTTTCCCGATTCAATGGTCTCCTGCTGCGTGATACCACAAAGCTCTATGCCGCTTCCCTCGCTGATGTCCGCTTCAATTTCCATCAGTACGCCACCGGACGTTCCTGTTACAGCAAGCCCATTCACACACCCAATTTCCCATTCTCCCGAAACGTCATGCTGCATACGCGGGCTGTATTTTCCTGTTTCCGCAACCCATTGCGCGTCCTCAAGCGTCACATTGGTTCGTCCTTCCACCATGGCAACGCTGCCTGCAATCTGCACCATATTCACAGCGTCACGTCCATTTTGACTGTACCGTGCAATATAGTCGCACACCCCACGGCACAGCGAAAATCCGCCTTTTGCCGCCGCATTTTCAGCGATTTTTTTCAGTTGCTCTATATCCAAGTCTTTGAAAAACACTTCCACACATCGGGAGCGGATCGCGGACGGAATCTCCTCCGGCGAACGCGTTGTTGCGCCAATCAACCTGAAATCCGCCGGCAATCCATTATCAAAAATATCTCTTATATGCCGCGGAATGTTGGTGTCGTCCATGTTATAATAGGCGCTCTCCAAAAACACCTTTCTGTCTTCCAAAACTTTCAGCAGCTTATTCATTTGAATCGGGTGCAATTCTCCAATTTCATCAATAAATAATATGCCGCCGTTTGCTTTTGTCACCGCGCCCGGTTTCGGCTGCGGAATGCCCGCCGGGCCATAAGCGCCCGCCCCTTGATAAATCGGGTCGTGCACAGAGCCAATCAGCGGGTCTGCAATGTTTCGTTCATCAAACCGCATTGTTGTTGCGTCTGTTTCAATAAACCGCGCCTCCGCTCCAAATGGGGATAGCAAACTCTTTTTTGCTTCCTCCAAAACCAACCGCGCGGCTGCTGTTTTCCCCACACCCGGTGGTCCATAAATAATCACATGCTGCGGATTGGTGCCGCAAAGCGCCGCTTTAAGTGCCCGAATCCCCTGCTGCTGCCCCATGATTTCATCAAAACTGGTCGGTCGTGTTTTTTCAGTAAGCGGCTTGGTCAAACGGATTTGCCGCAGTTTATTTAACTTCTCCATTTCCCGTTTGCTTTGTGTTTTCACCGCATCTTTTGTCACGGATTTTTCTTTTAGCATACCAAAAAAATAAACGCCAATAATGAACGTAAATAATAATTGTACCAGCAATACTATTGTCGATAGCATGATTCATCCTCCATCTACTGCCATTGTCCGCCTATTTTCACTTAAGCGGAATCTTTTTTCAAATTTTAGTATTTACCGGAGCAATTGTTTTATCCTTGGCATTCGCTGGAAGTTTCAGGGAGGTTTTGTTCTTCCCAAGTTCATAGATTTTCTGCTAAAATCTATGAACTGCGATTTCCTCAGATAGGAAGTCATGCGAATAAATAAAAAAATAAAGTACCATCACCCATGCAGAAAATCTATCCGACTGCACGTGGCAATGGTACTGTTTTTATCACAATACGCTTTTTCACATTTTCTAAAACTTTATGCTTCCAACACCAGTTCACCAAAACATTCAGGGCGGTGAAAATCCGGCTGTGGCGCAACAATAGGATTCCAGCAGCCAAAATGCGGATGTACTGTATCATCACCGCATTTTTGTAAGTTTCCACCCATTACTGTTTCAATGGTTCCATACTGTTCTTTTAAGAAAGCAAATGGCACAAACAGTTTTAGTGCCCAACCATCTTTTCTAATTTCTTTTTCAATCTGGAACTGCGCCGGTACAATAGTATCCAAATTTTTTCGGTTGCCGCGCAATGGCCCTTTCCCAATGAGAATTCCGCCCGCCGCGCTCACCTCAATGTTTAAATAGTCCTCGCTGCCCGTCGGATTCGGATTGAGAAACAACTCCACACAACTGTCTTTACATACCGGTTCATTTATTCCTGTAAACCGCGCCAGCACTTCTGTTTCGTCACTTTGGAACAAAACTGCAATACCCATATCATTATAGATTAGTTTTGCTTCTGTTACCGGTTTATATCCATTTTCATCCCATGGGTATTGGTCAATGCTTAGCGCCGCAACGTTATCCCAACAGCTAGAATGCATTGTAATATTCGTTTCCTCTGTTTTTTGAATTGTGTATTTTCTTTTCATATTGATATTCACCATTCCTCTCACCCTATTCCATAAAATGCACGGTTTCACTTTATGTAAAACGTTGTGTATTGCTTCTATGTAGGCATAAGATTCGACTTTTGTTTGCCTACTGACTTTTTCTACGCTTCTTCGGGGTTTTCATCATTTTCATTCGGCATTTTCAGTAAAATAGGCTGCCGGAAGGGCAGCCTATTTTACTGATTTATCATTCGGTGTTTTTTTACGCCATCATCAAACTTTTTGGGCTATACTTCTAGCGAGTCTGATTCTTCGTCCGCTTCCGGTTCACCCATTTCTTCATCGGCTTCTTCTGTACTATTTTCTTCAGTCTCGTCCGAAGGAACAATACTGTCCTCTACAACTTCATCCGGCAGCACGATATCATTCTCCGTCACTTTTTCCTCCGTAACTTCAGATTGTTCGTCGCCGTTTTGTTGTTCATTTGCATCACCGGAAGATATCTCTGTTTGCTCGTTCCCTGTCTCTACGTCCGTCTGTCCGGAAACAACATCACGATTCTTTATCACATAAGTAAACCGTTCTGTGCTTCCCGTTTGGAAAATGAACACATAATCTCCAACTTCTGCATATTCCATAAATTTCAGCGTCTTTTTGTCTTCATTCTGTGAACTTGGTTTATCGTTTGCGTTTTCAGGATCATAGCCATAAATCGTTTTATTTTGTACATTAACAGTAACATTTCTTAACTGTTCACTTATGCTATCATCATCGACATAAATTCTTGCCCGCATTTGCGCTGTGGTTCCATCCGGTATTGACGTAACTTTTCCCAGCACAACACGGTAATGCGCTTCTGTTTCATCATCATTATGCACATTTCCGCTTTCTTTCAACTGCAAGTGCCTTTGCTGATTCACACTATTACGTTCACTCACATCAAAGAGGATTTGTATATTACAAATATTCTTGTCATCCATAGTCTTACCAAACGTAATAATATCGCCTGTTTTTACCTCATAGACCGGAGCACCTTCTTCCGCACCATAATGTTTTGCATTTAGCACTTCAGACAATTCTGCTGTATATGTCATAGAAGATGATGTGCTAGCTGATGTAGATGCAGAAATTGTTTCAATCTTTTTCACCGGCTGACCGTCCGCATCAAGTGCGTCTTTGATTTCCTTTACAATTGCTACCGGAGAACTAACTGCTGCTGTTGCATAGGTATCTTCATAATAGATTACAACAACACCAATTTCTTCTCCACCCTCTGCTTTTGGAATCAAATAAGGCTCTACATTATAAGTCTCATTTGCTTTCAAATATTTTGATGCCAGCGAACTTAGCGTTCCAATCTGATAATATTGCGTTTCATACCGATTGTTTGGCAATAAAATCACCGTTGCTGAAGTTGAAATTGTAAAATCAATTGCATTTATACTGCTTCCAAACCCTTTTTCTGAAGTCGTACTAATATATCTCTTTGCTCCATGTTCCGCTGTTCCGCCTTCTTGGAACAGATAGCTTTCTTCAGCCGGCACAACGTCCAAGTTTTTAATCATCGGTAAATTGGAATTTTTGGAGACGCCGCTGACCTCAAAGCGAATAGGCTGCGCCATTTCTGCGTTCACCATAATATTCTGCGGTTTTCCTGTTTGAATCGGGGCAACATTGTCTTTCAGCATTTGTAAAATGGCATCTTTTTTCACTGCTTTTCCATCAATTTTTGCAGTGTTGCTAATTGCGTATTGCTGCGTTTCTTTTTTCGTCTTGTTGCCGCTTGTCACAATGCGCAAAATCAAATCGCCGCTTTTCGTATCCATTGCAGCCTGAATCAAATACCCAGCCGTAAAACTCGGTTCTCCAATTTGTGCTGCTGCTACTTTTCCGCCCGGATCCATATATAACACAAGTTTTACGCCGCTTTCCTGCGCTTCTTCTTTGATTGTTTCCCAAACGTGATCCTGGAAATACTGGGATGTTGTATAGGTCACTCTGCTGGTATCCATCATGGTATATCCATTGACATCAATTTCCTGAATTGTGACAGTCTTTTTTGTTGTTTTAGAGGAAACGCGGATAATGGTTTTAGACAAATCTTTGGGCTGCGCCAAGTAGACAACATCCCATGCACTCAGTGTCGGATTCGCCTCCTGCCCTGTCTCTGTCACCAGTTTCTTATCATCAAACACATAGGTTTTTGGCGTAGCATTTTCGCCTTCGCCCGTTGTTACAAATTTATCTTTTACCGTATATCTTTTATATTTGGAGTTTGCATCGTTCGGATTTTCCTGAACACTTTCCGTCTTGCACTCTCCGACAACAATGGTTGTATATGCTTCAATGATACCATAGTCGGCAGTACCGTTACCATCCGTATCCACCAACTTCACAGAACCCACTTCCGGTTTCAAATCTTCTTCGCTCATCAGCTGTCCCATGTTGTCTGTCATACCATATTCATTTCTGACAATGACTCCATTATACATAAACTGCATATTGGGAATGTCATATTTAATGGACTTGGAAACCCATTTACCGCCAACCTTTTCTTCATAGCGGAATACATTGTTTTCCACTTTAAAAATCTCTTCTGCGTCTACCGTAACAACTTGCGTATCTTTCGGATCCGCCTTTACAACCTGATAATTTACCGTAGTATCGTCTATTTCTTTATAGGTCAGTTTCACACGGTATCCAATCATATTGGTATAGCCGGTTTCTCCCGCTTTATATCCTGTAAAAAGTTTTATATAGGCGCCGCTTCTGTCTTCTCTGAAAATCATATATGCACTGCTGATGCGGCCATTGTTTTCAAGATAGGCAGCATCATCAATAAACGTGTCATTCGTTGCTACAATGACGCCATAGGATTCCAGCGTACCCGGGCGGATACTGTTGTTACCGCCGCCGCCACCGCCGCCACCGCCGCCGCCACTCGGACGACCGCTACCGCCGCCGGTAACGCCTGTAACGGAAGACGTTCCTGTTGTAATCGGCTGCTGTGTGTTCGGATCCACTTCCGGCACAGAGGACGCATTATAGATAACCTGTGCAACCGCCCCTCTTGTCATTTGCGATGAAAAACTTTCCACTGAAATGGATTTTGTAATCATCAACTCATTGGCAACCGCTATGTATCCATTGGGCCACAAATCCATACCGTTTGCCGTCGCCCGCGCCTGCGCCCGCAGTTCATAGCCAAGATAACAAGTTACCATCTTCAACGCTTCTTCATAGGTCACCTTGTTTTCCGGACGAAACGACCCGTCTTCATATCCCCGAATCACCTTTTTATTCACAGCCAATTTAATATATTTCGCTGCCCAGTGATTCTCACTGTCCACATCTTCAAACCCTGTTTGCACATCACTGTCAATATACTCAATACCGCTGTTTTCCTTCAAACTCATCAGCATTTTTACAAATTCTGCTCTGGTAATCAATTCGTCCGGCTTATAGGTTCCATTGCTATAACCTTCAATTTTTCCCCATTCTTTCAATGTCAAGATGGCCGTCCCATATGTAGTTTCTTCCGTTACATCGCTGAACGCATATACCCCAGCCGTCGGAATCAGAGAAACCATCATGCAAACGAACATCACAAAGGTTAAAACTCTCTTTTTCATTTCTCTCTCCTCCTAGTTTCACGTTCTTATCATCTTTTATATGAAACCTTTTTCACCCTTTATCCCTATCGGTTTCATTTTATCATATTTTCAAATTAAAATCAACAAAAATTCTTCAGATTTCAAATTTCTATTCAATGTGCATTAATTTTTTTAAATTTTTATCATATAATACACAAAAAATCTTAAATTCCTTTATGTAGCAGGTTTTTATGGCATTTCAACTTCTTCATTTTCTGCTTGTTTTCCCATGATTTTTTCCTGTGCCGCCAAACATTTCTAACTGCTTCGCACAACACCATTTCTCTCCCGATATCATGTGCATATAATCCTATCCCCTGCTTGACTTTTGAAAGATTCTGTGATATTCTTTGCTTAATGATACTCATGTTTTGGAGGGAATATTACGATGACACTTGACCAACTGCATCCGGGTGGAAGCGGAATCATTGAAACGGTAGGCGGCGAAGGCGCCCTGCGCCGGCGGCTGCTGGATATGGGACTAACGCCCGGAACGGCAATCTGCGTACGGAAAGTTGCGCCAATGGGCGACCCGTTAGAACTGTTTTTACGCGGCTATGTTCTGACACTGCGCAAAGATGACGCCGCTAAAATCACATTAAAAGAGGTGGTGCAGTGATGGCATATCTTTTGGCGCTTGCCGGCAACCAAAACTGCGGCAAAACCACTCTGTTTAATTGTCTGACCGGAAGCAATCAGCATGTTGGGAATTTTCCGGGCGTGACGGTTGAAAAAAAAGAGGGAACTGTTTTAAAACAAAAGGATTTGACGCTGGTAGATTTGCCCGGCATTTATTCTTTATCTCCATACACTTCCGAAGAAGTGGTCACACGTGATTTTCTTCTCAAAGAGCATCCGCGTGCCATTATCAATATTGTTGACGCAACCAATTTAGAGCGGAATTTATATCTTTCTCTTCAACTCATGGAACTCGGCATTCCCATTGTCATTGCACTCAATATGATGGACGAAGTGCTTGCCAGCGGAAATGTGGTGGACTATGATAAACTTTCCAAACACTTAGGCGTACCGGTCGTCCCCATCTCCGCCAGCAAAAATGAAGGGATTTCCGAACTGATGCACCATGTACGCGAGACAGTGCAATCAAATACGCCGCCGGCAAAGCTGGATTTCTGCCGCGGGGCGGTGCACCGTGCGATTCATTCCATTTCGCATATCATTGAGGATCACGCACAGGAAGCCGGATACCCTGTCCGGTTTGCCGCTACCAAGCTGGTAGAAGGCGATGAACCTATGCGTCTGGCGCTTTGTATTCACGAAACTGACCAACACATCATTGACCATATTGTTACCGATATGGAAAAGGAACTGGGAACAGACCGCGAAGCCGCGTTGGCGGATATGCGTTATAACTATATTGAAGAAATCTGCAAAACCTGTGTCATTAAACATCAGGAAAGCAGGGAACAAGTCCGTTCGGAAAAAATTGACCGCATTTTAACGCATAAAATATGGGGTATTCCCTTATTTCTGGGCATTATGCTGCTGGTATTCTGGCTGACATTTACGGTCATTGGCGCGCCGCTGCAAGATTTACTGGAAACCGGCATTGAAGCGGTCACTGACCTGTTATCCCAAACGCTCGCCGCCACACACGTCAGTCCTTGGCTGCAAGCATTGCTTATTGACGGCGTTTTCGCAGGCGTTGGCAGTGTTTTATCATTTATGCCAATCATTGTGGTGCTGTTCTTTTTCCTGTCTTTACTTGAGGACAGCGGCTATATGGCGCGGGTAGCGTTCGTGATGGACAAACTGCTTCGGAAAATCGGGCTTTCCGGCCGCTCTTTTGTCCCCATGCTCATTGGCTTCGGTTGCAGCGTACCTGCCATTATGGCGACGCGTACGCTGTCCAGCGAACGCGACAGAAAAATGACGATTATATTAACGCCTTTCATGTCATGCAGCGCCAAACTGCCTATCTATGGCATGATTACTCTAGCATTTTTCCCGCAGCATGGCGCTTTGGTGATGATAAGCCTTTATATCACCGGAATTGTGGTGGCAATTCTATCGGGTCTGCTGCTGAAAACAACCTTATTCCGCGGAAATCCCATGCCTTTTGTGATGGAACTGCCTGCATACCGTTTGCCCTCCGCGCGCAGCGTGTTGCTGCACATGTGGGAGAAAGCAAAGGATTTTCTGCACAAGGCATTTACTGTGATTTTTTTGGCGACAATTATCATTTGGTTCCTGCAAAGCTATGACTGGACATTTCACATGGTAGAAAACAGCGCCGACAGTATTCTGGCATCTATTGGGTCATTGATTGCGCCTGTTTTCACGCCGCTGGGCTTTCACGACTGGCGTGCTTCCACTGCCCTGATTACCGGTCTGACTGCAAAAGAAACCGTTGTCAGCACCTTAACTGTTTTGAGCGGCGCTTCCGGCAGTGCAGAGCTGAGCAGTATCCTCTCCACTATTTTTACGCCGCTGAGCGCCTTTTCTTTTCTGGCATTTACGATTTTATATATGCCCTGCGTTGCCGCTTTCGCCGCTTCCCGCCGCGAACTGGGGTCTCTGCGCAGTGCACTCGGCGCTGCTGCCTACCAGACGGGCGCCGCTTATATCGTTTCGTTTTTGATTTATCAGATAGGCAGTTTTTTCCTGTAAGACAGCGTTTTTCATCAGATAGGTTACCAACATAACAATTTATAAAAACGGCATGATTGCACAGTGGATAATCTGTACAATCATGCCGTTTTTAATCGTTGAACTGCCAAATATTATCTGCTTTTTAATCGTTCCGCTATCTGTGACACCACCTGCTCAATGTGCAATCCATCACAAGATATCGTCATGTCTTGATATGTTTCATAAAGTTTTCTGCGCCGCCGCAAAATTTCTGACAACGTTTCTCCGTCTGTTCTAACAATACCGCGTGCTTCAAAGTTTTTTACCCGCCGCGCGAGTTCCTCCGGCGACACCTCCAGATATATCACCACACCAAACTGTTTTAAATGCCGCATTGCCTCCGCGCTATGGACGACGCTGCCGCCTGTTGCAACCACCTGTCCCGCAAAAGATTCTCCCACGATATGCCGCTGCTCACAATCCATAAAATAGGCAGCGCCTTTTTGGTCAATGATTTCTTGCAATAAGGCTCCCTCTTTTTGCTGAATCAATAAATCGGTATCTATAAACGGCATTCCTAACGCTTTTGCTAAAATAACGCCCACTGTGCTTTTTCCGGCGCCCGGCATACCGACTAAAATCACTGATTGTCTCAAGCCGCCCCCTCCGCTCCGTCGGCTACATGAATCGCTTCAAACGTAAACCCATAATTTTTCAAATATTCTATGCATTCCGGCAGTGCATCTACCGTTAACGTTTTTGCTGCCGTATCGTGCATAAGCACAACTGCATCTTCATGCTTAATGGTGGTTTCCTGAAACATTGTCATGATATGCTCATGTGTATATGCTTTTCCGTCTGCATCACCATTGAGAGAATTCCAATCTGCAAAGGAATATCCCATTTCAGATAATATTTGTTTGTATGGCGCTTTGGATTGTTCAAACGACCCGCCCGGAAACCGAAACAGTTTCTGCACGTTCTCCTGTCCAATGATGCTGCCAATCAACTCTGTGGTCTTTTCCACTTCCTCTTTGAAATTTTCCGCACCCGAATACATATATCCATAGTTATGGTTATAACTATGATTTCCAATCGCGTGTCCTTCCTCGAAAATTCGTTTTATCAGTTCCGGATGGCTTTCGGCATTTTTTCCCATTACAAAAAAGGTTGCTTTCACATCATATTGTTTTAAAATATCAAGAATTTTTGCCGTGTTTTCACTCGGTCCATCGTCAAATGTCAAGAATGCCTTTCTCTGCCCATCTTTTATAATAAGGCGGTCTGTAATATCCGCCTCTGCTTTTCCCGGTGTTTGTACATCCAGCGGCGTCGGCGTATAGGTTGGTGCCGGCGTCTGCTCCGGCGTCGCCTCCGGTGTCTGTTCCTGCAAATTTGTCGTTTCCGCCGAATCTATTGTACCGCTTCCATTCGCCGCGGTGGCTACGCTTCTATTTTTATAGTGCAGTACCGCCCATGTTCCTGTACCACCAATAGCAACCGCCACTGCCACTATGATTCCAATCCACGTCTTTTTCCCAAACCTCATAACGTTAAAATCTCCTCCTGAATCATATTTCACTTCATCTTGCGATATGTATTATAACATACACCGCTATCAAAACTCAATAGTTATACGCAAATTGTAACTATTTTTGCCGACTTGTAAAAAAGTTTGTCTATTTATTCCGTAATTTGTCACATTTTACAACATCTACATATCTCTTATATGTATGAATGGCTACCTACCAATATGTCAAAGAAAGGATGACGTTCTTATGAAAAAAATGCTTTTTGCTCTGCTCTTCTGCGTTTTATTATGCTGCGGCTGCACTCCGCAGCAAATACAGCAGAATCTCTCTGAACCACAAAATTCTGCTCCCGCGCAAACACCCGTGCCGACTTTAATGCCGCCGACAACCCTTGATATTGCCGGTCTGGATAACAAAACATATGGCTGGGGACTGAAAAAAGTAAAAAACGCCGCTCCCGAAGTCCCGAGCAGTATTATGACAACATTAAAACAGTTTGACGCCTACTATTTGGGGGATACTTCCGCAAAAGTGTTATACCTCACATTTGACGAAGGATATGAAAACGGATATACCGGAAAGATTTTGGATGTATTGCGCGACAATCAAGTACCTGCCTGTTTCTTTATCACAGGTCCCTATTTAAAAACGGAACAGGCATTGGTGCGCCGTATGGCTGCGGAAGGACATGACGTTGGGAATCATACGGTCAACCACCCCAGTATGCCCTCCGTTTCTGACAATGCAAAACTGAAACAGGAAATGACGCAGCTCAGTGAAGACTATTATAATCTGACCGGTCAAACCATGCTGTTCATGCGCCCGCCCAAGGGTGAATATAGCGAACGCACTTTAGCGCTAACACGGGAACTTGGCATGAAAACTATCTTTTGGAGTTTTGCTTACAAAGATTGGGATACCAATTTCCAGCGCGGCAGCGATTTTGCCTACAGGGAAGTGATGGACTATATCCATAACGGCTGCATTCTGTTGCTACATGCCGTATCCAAGGACAATACCGAAGCTTTAGACCGTATCATCAAGGATGCACAGGCACAAGGCTATACCTTCCAATCTCTGCGTGCTCTACCATAATTCTGTTTTTTCTCCAGAAATCTGTTGCAAAGTATGTGATACAATGCTATAATAGGTATTACGGTTATTTTTTATAGAATACTATTTGTGTAAATAAAAAGCGTTTTGCAAAAAAATAACGTATCCTTTTGCGACCAGAATACTACAAAAATAACGCTGCTTCTCGTGCTGGATATCAACACCAAGCAACGCGTACTTTCAAAATTTTGATTGGAGAAAAAAGAAAGGTGGAACAGAATGGGTAAACTATTTGGAACGGACGGTGTCCGTGGCATTGCCAACAAAGAATTAACACCGGAACTTGCTTTTTCTGTAGGGAAATACGGCGCATATGTTTTGACAAAACACACCAGTCATCGTCCGCGCATTCTGATTGGAACGGATACCCGCATTTCCTGCGATATGTTGGAATGTGCATTAACTGCCGGAATCCTATCTGTGGGAGCAGAGGCTATCGCACTCGGCGTTATTCCAACGCCGGCAGTCGCCTATTTAACCAGATTTTATAATGCGGACGCCGGTGTTGTGATTTCCGCCTCCCATAACTCTGTTGAATTCAATGGTATTAAGTTTTTCAACAGCGAAGGTTTTAAATTAAACGACAACATAGAAGCTGAAATTGAAGACTATATTTTAAACCCTGATAAAGACATTGAACAGTTACCGGTCGGTACGGATATCGGTACGCTCACACGTGTATATACAGCGGAAAATGACTATATTCAATTTGCAAAAAAGTCATCTGACATTGGCGACTTAACAGGATTAACCATTGCTATAGACTGTGCGAACGGCGCCTCGTCTAAGGTCGCTCCGCAAGCGCTGCGGGAACTTGGCGCGGAAGTCCATGTCATTCATGATAAACCGGACGGTACCAACATCAATCTGAATTGTGGTTCAACGCATTTGCGCGCCCTGCGGGAATTTATGGCAGAACTTCGTATCAAAGGCACCCCCGCAGATGTCGGTCTGGCATTTGACGGCGACGCTGACCGGCTGCTCGTTATTGACGAACAAGGAAATGACGTGAACGGCGATGTTGTTATGGGAATCCTTGCCATTGATTATAAGAAAAAGGGATTATTAAAACACAATACCGTTGTTGCCACTGTCATGAGCAATCTGGGACTAACCCTTTCCCTGCGCAAGCACGATATACAGGTAATTCAAACCCATGTCGGCGACCGCTATGTGTTGGCAAAAATGCTCTCCGGCGACTATGTGATTGGCGGCGAACAGTCCGGACATATTATCTGTCTTAACCGCAACACCACCGGAGACGGGCTTGTTAGTGCAATCGGTTTGCTGTCCATATTAAAAGAAAGCCGCCAGCCAATGAGCGAACTGGCTTCTTGTGTGGAAATTCTTCCTCAGGTGCTCGTCAATGCAAAAGTTGCAAATGAAAACAAGTCAAAAATCCGTCAAAACGAGGATATTATAGCGCATATCAATGCGCTGGAAGCAAAATATAACGACAACGGACGCGTACTCATTCGTCCGTCCGGCACAGAGCCTTTAGTCCGTATCATGATTGAAGGTCAAACCCCATCTCAAATGCAAATAGATGCTGATATGCTGGCAAAAGTGATTTCAGACCGTCTGGGGTAATTTTACAAAGCAATTTTTAGCCATAAATACGAAGAAACGATATGTGCCCTGTCTTTTTTGGGGTGCATATCGTTTCTTTGTATTTATGGGACTACATATCTACCATAATATTGTTCTCTTTTTCATGTTCAGATGCCAACAGTAACAATGCCTCTCATCGGCAATATACTGCCCTTTTACACACTCAGCAATTTAGAGATAGCTTCTTCTTTTGTGGGAACGAAAAATACATCTTTTCCTTGGTTGCTTTCATAGATGAAGTCCTTTAATGGTTTACTTGTATATCTTGAATAGTCTCCATATATTGCGGCTTTCACATCATAATTGATAAATTTCTGCAAAATCTCTCCTGCGAGTCCTGTGCTTAAAATAAAAAAATCTTCTGCAACCACTTTTTTATGGATAACAATTTTATTTGTATCAATGCTATATTTAACAGACATTGCCAAATCCAATGCAGATTGTACATCGGTTATTATTTTTTCATTACCGGTTACAAGCGCCAGTGTGTCACCGCAGTTTATTATTTTTTCAATCGCCATACTCCCACCTCCTATGTTTAAAAATTACAATCCTGCCCCTCCAAAAGGCGCAGTGTTATATGTATGTTCGATATATATTTGGGGACGCTTCTGCTCTGACATGCCTAGACGCACACGTTTTTTCAGAGACATATCCTGAATTTGACGCCTGCTCCTCGTTCGCGGGCGAATACCACTATTTAATCAAGATAAAGTTCCACTTTTTCATATGAGTTCACCGTATCGGTATCAGATGCATTAAAGTCCTCAGAAAAAGATTTAAGGCTACCCGTTGGGTTGATAACCATTTTTGTCAGTTTTAAATAACTATCATAGTATGTCATCAAGGCGGCATACGCTTCTTCATACTCTTTGGGCGGATTTTTTAATTCTTTCATCAGCGTCGTCACTCGAGATTGATTATCCTTTATTTGGGATATATCTTCCTTAAAATCAGTATCGTCAAAAAGATTCGATAGTGCATCATTAAAATCGTCAACAAATCTGCCATTTTTCATCGTATACTTATCTGTTTTTACATCTTCTTCTTCATAAATGGAATTATACCAAACACTCTTGATAAGATTTCCGGCCGTTTCAGCGTCTGCAGCTCCGTCAAGCATTGTATAGACCACAGTTTCCATATTACGATAATACTGTTTCTTTTCCGCTTTTTTCATAGCGCTAAATCCCAAAAGTCCGACTGCCGCGACTGCTGCTAAAACAACAGCAATCACAATCAACGCTATGCATTTTCTTTTTGGTTTTTGCGGCTCCGTATTCATGTCAGGGTTCGGACAGCCACACGCCGGACAAGAAGATAAATCTTTTTCGTATTCCGTTCCACAATCCTCACATTTCATCATGTTGTGTAAAGCGGTGTTTTGCGCAAAAAGCACAAAACCACACCGCGGGCAACAAGCCGCTTTGTCGCTAATAGCTTGTCCGCATTGCGGGCAATAAATCAATGCCACTCTCGTCACGTCCTTCCCTTTTCATTCTCATTTTCGCCATATCCATTTGACTGACAAATTGTAAACATCTTCATATTTGACAATAAGCCGGTGTAATGCGCATTTTTCTCCTCAAATCTCTATAATCTGATTATATCACTTCCGCCTCTATTTGTCACTATAAAATCAAAAATGGTATGTCCATTTTTCTATATGCTATAAATCCTATCAAATTCCGTTTTACTTTCCCCAAAATGAGACACGATTGGGGTGTAAGATACTCTTTTTATACACACTTACCCTGTGGTACTTGTTTTCTCGGATTGTACCGCTCACTTAACAAAAGCGCACATGTTTTGATGTGCCCTGCTCCAACATGCGTATATCCTGTAGGGCCCCCATATCCTATGAAAGGTGGGTACTTTGTTAAAAGCGCGTATCGTTATTTCCAAATTTCTCACTATTCCAGTAAAATCTTTTATTCCCTCATTATCTTTTTCCCTTTTAGGAAAAGTGTTCCTACTGCTCTTTTCTTAAATTTCAGCAAATACTTAACAAACTGAATATTTGCTATTTAGAAAATACAGTTTCAATCATCTGAGGTAATATCTCGCTTCTGACAAATTTACGATATTCCTTTTCTTGTTGATTGCTACAGTCGGTCATTAACGATTTGTTAATAGTAGAATTATCCGACACGTTCAATAATGCCGCAATAGGTATATTCATCATTTTTGCAGCTTTAAACGCAGCTGCACTTTCCATATCTACGCTGTTATATCTCATTTCAATAATATTTTCTAAATGATTATATTGAGCCACTATTGTATCAATACAAAGCGTTTTACCCAAATGCCATTTAACACTATTTGTATCACAAATTCTTTTTGTTTCATTGATAAGAACTTTGAACAAGTCTTTATCCGGATACTGTTTCTCTCCAAAAGTATCATGAAACAAATTATTTGACAGATATCTACTCGCCCCATCTCCGGAAGCTGAATATTCCGGTATAATAATATCTCCTATACTCATTTCAGAAGACAGCGCCCCAACCGAACTCACAAACAAAATTTTCCTGCATTTTGTTAATCCTAAAAGTAACAATGCATCCAACACCATAGGTGCGCCAAATCCGGTCTTGATATACGATATATGAATGTTTCCATGTTCTATGTTCCATATTTTGTATCCAAATAGAGGACTTGATTGAACAATTTGATTGATTTCGTTTGCGTGAAACAACCTTTCAGGTTGCCATCCTGGAGATACAATAACATTTTCATTTATGATATCTGCAGAAATACCTAACGTATGAAAGCATATTTCTTCCATAGTTGCACCAAACATCTTCATATTTAACAGTAGGCTATTGTAATCCATACTATTTTTCCTCCCAAATTTATTTAATCTGATTATATCACTTCCCTCGCTATTTGTCACTATAAAATGCAAAAAAGCCCATCAGTTACAAACGCTGATGGGCTTCTTCTATTTCACAAATATTCTCGCAGAATATATCTCTATCCGAAAATTATTCGTTCACTTTTGTTACGATACCGGATCCAACGGTTCTACCGCCTTCACGGATAGCGAAACGCAGACCTTCTTCAATAGCGATAGGTGTAATCAGTTCAACGTCCATTTCAACGTTGTCACCAGGCATACACATTTCTGTACCTTCCGGCAGAGAAACGATACCAGTAACGTCAGTTGTTCTGAAATAGAACTGCGGTCTGTAGTTGTTAAAGAACGGCGTATGACGTCCGCCTTCTTCCTTTTTCAGGATATAAACCTGACCATGGAATTTTGTGTGCGGATGAATGGTTCCCGGCGCAGCCAGAACCTGTCCTCTTTCGATTTCTTTTTTATCAATACCACGCAGCAGAGCACCGATGTTATCACCAGCCTGTGCTTCGTCCAGCAATTTACGGAACATTTCGATACCGGTAACAACGATTTTTCTGCTTTCTTCAGCCAAACCAACCAGTTCAACTTCGTCCTGAACGTGCAGAGTACCTCTTTCCACTCTACCTGTTGCAACAGTACCACGACCTGTGATGGAGAACACGTCCTCAACAGGCATCAGGAACGGCTGATCCATTTTTCTGTCCGGTGTCGGGATGTAGCTGTCAACAGCTTCCATCAGTTCAAGAATCGGTTTGTATTCTGCAGCGTCAGAAGTAGTTGCACCACTTTCCAGAACTTGCAGAGCAGAACCTTTGATAATCGGTGTATCATCACCCGGGAACTCATATTCGTTCAGCAGGTCACGAATTTCCATTTCAACCAGTTCCAGCAATTCCGGATCGTCAACCTGATCAACTTTGTTCATGAATACAACGATATACGGTACACCAACCTGACGAGCCAACAGGATGTGTTCACGTGTCTGCGGCATCGGACCGTCAGCAGCGGATACAACCAGAATAGCACCGTCCATCTGAGCAGCACCGGTGATCATGTTTTTAACATAGTCAGCATGTCCCGGGCAGTCAACGTGTGCGTAATGTCTGTTTTCTGTTTCATATTCAACGTGAGCCGTAGAAATTGTGATACCTCTTTCTCTTTCTTCCGGCGCTTTGTCGATTTGGTCATAAGCTGTGAAATCAGCTTTACCATCCATACCCAGAACTTTTGTGATTGCTGCTGTCAGAGTTGTTTTACCATGGTCAACGTGACCGATGGTTCCAATGTTGATATGCGGTTTGGTTCTCTCGAACTTTTCTTTTGCCATTTGTTTTTCCTCCCTTTACGTTATCTTCTTCTTAATATTCAAAGTATATACATATATTGTAATATTTTTTTCATAAAAAATCAAGTGTTTTATGAAATTAATTTAAGCACATTCAAAATTAGTCGTTTTTCGCACGCAACGATACGATTTTTTCCTGAATGCTCTTTGGAACTTCAGCATAATGCGCCGGTTCCATGCTGTATTGTCCGCGTCCTTGGGTGTTGGAACGCAAATCTGTTGCATAACCAAACATTTCAGACAACGGAACAAATGCATCAATTTGTTTCGCGCCACTTCTGTCGTCCATACCCTGAATTTGTCCACGTCTGGAATTGAGGTCGCCGATAACGTCGCCCATGTATTCCTCCGGAACAATGACAACAACCTTCATGATTGGCTCTTTCAAGACCGGACTAGCTTTACGGCAAGCTTCTTTGAATGCCATAGAACCGGCAATCTTAAATGCCATTTCAGAAGAGTCGACTTCATGGTAAGAACCATCATACAAAGTGACTTTCACGTCAACTACATTGTAGCCTGCCAGTACACCGGCCTGCATAGCGCCCTGAATACCAGCGTCTACCGCCGGAATATATTCTTTCGGAATCGCACCGCCGACGATTTCGTTCACGAACTCGTAACCAGCGCCCGGTTCCAAAGGTTCTACGCGGATTTTAACGTGACCATATTGCCCTTTACCACCAGACTGACGGGAGTATTTGTTATCCACTTCCACGTTTTTGGTGATCGTTTCTTTATAAGATACCTGCGGTTTACCAACGTCCGCTTCCACCTTAAATTCACGCAGCAATCTGTCTACAATGATTTCCAAATGAAGTTCACCCATACCAGCGATAATCGTCTGACCGGTTTCTTCATCTGTGTAGGTCTTAAAGGTCGGGTCTTCTTCCGCCAGTTTTGCCAGCGCGATACCCATTTTTTCCTGACCTGCTTTTGTTTTCGGCTCAATCGCAACACGGATAACCGGATCCGGGAATTCCATAGATTCCAGAATAATCGGATGCGCATCATCACAAAGCGTATCACCGGTTGTTGTGTTCTTGAGTCCAACGGCTGCCGCAATATCCCCTGCATAAACTTCTTTCAGTTCTGCGCGGTGGTTTGCGTGCATTTGCAGAATACGTCCCAAACGTTCTTTTTGTCCTTTTGTGGAGTTCAAAACGTAGGAACCTGCTTCCGCCTTACCGGAATAAACACGGAAGAAACACAATTTCCCAACATATGGGTCCGTTGCAATCTTAAACGCAAGTGCAGAAAACGGTTCATCATCACTGGAAATACGTTCATGTTCTTCTTCGCTTTCATCTCCCGGAATGATACCTTTGATGTGCGGTACATCCGTCGGAGCCGGCATAAATTCAACAATTGCATCCAGCAATTTCTGAACACCTTTGTTTTTGTAGGAAGTTCCGCACAGAACCGGTACCATCTGCAAACCAATCGTTGCTTTACGGATACCTGTTTTGAGTTCTTGTTCGGTCAATTCTTCCCCTTCGAGGTACTTCATCATCAGTTCCTCGTCCGTTTCCGCAATGGTTTCCACCATTGCGCTGCGGTATTCTTCCGCTTTATCCTTCATATCTGCCGGAATTTCTTCCACAGAAATGTCGGTTCCCAAATCATTGGTATAGATATAGGCTTTCATTTCCACCAAGTCAATCAGACCTTTGAAGTCTTCTTCTGCACCAATCGGCAGCTGAACCGGCACTGCATTACACTGCAGACGCTCTTTCATCATGCTGACAACATTGTAGAAATCTGCACCCATAATATCCATTTTGTTTACATATGCCATTCTCGGCACACCATATTTATCTGCCTGACGCCAAACGGTTTCAGACTGTGGTTCAACGCCGCCTTTTGCACACAAGACAGTGACGGAACCGTCCAGAACACGCAAAGAACGTTCCACTTCAACTGTGAAATCCACGTGTCCCGGCGTATCGATAATATTGATACGGTGCCC
>CAMNSU010000028.1 GCA_946555455.1 uncultured Clostridia bacterium | reverse complement strand
TGGGAGATTTTGTCATTGACGCGTTGGGCGTCCGTTGGATTTGTGAAATGGGTGCAGAATATTACGAAGCGCCCGGCATGTGGGATTTTGGAGCAGACGGCGGACGGTGGCTCTACTACAGAAAAAATCCGGAAGGACAGAACACGCTGGTGATTAACCCATCTGATAAGGTGGCGCAGAATGTTTATGCAACAGCGCCCATTGAGACGTATGAAACCAGCGATGCCGCAGCATATGGCATTGTTGATTTGACAGACGCCTATAAAGACTATGCTAGGGAAGTGAAACGCGGCGTGGGACTGGTGAACAACCGCGGTACTGTTTTGGTACAAGATGAAATCAAAACCATGTCGCCATCAGAAATCTATTCGTTCTTCCATACGACGGCAGATATTGAAATTGCAAATAGCAAAACAGCGTTTTTGAAAATCAATAATAAAAAAATGCGGGTAGATTTGTTGTCTAAAGACGGAAGCTTTGAAGCAATGGACGCCGCGCCGCTGCCGACCTCCAAACAACCGGATTATCCGCAGATGGACAATTCCGGCACACGGAAACTGGCAGTGCATCTGTTGAATGCAGTCAATCCTACGATTTCCGTGATGTTTACGCCTGTTGTGGAAGGACAGCCGGAAGGACAACTCCCGACGGTGCTGCCACTGTCAAACTGGGGACAGTATAAAAACGGCAGCGCGGCTTTGACCTCGCTGGCAGTAGATGGAATACCGGTGAATGGATTCTCACCGTATAATTTGCTGTACCGTGTTAGTACAGGAATTTCGGGGAAAGTTACCGCAACGGCAGATGCGGACATTGCCATTGATATCCGGCAGGCGGAAGGCGATGAATCGGCGGCGTTTGTAACGGCGAAATCCAAAAGCACCGGACTGCAATCCATCTATTCGGTTTCGTTTGAAGCATATGAACCCTCTTTGTTTACAAAAGGGGTAAGAAAATATGAAATCAAGTCCGTCAAAGCGTCGGCAGTGCCGGAAGCGGTGAATATACCGGACAATACTATAGACGGAGACTATGATACCAAATGGGCGGCAGAAGGAGAAGAATGGATTGAATGGGATCTTGGGGAACCAAAACAAATTGATACGGTATCGCTTGCATTTATGAACGGCGACACACGTATTGCAAAATTCCGTTTGGAAACTTCGCAGGACGGCAGCACGTTTACACCGGTGTTTGAAGGAACTTCCAGCGGAGCCACCAATTATTTGGAACCATATTCCTTCCCGGAAACAACTGCCCGTTATATCAGATTTGTGAACCTAGGAAACAGCGTAAACAATTGGGTATCGCTCACAGAAGTGAACATTCCGGAAATCGTGGAGAAGTTTGCGGACGCGGCAAACCACTGGGCAAGTGAAGATATTCAACTGTTCAATACATTGGGCATTGTCAATGGCGTAAGCGCAACAGAATTTGCGCCGGAAAATCCGGTGACGCGTGCAGAATTTTTGGCGATGGTAACGCGGATTGCTTCAATGTCGCCGGAAAATGCATATCAAAATCAGTTCGGTGATGTAGCAGCGGATGCGTGGTATGCCGGAACGGTTCAAGCAGCTACTGAACGAGGGATTTTGCCGGCGGAAATGGTGCAGGACGGAATGTTTAGCCCTGACCAGAGTATCACCAGAGAAGAGATGGTTTCTATTATTGTTAAGACATATGCGGCAATAACAGGTTTGAATGCGGAACCCGCTCCGCTGAACGGATTTTCCGACGCGGACGCTATCAGCGACTATGCGAAACCTTATGTACAACAGGCGTTGTCGCTGCACATTGTCAAAGGGCTTTCAGAAAATATGTTTGGACCCAAAGAACACGCAACGCGTGCGGAAACTGTTGTGATTGTCAAACGTCTGGCGACACAAATATTAGAGTAGAGAGAATAAAAAAACAGAAAAAGGCTTGGGCATTATCCCAAGCCTTTTTGCGATTCATAATGAGCGGCGTTTATCATGATATACGCTTTTGATTTTATTTTTCGATTTCACCCATGTTTCCAATGATTTTCGCAGCCGTGCAGCTTCCTCATGATAGCGCGTTGATTTCAAATGCGGAAATGCGTGCAAAAGGCGGCGGTGGGAAAATGCATGATGATGTTCCAAGGCAAACTGCCGCTCGCGCAGCTGTGCAAGACGTTCCGCAAATTCCTGATGACGCAGTGCAGATTTTTCACGGATTTCTTCCAACACACCATGCAGTTGTTTGAGTTTTCCGTTGAACTGCAGGGTGGCATGTACAGAAACAATCAAATCTGACAGTAAAATGACGCATAATGCACATGCGGCGATAAACAGAGCAGCTGGAGAAAGCGTGTTCACCAACTGCCGGACAGGCGGGTGAATGCCGCGCATAAGCAGGACAGATAACACACCAAACAAAACGGAGTTCAGCAGACAAACGCGTCCGTGAATGTTGCAGTGTTTGGCAGAATAGTCCCACCATTTCATGTGGAACAGTTTTTCCAGCAAAAGACTGGTGATATATTCCAGGGCAGACGTCACCAGCAGTCCAAAGAGAAACAGCATACCAACATCGCCGGATACCGGCGTCAATATCCAAATGACAAGCAATGCGCCAAAACCATAGACAGGGCAGAGCGGTCCCGTCAGAAATCCGCGGTTGATAAATTTTCGCGCGGGAATGGAGCAATAGACGCACTCACAAACCCAGCCCATGAAACTATAGATGAAAAAGAACAAAATCGTTTTACAAAGGACGCCTGAATCCATAGGGAGTCCTCCTTTTTCTTGTGTGAAATTTCGTCTATACCTATTGCACTAATGTGCAGCCTGTGCCGTTTTGCGGTCGCGTTTTTTGGCGGGCTGTGCAGGATAGGAGGTGACGGACTGAAATTCGGAATCCTGCGCCCGTGCGTTTGCCAGCATCAGTTTGATACGGTTTTGCTGGTTGACTTCACTTGCGCCCGGGTCATAGTCAATCGCTACAATGTTTGCTTCCGGATGCACCGCTTTGATTTTATGTATCATGCCTTTGCCTGCAATGTGGTTGGGCAGACAGCCGAACGGCTGCGTGCAAACGACATTGTGTACGCCGCTTTCGATAAGTTCCGCCATTTCTACCGTGAGCAACCAGCCTTCGCCCATTTTCATGCCTTTACCGATATATTGTTCTGCCAAATCTTTTGTGCGTGAGAACAGCATGGAAGGGCGAAATACGCCATGTTTGCGTACTGCACGAATCGCGTCTTTTTGTTTTTTTAGGAAAAAACGGTAAGCGGTTTGGCTGCCCAGATACCGCATGAGACCGCCGCCATAAAGTTTGCGGTCTACAATACCGTTATAGATACAATACATGCAAAAATCCAGCAGTCCAGGGACGACAACTTCCGCGCCTTCGGAAAGCAGGAAATCTTCCAGATGATTGTTTCCCATGGGGGAATATTTTACATAGATTTCGCCAACAATGCCCACTTTGATTTTATGGGAGTTGCGCTGTTCAATCTGTGCAAAATCATGTAATATCTCTTTGTACCATTTGCGAATCGTGCGGTACCGCACCAATTTTTTGCCGTTCCAGCTTTTCACAATGCGCTGCGTCCAGTGCCGCACCAAACGGTCTGTATCGCCGGCATTGCATTCATAGGGTCGGCATTGGTTCGATACCAGCATGAGGAAATCGCCCACAATCGCGGCATAGAGCATTTTAATTGCCAAAGGCACCGTGATTTGAAAGCCCGGATTTTCTTCCAAACCCAGCGTGTTGAGGGAAATGACAGGCACATATCCATAGCCGCTTTTTTCCAATGCTTTACGCAGCAGAAAAATGTAGTTGGAAGCGCGGCAGCCGCCGCCTGTTTGCGTGATGATAAGCGCAACTTTATGCGGGTCATATTTGCCGCTGCGCAGCGCGTCAAGAAATTGCCCGATAACCAGCAGTGCAGGATAACAAGCGTCATTATGAACACTGCGCAGTCCTTCGTCTACAACGCCGTGACCGTCGTTGGTTAAAATATCAACGTTGTACCCCTCCTGCCGCAGGATTTCCGCCATCAGCGCCATATGGATAGGCAGCATCATTGGGACTAATATGGTATGTGTTTTTTTCATTTCTTTGGTGAATACCGGATATTCAGTTTGCTTTGGATTCATAAGCAGCAGCCTTCCTTTCGCGCGTTCTGTTCCGTTCGTCAATTGCACCAAGCAAACTGCGAATACGGATTTTAACCGTGCCTAAATTACTGATTTCGTCTATTTTAAGCTGTGTGTACAGCTTGCCTTTCTGTTCTAGGATACTGCGGACTTCATCTGTTGTGATAGCGTCCAGCCCGCAGCCGAAGGATACCAGTTGAATGAGTTCAACATCGTCGTGTTGCGTGGCGTATTTCGCCGCATTGTAAAGCCTTGCATGATAAGTCCATTGGTTGAGTACGTTGACTTGCTGCGGTTCCACCAAATCCGCAACGCTGTCCTCTGTCAAAATGACAATGCCAAAAGAATGAATTAGCTTGTCAATACCGTGATTGATTTCAGGGTCAATGTGATAGGGGCGTCCTGCCAAAATAACCATCTGTGCGCCATGTTCTTTGGCATAGGCAATCGCCCGCGCGCCTTCCACTTTGACGTCCTCGTGCCACTGATGATAGACGGCATACGCTTTGTCTGCCGCGCGTTTCACTTCGCTGCGGGAGATACCGCCGAACTCCTTAGCGAAAAACGTCGCCGCTTTTTTCACAAAATCGTTTGGACGGTGCAGCCCCAAATAAGGATAGAGAAAACGCACGTCTTTTAACTTGGAAATGTTTGCCTGAAGCAGTTCAGGATAATAGGCGACAACAGGACAATTGTAGTGGTTATCGCCTTTCTTTTCATCAAAATTATAGGTCAGACACGGATAGAAGATGGTAGTAACGCCTTTTTCCAATAAATCCTCAATATGTCCGTGTATCAGTTTTGCCGGATAGCAGACCGTATCGGAGGGAATGGAGTAACGCCCTTTCCGATAGAGGTCAACAGAGGAAATCTCAGAAGTGACAACCTCGAAGCCCAATTCACTGAGGAAAGTGTGCCAAAAGGGGAGGTTCTCATACATATTCAGCCCCAGCGGCAAACCGATTTTGCCGCGTACTCCGGATATTGGTTTAAGCGCTTTTATACGGTTTAACTTATATTCATATAAATTCGGCGCGTCATTTTTTGCCATGCGCCCCAGCGGACGTTCACATTTGTTGCCGGAGATGTGTTTTTCACCATTTGCAAATGTGTTGATAGTCAAACTGCAGCGATTGGTACACATGCCGCAATTTGCCGCCTTGGAAGTGTGCGTAAATGTTTTTAATTCATTTGCCGGAAGTGTGGCGGATTGTTTCAGTCCCAGACTGCGTCCGTACAACGCCGCGCCGTAAGCGCCCATCAGTCCCGCAATGGAGGGACGAATGACATTGTGCCCCAGCAGTTGTTCAAAACTGCGCAGCACCGCGTCATTATAGAAAGTGCCACCCTGCACGACAATATGTTCTCCCAGTTCCGCCGCGCTGTGGGCACGAATTACTTTATAAATTGCATTTTTAACAACGCTCATGGAAAGTCCGGCGGAAATATCCTCCACGCTTGCGCCTTCTTTTTGCGCTTGCTTCACGGAAGAATTCATAAAGACGGTGCAGCGGGAACCTAAATCGACAGGCGCTTTGGAGAACAAACCGCGGCGGGCAAATTCTTCAATTTCGTAGCCCATGGATTTTGCAAAGGTTTCGATAAATGACCCGCAGCCGGAGGAACAAGCCTCGTTGAGCATAATGCTGTCAATGGAATTGTTCTTCACATGAAAGCATTTGATGTCCTGACCGCCGATATCCAAAATAAAATCCACATCAGGGCAGAAAAACTGCGTTGCCTTGAAATGCGCAACGGTTTCCACAATACCTTCGTCAATGTGGAATGCGCTTTTAATAAGTTCTTCGCCATAGCCAGTAACAACGCTGGCACGCAAGGTAATATGGTCGCCGCAAATTTCCCAGACCTTTTGTAACTGTTCGTGAATGACGTCCACAGGATTTCCTTTATTAGAACTGTAATACTGATACAAAATTTCAGCGTTTTCGCCAATCAGCACCAGCTTGGTTGTGGTGCTGCCGCAGTCAATGCCGAGATAGGCGCCGCCGTGGTAGTGATGCGGGTCGGCTTGCTGTACAGAGGCTTTGGCGTGGCGTGCGCGAAATGCTTCATATTCCGCTTCGGAAGTGAACAGCGGCGGATTTTTGTGGCAAACAGCGGATTGGTCTGCCGCGTTTTCCAGCCGCGTGAGCAGTTCGCGGTAGGAAAATGTTTCTGCATTTGAAACGGAGAGCATTGCCGCGCCATAGGCAACGGCAAATTGGCTGAGTTCCGGAAAAACAGCATGTTCCGCATCCAATTCCAGCGTGTCCACAAACCGTTCCTGCAAACCATGGAAAAAATAGAGCGGCCCGCCCAAAAACGCGATTTTGCCTTCCAAACGGCGACCTTGCGCCAAACCGGTGATGGTTTGGTCAACCACTGCCTGAAAAATACTGGCGGCAATATCCGCCTTGTCCGCGTCTTGATTGAGAAGCGGCTGAATATCTGATTTTGCAAACACGCCGCAGCGGGAAGCAATGGGATAAATTTTGTTGTGTCCAAGACTCAGCGTGTCCAGTTCCTCCAAAGAAACGCCCAGCAGCATTGCCATCTGGTCGATGAACGCACCGGTACCGCCGGCACAGCTACCATTCATTCGTTCCTCCAAACCGCCTGTCAAAAATAAGATTTTGGCGTCCTCACCGCCCAGTTCAATCACGATATCAATGGAGTCGTCCCAACGTTTAACAGCTTCGCCCGTCGCAAAGACTTCCTGCACAAATTCCAGCCCTGCTGCTTTGGCAATGCCCAGTCCGGCAGAACCGGATATGGAAACCGTACAATTTCGTCCGCCAATAACGTCTTTTGCCATGGACAGAACCTCAATGGTTTTTTGCCGCACTTTGGACATATGCCGCTCATAGTGTTTGAATAATAATATATCTTGGTCATATACCACCACTTTCACAGTGGTAGAACCGACGTCTATTCCAATATGTAAAGACAATTTGACACCTTCTTCTCATTACATCCATACGAAATATGAATGGATGGGAAATGTTTCTTCCTATTTCATATAGCAAAGCTATATGCCCATTATAGCATATTTCAAAAAAAGTGTCCAGAGGTTACCACGCAAAAAAATGCCATAACGGAACGAAATAATTGGAAGAATAGGGAAAATGGTCTAATAATGCGCATGATAAAGGAAACAAGCCCTCCACTATTTTATGTATGCAGAGCGCGATTTATGATGGAACGTACATAAATTGAACCAATTTGGAAATGCTATGGTTTGGGTGACAAGAAAAGTGAAAATGAAAGAATTTTTAATCGTGTTTTGCATTGGCGCGGTGGGGTATAGTTTGCTGGAAATTTTGTGGCGCGGATTTACCCACTGGACTATGGCGCTGACGGGCGGCGTTTGTTTCTGGTTTATCTATTCCATCTGTATGCGCTATCCGAATATGCCGCTGCTGGGAAAATGTCTCTGGGGTGCGCTGGTGATAACGGCGGTGGAATTTATTGTCGGCTGCATTGTCAACAGGGGGCTGCATATGCAGGTATGGGATTATTCCAACCAACCACTGAACCTATATGGGCAGATTTGTTTGACCTATTCCGCGCTTTGGTTTTTGCTGTGTATTCCAATCACATACCTCAGCCAAGGCATCAAAAAGTTTATTTTTTAAAAAGACCGGAAATCCTTTCAGAAATCCGGTCTTTTCTATATTTATGAAATTGTAAGAAGTCCACTGCACCAGGCAATCAATTTTTGATAAGCTGCCTCTGTCTCGGCGGGGGAATAGCAAGCAGTTTTGTGTCGGTTGATACATAACGCTAAAATATCCGCGTCCGCACCGGAGAGTAGTGGAAGCAATTCTTGTTTTCGAGAAATATATTGCTGCGTCCGGTAAAAGTGAAGCGCCTGTAAAATAAAAAATGTGCCTTTGTAAAGTGAAGCCAAACTTGCTGCGGGCGCTTTGTTATATAGATAGCTGTGACATGCCGCATGGTAGAGGTTCGCCGCGCCGATACGAATAGCGTCCTGCACGTCCTGCGGTCGGAGCGGCGGGAAAAGACCGGCGACCGAGCCGTAGAGTACATGCGTGTCATGCAGCAATTGAAACAAGTCGTATCGGGGCCAATGCAGCAGTTCCTGTTTGCCGCAGCAAAACCCGCAAGCCTTTTCGGATTCGGGCATGGAAGAGACGATTTCGCGGTAAATTTTCAGGTCGTTGGTATCCAGCGTATCCAAAATAACGACCATATCAATGTCGCTGTCCGCTGTCGCTTCACCGCGTCCATAACTGCCTTGCAGTCCAATCAGGCACAGGCGGTCTGAAAAAGCAGCCGTACATTTTTGAATGAATTGATTGAACCAGTTTTCTATCCCAAAATTCATGATAATTCTCCTTTGGAAGCGGGAGAAACGCCTGTATAATTGCCCAGCAAAAAGAAATCTTGCGTTTGCGCTTGCAGCAGGGAAATAGTCTGTGCAATACGGGACTCGGAAAGATGTCCTTCAAAATCTGCATAGAACAAATATTTCCATTTGCTGGCAGGATAGGGGCGTGACTCCAATTTTATGAGATTCAAATTATGTTTTGCAAAAACGCTTAAAGTATGATATAGACTGCCGCTTTCGTTGCTTAAAGAAAATGCAATGCTGACCTTGGACGCGCCGGGGCAAATCAAAAGGTCTTTTGACACAATCGCAAAGCGCGTATAATTGTTGGGATTATCCTCAATTTCGGATTGCAAAATTTCAAGACCATAGAACGCCGCGCTGCTGGCGCTGCCAATCACGCCGCGCGTTTTATCGCCGGATGCCGCCACCATTTTTGCACTGGCGGCAGTGTTATAATAAGGCGTTAGTTTCACATCCAGCGAAGATAAAAAGTTTTCGCACTGCATGAACGGTTGAGGGTGAGAATAGATTTCCGTCAAATCCGCCGTTTTAGCGCCCGGCAGTCCCATTAAATTATGACTGATGCGCAAATTGGTCTCACCCACGATATGGTAACCGTATTCACAAAACAGTTCGTAAGAGTCGAAAATGGAACCGGTAGATGAATTTTCAATGGGGACGATACCATAGTCCGCTTTGCCTTGTTTTAGGGTTTCAAAAACATCGCGGAAAGTAGCGGCGGGAAGTGCAGAAATGTCGCCGAAACAGGACTTCATGGCTTCCCAAGTATAGGAACCTTCCGCGCCGTAGAATACCACCTGTTTTGCATTCGGTAATACCGGCGGATACGCCGCGTCCGGCTGCATGGGTGAATCTGCCGTGACAATGTTCAGTTGATACATTTTGCTTAGGTTCATGAGCGTGCGGAACATTTCCACTGTTTCAAAACGGTAGTTTTCGTTCGCGCCCGCTGCGACATTTTGCAGAATTTCTGCTTCGCGCGCTTCGTCCAATATCGGTAGTCCATGCGCTGCTTTATAGCGCGCAATACCGGCGGAAACCTCCATCCGCTGACTGAACAAGTCCAGCATTTGATGGTTGATTCTGTTGATTTGTTCCCGTAACTCTTTCAACTCCATAGTTTGCATATCTCCTATCTATCGTTGTTCAGGATATTCGTCCAGCCATAAATCCATCAGGGAAATTGCCAGCGCTGATTCGACAACGACAACAGCGCGCGGAACAATACATGGGTCGTGCCGCCCTTTGCCAGCCAAAACACCCTCCTGCATGGTATGAATATCGAATGTCCGTTGTTCTTTGCCAATGGTTGGCGTGGGCTTGAACGCAGTATGCACCACAATCGGCATACCGTTTGTGATGCCGCCCAGAATGCCACCGCAGTGATTGGTGTGCGTTTTCACGCCGCCGTCCAGATAATAGGTGTCGTTGTTTTCTTCTCCGGTCATGCATGTGCAGTCAAATCCGCTGCCGAAAGAAACGCCTTTGACTGCCGGAACTGCATATAAAAATGAAGAAACCACGCTTTCTACATTGCGGAACATGGGGGAACCTAGACCGGCAGGAACGCCTACCGCAATGCATTCCACTGTTCCGCCGACTGAATTGAGGTTTTGTTTTGCGTTTAGAATAGCAGTTTGCATTTTTTCACCCTGTGCGTCGCTTAAAGCGGCGAACTCTTTTTGCCGCAAAGCAGCCAAAGCGGCCAGGTCAGGCTGTACCCAGTCGGTCGGCGCGTCATTGATTCCTGAAATGGCGGAAATATGCGCATAGACTTCAATGCCTTTTTGCCGCAGAAACTGGCGGCAAATGCTTCCTGCCGCTACCATGGGCGCAGTGAGCCGACCGGAAAAGTGACCGCCGCCGCGGATATCGTTATGCCCGTTATATTTCACCTGCGCCGGATAATCACTGTGTCCAGGGCGCATGAGCGACGCCATTTCATTGTAGTGCTGCGACTTGGTATCGGTGTTTTTAAAACAGATACAAAGCGGCGCGCCGGTAGTGGTATCGTTTAAAATGCCGCTTTTGAAAATAGGTTTGTCCGCCTCTTTGCGCGGTGTGGACAGCGCAGACTGTCCGGGCGCACGGCGGGACAAGTGACGGCGGATTTCCGCCATATCAAGTTTCAATCCTGCCGGAAGTCCGCTGATAACTACGCCGATTTCAGGACCATGGGATTCGCCGAAGATAGATAACTGAATGTTTTTTCCCCAGGTAGAACTCATTACTTCTTCAACCTTTCTAATTCCTGCCAAAAGGCGGGATAGGATTTTTGTACCGCGTCCGCGCCGTCAATGACAATGGGCGCGGTGCTTTTTTGCGCTGCGATAGCAAGCGCCATGGCAATGCGGTGGTCGTTATGGGAGGAAACCTGCCCGCCGTGCAGTGCGTCCACATGGCGAATGACAAGACCGTCCTCCAGTTCCGTGATGTCTGCGCCCAGCCGGTTTAGTTCGCCGGCAGTTGCTGAGAGTCGGTCGCTTTCTTTCAGCCGCAGACGCGCCGCGCCGGTGAGCTGCATTTCAGAGCAGCAAAAACTGCCCAAAACGGCAAGAATGGGCACCAAATCGGGAATATCAGAGACGTCAATGCATAATTTTTCCGTACCGATTTTTCCGGTAGAATGCACCAAATACTGTTCTGACACAGAAAAGCCGCATTGTTTCAAAATGGCGATAATTTGACTGTCGCCCTGCGCTGTTGCAGGGGAGAGATTGGAGACGGAAATTTCGCCCCCTAAGGCATTTGCCACCAGCCAAAAAGCAGCATTAGACCAATCGCCTTCACAGGTAAATTTACCGGGCGAATGATAGGTTCCGCTGACGGAAAACGTGCGGTAATTTTCGTGCGAACAGGTGATACCGAACTGATTCATAATGTCTAGGGTAATGTCCACATAAGGGCGGGATTCCAGCGGCGTTGTCACTTCCAAAACAGAATCGCCGAGCAGCGGCAAAGCAAGCAGCAGTCCGGTGATAAATTGGGAACTGACGTCGCCGCGAATGCGGAGCGTTCCGGACGACAGTTTGTCTTGTAGTGTAACCGGAAGATTTCCCTGCGCCATATAAGAAAAACCGGTTTGGTCAAATAGTTCAAATAAAGGTGTAAGAGGACGCTGTGGCAGCCGCCCTTCGCCGGTAAAGGTGACATGTGTGCCGAGCGCTGCGGCAACGGGCAGAAAAAAACGAATGGTGGAGCCGGATTCGCGGCAGTTTACCGCCGCCTGTTCCGGCAATGGGTGCCGCCCTGCAACGGTGATAGAATCACTGACATGAATGTTGGAAAGCAGCGTTTGACAAGCGGTAAGCGTTGCCTGAATGTCCTCGGAGAGCAGCAGGGGAGACAGTTCCGTCATACCACCCGCCAAAGACGCGCAAATCAGTGCGCGGTGCATGACGCTTTTGGAGGGCAGCATAGAAACTTCTCCGCGCAGCGGCGCGGCGCTGACCGTCATTGAAGTTGCCATCACATACCCGCCTTTCCCAGCGACGCACAGATGTCGGAAACAAAGTCCGTTGTCGGGACAATGACCCCATCGCCGATTTCATTTAACATGACAACATGCAGCGTTTTACCGATGTTCTTTTTGTCGTTTTGTATCAGCGGCAGTAATTCCAGCAAATCCGTTTGCGCAATTTGGTAGGGAAGATGATAGGCTTCCACCGCGTCCAGCACTTTTTGCGCCGTTCCCGCTTTTGACTGCCCTATCTGTTCGCTGAACTGTGTCATGAGCACCATACCTAACGCTACCGCTTCGCCGTGTGTGAACTTGGTAAATTGATAATATTTTTCAATGGCATGTCCGATGGTATGCCCGAAATTCAGCAGCATACGCAGACCAGTGTCATTCGCGTCCACTGCCACGACGTCGCGTTTGATGGACACGCATTCATAAATCAAATCTTCGCGGCTGATAGCGTGGTTTAAAATGGCGTCAAACAACGCTTTGTTGCGGATACAGCCATATTTAATCGCCTCCGCCATACCGTCATAATAAAACCGCTGCGGCAGCGTGTCCAGACAGGTGGGGTCAATCAAAACCAGCTTGGGGTGATAGAACGCGCCGACCATGTTTTTGCCAAACGGCATGTCGATTGCCACTTTGCCGCCGACAGAGGAATCAATCTGCGCCAAAAGGGAAGTCGGAACCTGTACCAGTCCAATGCCGCGCAGGTAGGAAGCAGCGGCAAATCCGGCAAGGTCGCCGGTGACGCCGCCGCCAAGTGCGATGATATAATCGCCGCGGTTGATGCGCTGCTCCGTCAGAAATGCATATATTTTTTGCAGCGTATCATTGCATTTACTCTGTTCACCGTGTGGAAAGACATATTTACATGCTTCCACACCGGCGCGCTGCAAAGACTGCATCACGGTTTCGCCATAAAATCCGTCCACATTGTCATCGGTGATAACGGCAGCTTTGCCGTGGTAAATGGTACGGACAAATTCACCCAGCCGCGCTAAGCAGCCGTCCTCAATATGAATGGGGTATGAAATGGAATCAAAAGCCACTGTTAATGTTTTCATGCTGCGCCTCCCACTGCGTTATTTTTTTATATCGTACGGTCTTCCACTGCCGCGACTTTGCGCAGACGTTCCATGGTACCTGCAAATTCGGCAGGGGTAATGGACTGTGCGCCGTCCGACAACGCTTTTTTCGGATTGTTATGCACTTCTATCATCAGACCGTCTGCTCCTGCCACAATCGCCGATTTTGCCAGCGGTTCCACCATCCAGTTAATGCCTGCCGCATGGCTGGGGTCAATGACAATGGGGAGGTGTGACAGCTTTTTCAGCGCCGGAACCGCACTGATGTCAAGCGTATTGCGTGTGTATGGTTCAAAAGTACGGATACCGCGTTCGCACAGAATCACTTGTTCATTGCCGCCCGCCATGATATATTCCGCGCTCATGAGCAGTTCCTCCAGTGTGTTTGCCAGTCCGCGTTTGAGCAAAATAGGACGATTGATTCTGCCGAGTTCCTTCAGCAATTCAAAGTTTTGCATGTTGCGCGCGCCCACTTGAATCACGTCCACATCAAATTTCTCGAAAATTTCAATATGAGCAATATCCATCAATTCTGTCACAATGGGCAGTCCTGTTTCTTTTTTTGCAATGTCCAGAAGTTTCAGTCCGTCGTTGTGCAGCCCCTGGAAAGAGTAGGGGGAAGTGCGTGGTTTGAATGCGCCGCCGCGTAAAAACGTTGCGCCTGCTTTTTTGATGTCCTGCGCGATTCCTACAATCTGTTCCTCTGATTCCACGGAACAGGGTCCTGCCATAACTACTAATTTCTGTTTGTCGCCGATTTTGATACCTTTCACATCATAGACGGAATTTTCAGGATGAAATTTCCGGTTTGCTTTTTTGAACGGCTCTTGTACGCGCGTCACTTTTTCCACTGCGTCATTGGCGTTCAGCGCGTCAATATCGACCGCGGAGGTATCGCCGACCAGGCCCAATATACGGGCGCCCACGCCGGAAATACCCTGCACATCCAAACCTAAATCCTGCACATCAGCGATAAGCTTTTGTACCGCTTCCTCTGTTGCTCCTTGACTGATTACAATAATCATAATCCTTCACTCCTTCATATCCTACAAAAATTTTTTATATCAAAAAAAGCGGCTCGTGATACCACGAACCGCTTGATTTGCAACTATACCGGAACTACAGGGCAAATTAGCCCAGAGCCGGAAGCTTCAAACGCATGGTATCACTTTTTTTGCAGCAAAAATAGCCAGTGCTAAAATAATAATAGCCTGGAAAGTAAAAGAAAAATTCTTTTGCTGTCATGCTGCGAGACGCCATGGTAAAAACTCCTTGTAAATAATGATTGTTACTATTTTATCATAGGACAGGTTTTTCTGTCAAGGGAAATCTGCACAAAATTTGAAATGTCGGCGGAAAAATTTTTATATACACCGGTGTTGATTTAACATAGGAACCTATGTTACATGCTCAAAAATATGCATTGTGTATAAAGAGAGGCGGGGGAAAATATGGAATATTACTATTGCATAAAAAAATCTGCGGATTTATAATAGAGATGAAAGAAATTATTATAGGGAGGTCATCGGTTATGATAGATGAATTGATTGGAAGATTGCCTAAAGTGGGAATCCGTCCTGCGATTGACGGACGCCGAATGGGCGTGCGGGAGTCGCTGGAAGAAAAAACAATGGAAATGGCAAAGGCAGCGGCAAAATTGATTGCAGACAATTTGAAATATCCAAACGGTAAGCCGGTGGAAGTTGTTATTTCTGATTGCACCATTGCGTGCGCGGCAGAGTCTGCAAAATGCCAGGAGAAATTTGACAGAGAAGGCGTAAAAGTGTCTCTGACGGTTACGCCGTGCTGGTGCTACGGAACAGAGACCATGGATCTTACGCCCAATACCCCCAAAGCAGTTTGGGGATTTAACGGAACGGAACGTCCTGGTGCGGTTTATTTGGCTGCGGCGCTGGCGGCATACAGCCAGAAAGGACTTCCGGCATTTGGTATCTATGGAAAAGACGTGCAGGATGTGGATGACAACAGCATTCCGGAAGATGTGCAGGAAAAAATCCTGCGCTTTGCCAAAGCGGGTATTGCGGTGGCGCTGATGGAAGGAAAATCCTATTTGTCTTTTGGTAACGTTGCAATGGGTATCGGCGGATCTGTTGTGGACAACAATTTCTTCTATGACTATCTGGGTATCCGCAATGAATATGTAGATATGGTGGAATTCATGCGCCGCATGGATTTGGGTATCTATGATAAAGAAGAATTTGAAAAAGCGCTTGCTTGGGCAAAAGAAAACTGCAAAGAAGGATTTGACAAAAATCCGCAGCCGCACAGCCGCGAGCAGAAAGACAAAGAATGGGAAACCGTTGTAAAAATGACAATGATTATGCGCGACATGATGATTGGCAACCCCAAACTGGCGGAAATGGGATATGTGGAAGAAAGCAACGGCAGAAATGCAATTGCTGCCGGATTCCAGGGACAGCGTCAATGGACGGACTATATGCCCAACGGCGATTTCTCGGAAGCAATTTTAAACTCTTCTTTTGACTGGACAGGAAAACGCGAACCCATGACAGTTGCAACGGAAAACGATAGTCTTAACGGCGTGGCAATGCTGTTTGGAAAATTGTTGACAAACACGGCGCAGGTGTTCTGTGATGTGCGTACATATTGGAGTCCCGACGCGATTGAACGCGTTTCCGGAAAACTGCCGGAATCCGCGAAAGATGGCGTGATTCATTTGATTAACTCCGGTGCGGCGGCGCTGGACGGTTCGGGACAGGCGGAAATTGACGGAAAACCGGCAATCAAACCGTTCTGGGAACTGGACGACAAAGAAGTAGATAAATGCCTCAAAGCAACAGATTGGTGTCCGGCTGATTTGTGCTATTTCCGCGGTGGCGGATTCTCTTCGCATTTCTTCACACGCGGCGGAATGCCGATGACAATGGTTCGTTTGAACCTTATCAAAGGATTGGGACCGGTGCTGCAAATTGCAGAAGGCTACAGCGTAGATTTGCCGCAAGATGTGTGCGAAATATTGGATAAGAGAACAGACCCGACATGGCCGACCACTTGGTTTGTGCCGCGTCTGAACGGAAAAAATGCGTTTACCGATACTTATCATGTGATGGCAAACTGGGGCGCAAACCATTGTGCACTGTCCTATGGACATATCGGCGCAGACCTCATTACCATGGCTTCCATGCTGCGTATTCCGGTTAGTATGCACAACGTGGAAGAAACGGATATCTTCCGTCCGAGTGCATGGAGCGCATTTGGTACCAAAGATTTGGAAGGCGCTGATTATCGCGCTTGCATGAACTTTGGTCCGGTTTATAACAAATATAAATAATGTATGACAACAAAGGCGGCAGAGAAGTTCTCTGCCGCTATTTTTTTGCAGGAAATTTCTTGTTATATAAGAGGAAATTTGTTATAATGGAAAACAAGGGAAGGGGGAGCCATATGAGACAAAAACGGGAAACGCATAGGGCGCTTTGGGCAATGCTGCGCTATGTGGGAAATGGGAAATTAATTGCAGCAATGATGGCGGGTTCAGTGCTGCAAAATGCGCGCGACTTGGCTTGTATTGTCGCTTTAGCCTATGCAACAGACCAAGTGCTGCTGGGCGGGAATATTGGTCTGGCGGTGCTGCTGATGTTGATTACCATGTTTTGCGGCGCGCCTACTTGTGCATTGAGAAAGTATTTGGGCGCAACATATCATTTGAAAAGCCAGAAAAAGCTGCAACGCGGTATGGCGCAGCGGATAGAGGGGCTTCCTTTGGGGTGGGTGGAATCGCATAAATCAGGAGAGATATTAAGTACCTATACGGCGGACATGGAATTGATATGCGGCTGGATGAGCGGTACATTTCCGGCAGAGGTGCATTTTGTGACTTATATGATTGGAGCATTAGCATATTCTCTGTCGCAAAGTGTTTTGCTGACCATAGCAGTGTTTCCGGTGATTATTTTGATTGTGCCGTTTTTGACGAAATTGGCGAAACCGCTTCAAAAAACGTCTGACGTACAGCGGACAGCAGCGGCAGATTCCATTGCGGACATGCAGGAAGTGTTGGCAGATCCTGCGTATTTGAAGGCATATTGTCTGGAAAACGCAATGGAACAACGGATAGAAACAGCGCTGGAGACCAAAAAACGGGCGGAACAAAAAGGCGGCTTCTATTTCGGTATGGTACAGGCATTGGGGATTTTGGGCAGTTATCTGCCTGGATTTGTAGCCGCGGCAGTCGGCGTACTTTTTCTCAGAAAGGGTATGATTACAGCAGGTTTTTTGGTCGGATTTGTTCAGATGGTAGTGCAGCGGTTTGGACAAACGCTGCCGCAGGTTGGTGAATTTGCGACTGCGAACAACAAAGCGGGCGCCAGTGCAAAACGGGTCATGAAATTGCTACACTTGCCGCAGGAGCGAAAAGATGGAGAAAAAAGTATACCGTCAGCGAATGCTGTTTTGGCATTGGAGGATGTTACATTTTGCTATCAAGAAGAAAAATCTCCGGCGCTGCGTCATGTGAATTTGAAAGTGGAGCAAGGAGAGACGGTCGCATTGGTCGGCAGCAGCGGCAGTGGAAAGTCAACGGTGATAAAACTGCTTATGGGGCTATATGAAGCGCAGCAGGGCAGCGTGAACGTGCTGGGACGCGACGTGAAACAATGGGAACTGGAGACGCTGCGTGGATTGATGGCACCGGTGTTTCAAGAGGCGGCGCTGTTCCCCGCGTCAGTCCGTGACAATATTGCGGAGGAGACGGTAGCTGACGAACAGATTTGGACGGCGCTGCAACATGCGGACTTGAAGGAATTTGTCGCAGCATTGCCGGAGGGATTGGATACGCCGGTAGGAGAGCGCGGCGTAACGCTGTCAGGCGGACAGCAGCAGCGATTGACGATTGCTAGAGCACTCATCAAAGATGCGCCGGTGATTTTGCTGGACGAGCCGACCAGTGCGCTGGATACGGTGACAGAAAATGAATTTCAAAAAGCATTTGAACAGTTAAAGCAGGGGAAAACAACTGTGGTGGTGGCGCACCGGCTGCAAACCATTCGCAGTGCGGACAGAATATATGTGTTTGACCATGGAACGGTTGTGCAGGAGGGGACGCACGCGTCTTTGATTGCACAGCCGGGCGTATACCGCCGATTATACCAGTCTCAGCTGGAAGAAAGCGGGGTGCGGTGACATGGAGAAAAGAAAACAAGGACGCCTTGGATTTGATAGTATTGTATTCATGATGCGGTTTTTAAAAGGTCACCGGCTGGTATTTTGGATAGGCACACTGATGACAGCGAGTTTTGCATTTTTGCAGAATATTTTTACAGGTCAATTATATCGCGTTGTTGCCATGATAGGACAAGGCGGAAACGCGTTTTTCGGGCAGCTGCTGCAAGTGTTTGGGCTGCTGCTTCTGATAGTTGCAGTAGTTGGTATTGGTTTTTGGATTTTTACCTGTGCGGCGGCTTGTGGTGACAAGGCGCTTCGGCAGCGATTGGCGCATAAGATGAGCCATATGCCCATGAAAAACTGGTATGAAAAGCACAGCGGAGAATGGTTGACCATGCTGGGAAAAGATGCAGAAAACGCCGCCAATAGCTATAAACAATTGGTGACGCGGTTTGTGTCTCTGTTCATAGAATTGGCGGGCGGAGGTTTGGTTTTAAGTTTTGGGTCGCCTGTTTTGCTGCTATATGCAGCAATCAGCGGAATCGTGTATTTTGGTATCGGCGTACTGCTGCGCAAAAGAAACAAAAAGTATGCAGCAGGGAATCAACAGGCGGTGGGGGCCGCCGCTTCGTATGTTGCAGATATTTTCAATGGATTCATTGTGATGCGGCTGTATCATTTGCTGCGGCTGCTCATGAAAAAGCAGGAAGCGGCGATTGAAGAAGGCTATGACTATGGAAGAAAGCTGGCGCGCGTCAGTGTTTTCAATGGCGCATTAGGGCAAATCGGCTATACATTAGCCTATTCCGGTGCGTTTGTGGTGGGGCTTTTGTTGGTATATGCCGGAAAACTGGAACTTCCTATGATGCTGGCGCTATGGCCTATTTCTATGGGCGTGTCGTTTAGTATTATGGAATTTGGATTTTTTGTAACAGATATGCAGCCGACGGTTGTAGCGGTGGAACGTATCCGCACAGTGTTGGAATTGCCGGAGGAAACAGGCGGTGAAGAAAAAAGAGTGCCAGAAAGCGACGTGGTGTTGGAACTGCGCAATGTGACGTTTGCGTATGAACAGGGAAAAAACGTTTTGCAGGACATCAATTTACAAATTCGCAAAGGAGAAAAAATAGCGTTTGTAGGAGAAAGCGGCAGCGGGAAAAGTACGATTGTTAAACTCTTGCTGCGTTTTTATGATGTGCAGCAGGGGCAAGTGCTGCTGCACGGACAGCCTGTGCAGAACTATGCCTTGGAACCCTTGCGCAGCCAGTTTGCCTATGTGCCGCAAAATGCCTGTTTGCTTAGCGGAAGTATTTATCAAAATATTGCAATGGTGAAACCGGAAGCGACGGAACATCAGATAAAAACGGCGGCAGAAAATGCCTATGCTGATGAATTTATCCGCACATTATCACAAGGCTATGAAACGCAGGTAGGAGAACGCGGCGCGCAGCTTTCCGGCGGACAGCGCCAGCGGGTTGCAATTGCCAGAGCATTTTTAAAAGACGCGCCTATTATGATATTTGACGAAATCACAGCGGCGCTGGACGGCGAATCGGAAGCAAAAGTGCAGCAAGCGGTGGAGCGTGCGCCGGAGGGAAAAACGTTGCTGATGATTACGCACCGTTTGTCGGCAGCTGTTTCGGTAGACCGCATTGTGGTGATGGAAAACGGAAAAATCGCAGAAATCGGAAGCCATAGCGAATTGTTAGCACACGGAACGGTTTATAAAAGAATGTGGGATATGCAGTTTCAAAAATAAAAAGAGCAGCCGCTGCCGAAAGGCAGCGGTTGTTTTTCTGTTCTCCTCTTTTTTTGCAAACATAAATAGGAAACGGTCCGGAAAAAAGAGTAATTTCCTAAAAAATGGGGAAACTAGGACAAAAAAGCAGAGGTGAAACGGATGAAATTAAGCGGAAATATTGAACAGGATAAACAGCAAATGCACACGCTGCTGCAAGTGGAAAAAAGTTTTGATTTGATTGAACGCCCGCTGCTGTTTGGCGGCAAAAAAAGCTGTCTCTATTTTGTGGACGGATTCATCAAAGATGAAGTTATGCAGCGCATTTTGCAGGCGTTTTTTGAAATAACGCCGGAGGATATGAAAGACGTCAAATCGGCACAGGAGTTTATGGAAGCGAAACTGTCTTATGTGGAAGTGACAACGGAGCATCATGTGGAGATTTTAGCGACAAATGTCCTGTCAGGTCCCAGCGTGCTGCTAATTGACGGCTTTGACGCCGCGATTGTCATTGATATCAGAACCTATCCTGTTCGCGGCATAGAGGAGCCGGAGAAAGAAAAAGTATTGCGCGGCTCAAGGGACGGATTTGTGGAAACGATTGTGTTTAACACGGCGCTTATCCGACGGCGCATTCGCGATCCGCATTTGGTGTTTGAAATGTATTCCGTGGGAGCACGGTCGAAAACAGACGTATCCATTGGATATATTTCTGATTTTGCAGATGAAAAATTGGTGAAAGAACTGCGAAAGCGGATTCAGGAGCTGCGGGTCAAAGCGCTGGATATGGGCGAGGAAAGCCTTGCGGAATGTATTATCCGCGGGAAATGGCTGAATCCGTTTCCAAAGGTGCGCTACACCGAACGACCGGACGTTGCCTCTGCCTCATTGCTGGACGGGAAAATCATTGTCATGGTGGACAACAGCCCGTCCGTCATGGTGCTGCCCACAACATTGTTCGATTTTGTGCAGGAACCGGATGACTATTATTATCCGCCGCTGGTGGGCGGCTATTTGCGGTTTGTGCGCAATGCCATTTTTTTATCGACCTTAATTTTAACGCCGCTTTGGTTTTTGCTGATTCAAAACAGTGCCGCGCTGCCCGATTGGCTTTCCTTTATCCAAGTGAAAGACGCTGTATATGTGCCGATCCTATTGCAGCTGTTGATTTTGGAATTGGCAACGGACGGGCTTAAATTAGCGTCGTTGAATACCCCTTCGGCGCTCAGCAATTCCCTTAGTATCATTGGCGCTTTGCTGCTGGGAGATTTTGCCGTACAGGTTGGTTGGTTGGTACCGCAGACTATTTTATACATGGCATATGTAGCGATTGCAGGTTTTGCGCAGCCCAGCGTAGAACTGAATTATGCTGTGAAATTCATGCGGGTGCTGTTGCTGCTGCTCACAGCATGGCTGGGTATTTGGGGATTTTTCGGTGGTCTGGTTTTGATTGCGTGCATTGTCGCTATGAACAAGACATTGGCAGGAGAAGGATATTTGTATCCGCTGATTCCATTCAACTGGAAAGAATTTAAAGTGCGTGTGCTGCGCATGAAAATTCGTTCTAAATTATAATCTGAAAGGTAGTTCATGTGCAGGGTGTTAAGCATGAATTTAAAATGAAGATGCGGCATAGTTAGAACCCTACAAACGCGGTTTTGCTTTGTTGTTATAAAAGAAACGGCGCCGATGCAAACCAGCGCCGTTTTGTTTTGACTAGGCAAACAAAAGTCGACTCTCTTATGCCTATGCGTATTTACTGTCCGTTTGCCACGCAAATCGGATGCATTCCGATGAAGCTGTCCCACAGCATCACTTTAACCGTTCCGTTTGCGTCAAAATTTTTCGGAGATATCGGTGGATTTTCTCCTGTTACAAGCGGTATTGACTGTGCGCTGACGCCTGTTAATTTATTGCCGTCATACGCTGTAAATAATACCGTATAGATACCATCCTGCGGAACCGTTATAGTAGCTTTTCCGTTTTCATATTTTAGAATGTAATCATCTTTTTCAGTGCCTGTCGCAGGGAGTATATCTGTTTCCACTGCACCGCAATTGTTGCGGCAACTACGCGTTCTTTCTCCTGCTTCCGTTGTAGTCGCAGGTTTGGTTACTGTCCATGCGTCCCAATTATGTCCTTTTGGGGGTATTGTTACATCTGCAATTTCAGTTGTTGCACTTTCGTCTGAGAAATTTTTATGACAACATGCATAAGTCCAATGTGCTATATTTCCTGCTTCTGTACAAGTTGCCGCTTGCGCCCCACGATACACCGGTGTATGTGCAAAGGTATAGGGCTTTTGAAATGTGCCTTCGCCGCATATAAATTCAGAAGATGGATTGAGATAGAATGCCGGGCGTACACCGATATTGCTCGCGTAAGCAGGATAGCTAACGACTTCGCCCGAGCAGAAAGCAATACGGACGAGATAGTCGTGCGTGGACATAGGGGTACGAAGCCAGTGGTAAAGTATATGCCCGAGCGGTTCATAATAATCTCCCGTATTATGATATACCGTTTTTAACTGCTGTACATCTAAAAGAAACATGGTATCTGTGACGAGTTCAGAATAAGCGTAGTGATAGTTCTGCGCAACTTCTGAAACAGAATCATTATAACGCAGTGTCTCAGAGCCTGCGGCGTCTGTAAAGTCTTTATCAATGTTCGTTAAAATTGATTTTTGGGTGGCAGTTTTCATGGCTGATTTTTCCGTATCGGTAAAATTGCTTAAAAAGCCTGCTTCGTCTGCATATGTCGGCTCGTTGCCGCAAGTGTAGACGACATTGCCCGCTGCTGCGGACGAATTCAGCCAGTCACGGATATTACTGTCCGCCCAATAATTTGAGCCGTTGGTCGCTCTGGTGCTTTCTCTGCCATGAGAGCCGCCGGTGTTGCTGCCGATTGCGTCAAAGGGTTTTTGGTCGATAGCATTATCAGCAAGCATAAGCGGCAGATAGCCGTCCCGATACTCGATTGTAGTATTCGTTGAGTCCGTGATAGGATTGCCGTTATCGTCCGTACCTATGATTTTCTCGAATGCCACACAACGCCACAGAATAGGGCGTCCATTGTAGGTGCCCATTTGTACATAGCTGCCACATTGAATGGTTGCGGCAGATGTTGCTGCTTTTGACGTGATAGGTGTTGCACCGAACAGAATCGTTATCATTGCAGCCGCTGTAAACAGCGATGTGATTTTTTGTTTCATTTTGAAATCCTCCCATAATATAGAATTTTTACGCACATTTTCTGTCATAAACAAAATGTGAGAGCGCCTAATTGTTCCTTTTCCATAGGCTAAACTATATTGTGCTGCAAATGGATAGAAAACTATCCATTATCTATTATAATATAAATAGTAAAAAATTGCAAGTATTTGGGAGGTGTTCATTTGCTGCTTGGTTGTCCGGCAGACAATTTTTGTTTTTGAAACAAGAAAAAATGACGCTTTGCGCTGACAATAAAACTGTTTTGTGGGTAGGTTTCATAAAATAGCACTTGCATGATGATGAAAAAAATGGTATGATAGAGCGGTAAAACATGCATAAGGCGGAGGACAGCAAATGAAGAAATTATTGACGATAGCGCTTATCATAGGATTGGTGGCAGTGGCTGTACCGGCGATAGCGGAACAGGGCGAAATAGGTTCTGCTCCCGGCAGTGCACAGGCGGAATTGGAAATTGGATTTGAACCGCAGGCGGGCGGCACGCCGGAAACGGCGCAATTTTTAGCAGAACTGAGACAGTCGGCAGTTACGGCGGAACTCACATTGCAGCAACTGCATGGCGGACGCATTCTGCGGGCGGAGGTGATACTTCATGCGAAACTGTTCGCGCAGGAGACAGAAACGATAGAATGCTGGTATGAAATCGACCGGACGGCAGAGGCGCCGCATATTACCATCATTGAAAAAAATAAAAAGAAAGATACCTACTATGAACTGGATGTTCATAAATTGCCGGGCGGCATGGAAGCAGCAAAGGCATTGAACCGTGCTTTAGAAGCGGTCTGGAATCAGCATACGGCACAAAATGGAGAGACGCAAAAGATACAGGTACCGCCTGAACGTACGGCGGAGTTGCTGGCAGCATGGGTAAATGTAAACCGACCGGGAGAAGGGCAAAGAGCAGCGGCGGACTTTGGCGGAGCGCGCCTGTCCGTAGAATGGAACACCGATGGCAATATCTATCAATTCAATGGTACCTTGGAACTGTCAGCGCAGCAAACGGCAATACTGCTGGGGATGCAGAGCCGGACGGCAGGAGAAAGCCGTGTCCATATCAATGCAAATATGAAGTTATACGGCAGCGGCAGTGTGGCGGTGAACATGCCGCAAATACCACAGGAACAATGGATAGACGCCAATTTGTTGATTGATAAAAAGCTGTTTGACAGCGACCGCGTTACGGTATTATACAATGGAACTGTTTTGCAATTTGACGCACAGCCGCGTTTGGAAAACGGTACGACTATGGTGCCAATCCGCGGTATTATGGAAGCGGCGGGCGTGCCGTCTGAACAAATTGCATTTGACGGTACGCGGGGGACAGTGACAATTCAAGATGGAGAAAAAGAGATTCTGTTGACGCTGGGTAGTACTACCGCATTCGTAAATGGAAAAGAAGTGCAATTATTGTGTGCGGCATATGAGACGGAGGGACGCACATTTGTGCCGCTGCGGTTTGTATCGGAGGAGCTCGGATTTCAGGTAGCGTGGACAGGATTAGACCAGCCCAATGGCATTTGTAGTGGCGGTGTGGTGCGTTTGGAAAGGTGAGACAATGAAGTGTGAAGCATATGAAGCAGGAAAGCTGCGTGACTGCGTCTTGCAGGCGGTGCAGCAGGATATAGCAGTCAGCGGTTTTGTGTTTGAGCAGCAGGAAACGCTGCTGGAAGCAGAACGGCTGGAACTGAAACAATGTCTGTTAAAGCAGGCGGCAATAAGAGAAAGTAAATTGGCGCGGCCGGATTGGTCGGAAGTGGTGCTGGAGGACTGCGACTTGTCGGGAGCGGTGCTGCGGGACGGTTCTCTCTATAAAGTGACGCTGCGGCGCTGCAAACTGGTGGGAACGGATTTGTCAGGAACGTTTTTGCGGGAGGTTATGTTGGAAGACTGCGTCTGCCGCTATGCAAATTTGTCATTCGGACAGTGGCGGGATGTCATCATGCAAGGGTGTGATTTTTCACAGGCAAGTATGGACGGCGTGCAACATAAGAATTGGACGATAACAGACTGCAATTTGCGGCAGGCGAATTTGTCGCAGACTGCACTGGAAAAGATAGATTTTTCCACGAGTGAAATCGGCGGAATTGTTCTGCAAGGCGAAGAACTGCACGGCGCCGTGGTGTCGGAATGGCAAGCGCCGGAATTGCTGCGCTTTTTAGGCGTTAGCATAAAAGAATCATAAAAGGTGCGGTAATTTTGTATGCTATAAACAAACAGGCGGAACCGAAAAGGTTCCGCCTGTTTGCTGCGCAATCAATCCACGCATGGCGATGTCAAAAAATTATTTGCATTTGCAGTTACAGTTGCAATTGCAATTTCCACCATTGTCATTATCCTTATCACAATCTTTATCAGTATCGACAACATTTAAAACAACTCGTTTATCAATCAGCGTTTCAATGGTGTTGGTCGGATTGATAATCAATGTGCCGGTCAGGCTTATCTGTCCGTTTTCATCAACATAGATTTGCGGTGCGATGAGTTGAGCACTGTAGCAGTAGTCAAATGTCATCAGACCGGTATCCTGACAGGACAGGTAAGGAATACAGATGTCGTTTGTGAAAATGCTGGTCGGGTGTGTTGTTGTGGCATATTCAGCGTTGCGGATTAACATTTTAAAGCTATATGCGCCGCGGGCAGTTGTGACTGTACCGCACAGGATGTATTCTGCGATATAGTTAACCGTTGTACCTTGTGGTTCTACGACAATAGCAACTTTGGAACCTTCTTTGTTGTCCTGGCAAGCGGCATTAAGAGAATTCACGTTCAAATCTTCCAGTGCAATGGAAAATTTGTTTTGGTTGATCACATTCACAGGGCCGTTATAAGGAACGTTGTTAATCAGAATATCGCCTGCCGACGGCATAGTAGTCGGATATGCGTCCAGAATGGAAGCGCTGTAGGACTGGATGGAGAAACAGGAGTTTTCATCAATGATATGGTCTCCGGCACAGCAGCAGCCGCCACCGCCGCATGGCGTATATTCTGT
>CAMNSU010000027.1 GCA_946555455.1 uncultured Clostridia bacterium | reverse complement strand
ATAGAAATCGGCTCCTTTCGGGAAGGATAAATGATGAAACATTTCCTTCTTTTTGCATAAGATGGTATTTGAAGAAGTCTTGTGACAAGGAGAGGGGATCATTTCGTTGAATACTATTAGCTTATGCATGATTGTAAAAAATGAAGAAGATGTGCTGGGGCGCTGTTTGGACAGCGTGGCAGATTTGATGGATGAAATTATCATAGTTGATACAGGTTCTACAGATAAAACAGAGCAAATTGCACGAAAATATACAGACCATGTAGAGCATTTTAAATGGGTGGACGATTTTGCGGCGGCGCGGAATTTTGCGTTTTCTAAGGCAACAATGGACTACATTTGTTGGCTGGACGCAGATGATGTGATGGACGAAAAAAACCGTGAACGGTTTTTGCAGCTAAAAGAAACGATACCGCTTGAAACGGATGTGGTGATGATGCGCTATGAAGTTGCGTTTGACGCGCAGGAGAATCCCACCATGTCCTATTACCGTGAACGGCTGCTGCGCAGGGAAGCAGGATTTGTATGGACTGGTGCGGTGCATGAAGTCATTATACCGTGCGGCAATGTCATCTATTCAGAAGCGGCAGTGCAGCATAGGAAAATGCATTCGGGAGACCCAAACCGGAATTTGCAGATTTATGAAAAAATGCTGGCGGAAGGCAATACATTAGATGCAAGGCAGCAATTTTATTATGCGCGGGAGTTGTTTGCCCACACAAGATATACGGACGCTATTGCGCAGTTGGAAGATTTTCTGGGCAGTGGACGCGGTTGGGTGGAAAACTGCATTGACGCCTGTGCGGATTTAGCGTGGTGTTACTATCATATCGGAGAAGAACAAAAGCAGCTTACAAGTCTTTTGCGCAGTTTTGTATATGATAAGCCGCGGGCGGAAATTTGCTGCCGTCTGGGACAATATTTCAAAGAACATCAAAAATTGCAGCAGGCAATTTATTGGTCTCAGGTGGCGACGAATTGCTCCAAACAGGATAAAAACGGCGGATTTGTCTATGATGATTGCTACGGATTTATTCCGTATTTGCAGCTTTGTGTTTGTTATGATTTGCTTGGCGACCACGAAACAGCGCGGGAATATAATGAAAAGGCGGCGCAGTTTAAGCCGCAGGACAGCGCGGTGCTGCACAACCGCAGCTATTTTGACAGTTTGCAGACAAAAGAATAAGAATATGCAGATGGATACATGCCTGTGGAATACTTTCTACAGGCATGTACCTATATAATATAGAAAGTGATATACGATAGATGGAAGAAATGAGAAAAAACAGCATGAAAAAGAATCAATAAAAAAATTTTCCATTCCCTCTTGACATGCTATAGCTATTGTGATATAATGTACTTACCTTGTAATAGGTTCTTTTTTTATGCTCTTTTTTTAAAAAGGACAATCGGACAAGTGGTGTGGGCAGATGACCCGCGCGGCGCCGAAGGATAAGATAATAGGAGAGGATGAGCGAGATGAGAGTAAAAATTACATTGGCATGCAGCGAATGCAAACAGAGAAATTATGATACAATGAAAAACAAAAAGAACACACCGGATAGAATCGAAATGAGCAAATATTGCCGGTTCTGCAAAAAGCACACGACACATAAAGAAACAAAATAATTGGCGTGCAGCCGGTCTGTATTTGAAAAAAGCAGAGGAGTGAAATTTATGGCAGAAGCGACAACAGAAAAAAAAGAAAATTTGTTTGTCCGCGCAGGGAAGAGAATCGGAAAATGGTTCCGGGAAATGAAAGCGGAATTTAAAAAGATTGTATGGCCAACTCCTAAGCAGGTTGTAAAAGATACCTCGATTGTTTTAGCACTGGTCATTGTTATCGGCGTTTTGGTATGGGCGCTGAGCCTGCTGTTCCACTGGTTAGTCGGATTGATTATCGGCGCATAAAGAAACTTTGGCAGAAATCGACCTCTATATGGATTGCTGTATAGAGGTGATTTTGTTGTTTGCGGCGAAGTGTTGCAATCATGCAAGAAAGGGAGGAAGAAAAGTTCTTTCAAACTTTTCGTAAAATATGACGGAAACTGCAAAATGGTATGTAATCCATACGTATTCCGGATATGAGAAAAAAGTGGAAACCAATATTGCCAAAATGATTGAAAACCGCGGTATGCACGACAGAATTGTAGATATCCGTGTGCCGGAAGAAGAAGATTTGGAAAGCGGCGGAAAAAAAGTCGTGAAACGCAAAGTGTTTCCTGGATATGTGTTTTTGAAAATGATTATGTCTGATGAATGCTGGCACGCAATTCGGTCTATTCGCGGCGTGACGGGTTTTGTGGGACCGGAGTCCAAACCGGTACCCTTGACAGATGAAGAACTCGAAAACATGAAACTGGAAAAACGGGTCGTGGAAAGCGATTTTGCTGTGGACGACGTGGTGCGTATCACGGACGGGCCACTGAGCGGCTATATTGGGAAAGTGCTTGAAATCTCGCCGGAAAAAGGCAAATTGAAATTGTCGGTTGACCTGTTTATGGGTCGTGAAACAGTGATTGACCTGGATATGAATCAGGTGGAAGCACTGGACTAAGTTACTGATTTCCTTTTGGAATTTAGTATAGAGCGGATTGTTTTTTTGTATCCGCAAAGTGCTGTGCGGCATGATTTATGCAGACAGCCTGTTAGTGGGAGGATAGAACCTCTATCCGCCAGGAACCACATTGTTTTTAAAGGAGGTGCAACTCATGGCTCAGAAAATCGCAGGATTTATTAAATTGCAGATTGAAGCGGGTAAAGCAACCCCAGCGCCGCCGGTTGGTCCGGCTTTGGGTCAGCATGGCGTGAACATCATGCAGTTTTGTAAAGAATTCAACGAAAAAACCGCAAAAGATGCAGGTCTGGTAATACCGGTTGTTATCACTGTTTATGCGGACAGATCCTTTAGTTTTATCACAAAGACGCCGCCGGCGGCTGTATTGCTGAAAAAAGCGTGCAACCTGAAGAGCGGTTCCGGTGAACCGAACAAAACTAAAGTGGCTACGATTAAAAAAGACGCGCTCAGACAAATCGCAGAGCAGAAAATGCCCGATTTGAACGCTTCCTCTGTGGAATCGGCAATGAGCATGATTGCCGGAACGGCAAGAAGTATGGGTATCGTAGTAGAAGACTGATTTTGAATGAATTGTGGGAGGAGCAGGAAGCTGTTCCGCCAGAAACCACAAGGGAGGTAACAGACTTGAAGAGAGGTAAAAAATACGCGGAAAGCGCAAAAATGTATGACAAATTAAAGTTATATGATCCCAAAGAAGCGCTGGATTTGACCGTGAAAATGTCAAAAGCAAAATTTGATGAAACGGTAGAAGCGCATATCAAACTGGGTGTAGACTCCCGTCATGCGGACCAGCAGGTGCGCGGCGCGGTTGTACTGCCGCACGGTACTGGTAAAAAAGTACGCGTTTTGGTGTTCGCGAAAGGCGATAAAGCCAAAGAAGCGGAAAGTGCCGGTGCAGATTTCGTTGGAGCAGAGGAATTGATTCCAAAAATCCAAAATGAAAACTGGTTTGAATATGATATTATCGTTGCAACACCGGATATGATGGGCGTAGTCGGTCGTTTGGGTAAAGTTTTGGGACCGAAAGGTTTAATGCCGAACCCCAAAGCCGGTACGGTTACGATGGACGTTGCAAAAGCAATTGCAGATATCAAAGCCGGTAAAATTGAATATCGTCTGGATAAAACAAATATTATTCATTGCCCGATTGGGAAAGTATCCTTTGGTGCAGATAAATTGGCGGAAAACTTTGACACGCTGATGACAGCGATTATCAAAGCAAGACCGGCTGCTGCAAAGGGACAATACCTGAGAAGCGTAGCGGTGGCTTCCACCATGGGACCGGGCGTGAAAATTAATCAGGCAAGATTGTCTGACTAAAAAAAGCTTGACAAGAGCGGTAGTTTATGGTAAACTATATACCGCATGAAAAAAGAATCATTTGTCCTAAGACAGCAGGCAACCCATAAGACCTGCCGAGGCGCATTTCATAAGAGCATGTGAGTCATGTGATATTGGAAGCACTTTGTCTTTGGACAGGGTGCTTCTTTTGATGAAACAGGAAGCATGGGCGGGAGGTGAATGAAAAATGCCAAGTGAAAAAATCTTAGAACAGAAAAAACAGGCAGTAAGCGAGTTGGTGGAACGTTTCCAGAATGCGTCTGCCGGATTGTTCATTGATTATAAAGGTATCAATGTGGAACAGGATACGAAACTGCGTAAAGCATTTCGTGAAGCTGGCGTGAACTACACAGTAACGAAAAATACATTGATGCGTTTTGCTGTGAAAGAGGCAGGTTTGGAAGATGTTGCTTCTGTTTTGGAAGGAACAACATCCCTGGCTACATCTGTAGAAGACCCGGTTGCTCCGGCAAAAGTTTTCTTTGATTTTATGAAAGAAAACGAAGGGCTGGAAATTTCCATTAAGACAGGGTTTGTAGATGGAAAGATTCTGGCTGCAGAGGAAATCAAAGCGCTTGCAGATTTGCCGCCGAAAGAAGTTTTGGTTGCAAAAGTGTTGGGTGGCTTGAATTCTCCGATTGCAGGTTTGGCAAATGTGTTAAACGGCAATATCCGTGGACTGGCGACTGTGCTGAGTGCGATTGCGGATAAAAAACAAGCGGAAGCTTAGAAACTAGTGTAAAACAAAAAACGAAATAAAAATGAAATTTGAGATGGAGGAAAAAAATCATGAGTGAAAAAGTAACAAACTTGATGGAAGAAATCAAAGGCATGACCGTTCTGGAACTGTCTGATCTGGTAAAAGCATTAGAAGAAGAATTTGGCGTATCTGCAGCTGCTCCGGTTATGGCTGTTGCAGCGGGCGCTCCGGCTGCTGGCGGAGATGCTGCTGCTGAAAAATCTGAATTTGACGTTGTTCTGGCTGACGCTGGCGCAAGCAAATTGGCAGTTGTGAAAGTTGTAAAAGAAGTAACAGGTCTGGGTCTGAAAGAAGCAAAAGAAATGGTTGACGGCGCTCCGAAAACTGTAAAAGAAGGCGCTTCTAAAGACGACGCTGAAGCTATCAAAGCAAAACTGGAAGAAGCAGGCGCTAAAGTAGAACTGAAATAAGTTTGCTTTTTATAAAAAGTCGGTATCCATTTGGATATCGACTTTTTTTATACCATAAAAATAGTATTATAAAATTTTTGGTACCCAAGTTTATTGATATATGAGCCTGATTTATTATGAATATGTAAAAGAGGAAAGTATGGCGAAACGTTAGCGGGTGTTTGACAAGGTAAGGAAGCAGATGTTATAATATACGCAGGGGCGTATATTATACGGAATTGAACAAGTACATATACTTTGGTGAGAATATAAACAAAAAAAGGGGATTGTGGCGTTGAAAAAACAAATGGATACAAAAGGTATTTTGGAACGCAGCCGGAAACTGCATCAAATTTTAATTGTAGAAGGGTTTGCGGTTGGGATTGTTGCGGGACTTGTAACCATTTTATACCGGTTTGCACTGACCTATGCCGATAAAGCGCTGCAACTGGTGTTATCTTTTTCAAAAAATCATGTCTGGGCAATTGTCGGTTGGTTTGGTGTATTGATTTTATTAGCAGTGCTGTGCGGAAAACTGATGGACTGGGAACCGTTGGCGTCCGGCAGCGGGATTCCGCAATTGGAAGGAGAAATGGCAGGGCAAATCAAACAGACATGGTGGAAAATCATCATTGCGAAATTCATTGGCGGAACGGCAGGAATGCTGGGCGGACTGTCTCTGGGGCGTGAAGGACCTTCTATTCAGCTTGGCGCAATGGCAGGAAAAGGATTTTCGCGTATGTTGGGACGCGGCAGAACGGAAGAAAAGTTCCTGCTCACCTGTGGCGCCAGCGCGGGACTTGCGGCAGCGTTCAATGCGCCGCTTGCGGGCGTGTTGTTTTCTTTGGAAGAAGTCCATAAGAATTTCTCCGTCACGGTGTTGGTTTCAGTGATGACCGCGTCTGTGACAGCGGATTTTCTTTCCTCCAATGTGTTTGGGTTTCAGCCGGTTTTTCAGTTTCAGGTGGCGGACGCATTGCCGCTGCGTTATTATTGGCTATTACTGCTGTTAGGCGTATTGTTAGGAGTGCTGGGCGCATTTTATAATTGGTTTACGCTGAAAGTGCAGGCACTCTATCAAAAGCCGGAAAAACTGGGCAATTGCACCAGAATCCTGATACCGTTTTTAATTGCGGGCATATTGGGGGTTGCGGCGCCACAGGTGTTGGGCAGCGGACATCACATGGTCACGCTGCTGACGGACGGCAGTTTGATTTTGCCTACTATTTTGCTGTTGCTGCTTGGAAAGTTTTTGTTTTCTGCCGTCAGTTTTGGTTCCGGCGCACCGGGCGGTATCTTTTTCCCGCTGCTGGTGTTAGGGTGTTATATTGGCGGCGCATTTGGGCAGGCGGCAGTACAGTTTGCGGGTGTGGACGAAATGTTCATCAATAACTTCATTATTCTGGCGATGGCAGGCTATTTTACAGCAATTGTGCGCGCGCCCATTACGGGGATTATTTTGATTTTTGAAATGACCGGCTCTTTTCATCAAATGCTGTCTTTGTCGGTGGTTTCTATTGTGGCATATATCATAGCGAATTTGCTGCATAGCCGCCCTATATATGAAAGTTTGCTGGAAAATATTTTGAAAAAACAGGGAAAAACAGTGGCAGAACCGGCAGGTGAAAAGCTGCTTTATGAATATGCAGTGCATCATGGCGCATGGCTTGTCGGCAAACGAGTAAGCGATGTGGAGTGGGCAAAAAGCTGTTTGTTGGTTGCGATTAAGCGCGGCGATATGGAATTGATTCCCAAAGGGCATACCAAAATCAGAGCAGGAGATACCATTGTCACTTTAACAGATGAGTTGGAACTGGCAAACGTCCGTCAGAAGATGGAACAGCTTTGCGGAGAAGGATGAGAAAGGAACACACATGAGAAAACGAATATTAATTGTAATAGCGGCATTGTTGGTTGTGGCGGTAGGTGGAAAAACGCAAGCGAAAGAACTTCCGTTCCGTGCCGCGTGGGTATCCACCGTCTATAACTTGGACTACCCATCTAAAGCGGTATTAGACGAACAAACTTTGCGTGCAGAGGCGCAGCAAATCATTCAAAATGTCAAGAAAATGGGGCTTACAGCACTGATATTGCAGGTGCGTCCATGTAGCGACGCTTTCTATCCGTCCGCTATTTTTCCGTGGAGCCGTTACTTAACCGGCAGTCAGGGAACACCGCCGGAAAATGGATTTGACCCGCTGGCATATTGGGTGCAGGAGACACATGCGGCGGGATTGGAACTTCACGCATGGATAAATCCATATCGTATCACGACAGGAAAAGCGGCGGAATGGGAGAATTTGGCGGCGGAACATCCGGCGCGGCGGAATCCTGATTGGACTGTGGAGTATCAAGGAAATTATTACTGGAATCCGGGACTGCCACAGGTGCGGCAAATGGTGATAGACGGTGCATTGGAAATCGTGAACCGCTATGATGTGGAGGGTATTCATCTGGACGATTATTTCTATCCGGGACAAGAATTTCAGGATAGCGAAACCTATGCTGCCTACGGCGCGGCATTTGATGATTTGGGAGACTGGCGGCGGGAGAATGTGAATCAGTTGATTCATGCGTTGGATACAGAACTGCACAAAGCAGACCCCAATATTCGTTTTGGGGTGAGCCCGGCGGGAATTTGGGCGAATCAGGACAGCATATCAATCGGGTCGGCGACGGGTGGAAAACAATCCTATTTTGCACATTATGCGGATTCGCGTACTTGGGTGAAAGAAGGCTGGGTAGATTATATTTGTCCGCAGATTTATTGGCAAATCGGACACGCAAGCGCGGATTATGAAATTTTAGCACGCTGGTGGGCAGAGACGGTGCAGGGAACTGATGTGGATTTATATATCGGCATGGCGGACTATCAGGCGGGAAACAACGACCCGACCAGCCCATGGTATGGGATAGAAGCGCTGCGCAGGCAGCACATTTTAAATGAAACGCTGCCGGAGGTGAAAGGGGAGGTTCATTTCCGCTACGGTTCGTTTGTGGAAGTTTCGGGACTGGCAGCGTATTATACCAAGGTATATCAAATGGAAATGTTGCCGCCGCCCGCATTGGAACGGGAGAAGCATATGGCATACATGCAGGGAATGCAAAATGGGTTTGAGCCATATGGACATTTGACGCGGGCACAGGCGGCAATGATATTTGCACGTTTATCGGTGGGACAAGATGGCGCCGCTTTGTTTGATGAGGGAAAGACATATGAAACCAGCTTTGTGGATATTGATACAACACAGTGGTACGCGGGAGCGGTGGGATTCATGGAACAATATGGTATCATCAATGGGTTTCAGGACGGCTCGTTCCGACCGGCAGAGCCGGTGAGCCGCGCCCAGCTTGTCGCAATGGCAACGCGGTTTGAAGGACAATTGCCGTCCGGCAGCAGCCGGTTTCCGGACGTGGCGGAGGAATATTGGGCGAAAGACGCTATTTGTTACGCAGCGCAGCAGGGGTGGATCAGTGGATATCCGGAAGGAACATTTCTGCCGGAACACCCTATCACGCGGATGGAAGCGGTGAAGGTGATAAATAGACTGCTGCACCGCGTGCCCGATGTGCAGGCGATACAGCAAGGGGCTTTTTCAATGCCATTTGGTGATGTACCGCAGAATTTTTGGGGATATGCGGAAATTATGGAAGCAGCAGTGGCGCATCATTATGAAAAGAAAGGGGAAGCGGAAACGTGGACGGAGATTGTACAAGGAACATAACAATCGGACTGTTGGCGCATGTGGACGCAGGAAAAACAACATTTGCGGAGCAAATTTTGTATCATACAGGCAGCATTCGCCAGCGCGGGCGTGTAGACCACGGCGATACTTTTCTGGATAGTCATGCGATTGAGAAGGAACGCGGCATTACGGTGTTTTCTGAGCAGGCGACTTTTCAGATACAGAGCAGTTCTTATACGCTGCTGGACACGCCGGGACATGTGGACTTTTCCTCGGAAATGGAGCGCGCGCTGCGGGTTATAGACTATGGTGTGATTATCGTCAGCGCGGCGGAGGGGATTCAAGGGCATACGGAAACAGTTTGGCGGTTGCTGCGGGCACATCATATTCCCACCTTTTTCTTTCTCAACAAGACGGATAGGGAAGGCGCACAGCCAAAGCAGGTGCTTGAGACGCTCCGGCAACGGTTTTCGGCGGCAATCTGCGATATATCGCAGCAGTCAGAGGACACGGCGGAGGCGTTGGCAGAACTGGACGAACAACTCATGGACGCCTATTGTGCCGGCAATTTGAATCCTACACTGTGGCAAGCGAAAGCACAGAAAATGGTAGCGGAGGAACGTCTGTTTCCGCTGTTTCGAGGGTCGGCATTGCGTGACGAAGGCGTTGACGCATTTTTGCAGGGCGTGCACACGTTGGTACAGCGTCAGCCGGTGGAAACGGACAAACCATTTTGCGCAGAGGTATATCAGGTGCGCCACCAGCCGCAGGGAGAGCGGTTGGTCTGTTTGAAAGTGCTGGAGGGGAGTTTGAGCGCCAAAGAACAAGTGGCTTGTTTGAGCGGTGGCGTGCGTGCGGAAGGAAAAGTGAACAGTATTTATCAGTGTCAGGGGAAAAAACTGACGCCATTGGAACGCGCGCTGCCCGGTATGCTTTGCGCCGTGACAGGACTGTCCGAGGTGCGCCCGGGCGATTTGATTGGCGCAAAACTGGGACATGCGGAATATCAATCAGTGCCTTTGCTGCAAACAAAGGTGCTGTTCCCGCCGGAAATTGCGCCGCAAATGGCGCTGGGACAGTTTCGGCAATTGGCGGAAGAGGAACCGCTGCTGGACGTGGAATGGAATGATGTGTTACAGGAACTGCATATCAAAGTGATGGGAACGGTGCAGCTTGAAGTTTTGCAGGAACTTGTGCAGGAGCGGTTTGGTATGACGGTGGAATTCGGTCCCTGCGAAGTGCTGTATCAGGAAACGATTGCGGCGCCGGTGATGGGATACGGTCATTTTGAGCCGCTGCGGCACTATGCGGAGGTGCATGTGCGGCTGGAACCGGAAGCACGCGGCAGCGGTATTACGTTTGCGAGCGAGTGTTCTTTGGAAGTGCTGGACAAAGCATATCAGCATTTGGTGCAGCAGCATGTGTTTGAAAAAACGCACAAAGGCGTGCTGCTTGGTATGCCTTTGACAGATGTTAAAATCGTGTTGGTGAATGGACGGGCGCATTTAAAGCATACGGAGGGCGGTGATTTCAGGGAGGCGACCTATCGCGCAATCCGTCAAGGCTTGGAACAGGCGCAGTCGGTTGTGTTGGAGCCGGTATATGCTGTCACGGCAGAGGTGGAAGCGGAGCAAATCGGACGGGTGATGAGTGAATTGGAGCAGCGGCACTGCACATTTTCCGCGCCGGAACCGGTGGGAGAACGTATTCGGGTGCAGGGAAGCGGGCCGGCGGCTTGCTTGATGGACTATCCGGCCGAGTTTGCCGCCTTCACCAAAGGAAAAGGAATGCTGGGGCTGCGGTTTGACGGATACCGGCCTTGCCATAATACGGCGGAAGTGATAGAAAAAATCGGTTATGACAGGACGCGCGATATGGAGAATACCTCCAGTTCCGTGTTTTGTAAAAAAGGCGCAGGATTTGAAGTGAAATGGGATCAGGTGCCGCACATGATTCATTGCAAGTAAAAAAGTCTGTTTGAAAGGACGTCGTCTTTCAAACAGACTTTTTTGTTAGAGGTGATAGGATAAATATAATGATTTAGCGAGATAAAACAGATTCAATGATTACAATATACAAGGCAAGCGCGGCGATGGCGCTTGTATAATACCAAAGACCAGTCAATAAAAATACTTTGTATTGAATCCAGTCATGAATGCCGCAAAATGCGAGCCATATTGCAGCAGCATAGCCGAGAATCCTGACTATTTTGCAAATAGAACGTTCCTTTTTTGGAAACAGCAAAAGGGATGGACGGATTTTCACGCCAAGTATGAAAACCAAAATCAGGAAAAGCAGCGTTAGCAGGACATTGAAGAGAATACCGAGACTTGCACCGAAAAAACCGCCCAGCGCATAGGCTGTGGGATTTTCGGGAAGCGCTGCTTCATTTACGAAATTTAACGTATCCTCAAAATAATAGAAAAGTGCGACGCTTGCAGAGAGACCGGTAAAAAACGCAGCGGCAAGTGCGGCGAGATTTTTCAAAACATCTTTAGTACGCATAATAAATCCCCCTTAATATTCCTCAAAATAATAATAGAAATTGCCGGCAATGTTTTCGAGGTAAACCGTATTGTCGCCATCTGTTTCCTGATACAGCCAGCCGTTTCCTTCGGGTATGAATTTGAGATTACCGTAGCCCAGTGCGGACATATTGGCGACGCCTTGGGATACAGAAATGCTGACGTTTTTGTCCGGCAGCAAATAATAAAAACCGGTGTATTTCGTCGCAGAGCCCATACCGGAGCCGCCGCAATCAAAATGGATTGTATTATCGGAAAAAGTGATCTTTTTGACACCCTTGGAAGGAGGAATTTGCAATTTATCTTTGAAATCGCCGTCACAGCCGTTCGGATAGCGCTGCATGAAATTAGCAATACCGGCTTCAAGCGCTTGTTGATTTTGTGTCACATAATCGAAAATGTCATTTTTCGGCATACAGGTATTCATTGGTAAAAGCAAATGAATGATAAATCCAATCGCAACAACTGTTCCGAGTGCGGAAAGGACAGAAATGGAAAGAATGGTTAATATTTTTTTTACCATAGAAAATCCCTCCGAATAGAAAAAAACAATGCGCAAAATAAGGTGATGGCAAAGTTCATTTTGTACTTTCAAAAAGTATAGCACGAATAGAATTTTTTGTCAATAAAATGAGCCGGAATGACGCAATAACAGAAAGCCGAAAAATTCTTTGGGAAATCAGGAAAAATGCGTAAAAAGTTATTGACAGCAGGCGCAGGAGCGGATATAATGAGAGCATATCATAAAGTAATAGAATAGACAAAAATAGCCGATATGGAGGAGACAATATGCAGGAATTTGAAAATCCGCAAATCTTAGGCGTGAACCGTGAAAAAGAACGCAGTTATTTTATTCCTTATAGAGAAGAAAAAAGCGCGCTGGAAGGCAAAAAAACCGAAAGCGCATATTATCGTTTGCTAAACGGAACATGGGATTTTAAATATTATGACCGTCATATTGATGTGCCGGAGATTATTACAGACTGGGAGTCCATTCAAGTGCCCGGAAACTGGCAGATGCAGGGCTATGAGAATCCGCAGTATACCAATGTGAACTACCCGTTTCCGGTAGACCCGCCGTATGTGCCGGACGACAATCCCTGCGGTGTGTATGCTGTGGATTTTGTGATTCCGGCGCAGTGGAAGGCACGCAAAAATTATGTCGTATTTGAAGGGGTTAGTTCCTGTTTCTATTTGTATGTCAACGGACAGTATGTAGGATATAGCCAAGGTTCCCACATGCCGAGCGAATTTTGTCTGGATTCCTATTTGCAGGAAGGCACAAACCGCATGGTGCTGCGTGTTTTGAAATGGTGTGACGGTAGTTATTTGGAGGATCAGGATTTTTTCCGACTGTCGGGAATTTTTCGTGATGTGTATCTGCTGTCGCGCGACGCGGTACATATCACAGATGTGTCCGTATCGGCGGATTGCCATGCCATCAAAGCGCAGGCGGCGGGCGTGGAAGCGGCAGAAATTTTGCTCTATGACGCAGAAGGAAATTTGTTGGGACGGCAGGAACCACAGGGAGAAGCGGTGTTTAAGGTGCAAACACCCAAACTGTGGTCGGCAGAAACACCCTATCTTTACACTGTGGTATTCCATGCAGGGGAGGAATATATTCCACAGCGCATTGGTATGCGCACGGTTGGTGTGTCGGAAGAAGGAGAACTGCTAATCAATGGGACAGCGGTGAAACTAAAAGGTGTGAATCATCATGATATGCATCCGGAGCAGGGATATTATTTATCCGAGGAGGATATCGACAAAGACTTGCTGCTCATGAAGCAGTATAACATCAATTGTATTCGTACCTCTCATTATCCACCGGCGCCATATATGTTGGAACGCTGCGATGAATTGGGATTCTATGTGGTAGATGAAGCGGATTTGGAAACGCATGGATTTGTAAATCGGATTCCGTTTGTGGGGTATCAGCCCTATCATCCTGATTGTTTGACGGATAAACCGGAGTGGAAGGAGGCGTTTATAGACCGTGCGCGGCGTATGGTGGAACGTGACAAAAATCATGTTTCCATTATCATGTGGTCGCTGGGAAATGAAAGCGGTTATGGCGTGAATTTTGACGCAATGGGCGAGTGGGTCAAACAGCGGGACGCATCGCGGCTGCTGCACTATGAACGTATGGAAAAAGTGGAATATCCGCTCTATGACGTCTATAGCCGTATGTATGACGGCGTAGACCGTGTGCAGGAATATGCGGACAGTGAATATAAAAAACCCTATTTTTTGTGCGAATATTCTCATGCAATGGGCAATGGCCCCGGCGACGTCTGGGATTATTGGGAAATCATTCATAAGTATCCCAAACTGATTGGCGGCTGTATTTGGGAATGGGCAGACCATGCCGTGCTGCGAGAGGACGAACAGGGACAGCCGGTTTATTACTATGGCGGCGATTTTGGCGAGGAGACGCACGACAACAATTTCTGTTGTGACGGCATGGTGTTTGCCGACCGCACTGCTAAGGCGGGAACCTATGAAATCAAAAAAACTTATGAATATGCAAAAACCACATGGGGCGGTAAAACGCTGCAAGTGACAAACCTGCATGATTTCATTTCTCTTGATTGCTATGAAATGCGTTGGAGTGTGACCTGCGACGGAAAAAAGATACAAAGCGGCAGCGAGATATTAGCAGTTCCGCCGCATCAGACGCAGACGGTTTCATTGCCGCTGGAGTTGCCGGAAAGCTGTCAGCTTGGCTGTTATCTGGATATATCGTTTGTGCTGCGCGAATCTGCACCGTGGGCGGAAAAGGGCTTTGAAATGACCTTTGCACAGCATAAACTAAATGTGCCGAAAGAAGAAGCGCGGCGCGACGCGTCTCGTCCGCCGGTTGCGATTGTGGACGGCGGCGAACGGTATTACCTGAAAGGGGAAACGTTCTCCTATATTTATAACCGTCACTATGGGCATTTTGAAAGCATTGTGCGCGATGATAAAGAAAAACTCAGCGGACTGGCTCATTTAAGCGTATGGCGCGCGCCCACAGACAATGACCGCCGTATAAAACACAAATGGGGATTGTTTGAGGACAATATGCAGGGGAAAAACTTTAATGTGTTATATTCCAAAGTATATGACTGTCGGGCGCAGCAGGTGAATCAAAGCGAGGCGCAAATTACGGTTGACGGTTCACTGGCGGGTGTTTCCAGAATTCCGTTTTTGCGCTACCAAACCGTGTATACTGTCATTGGTACCGGAGAAATTAAAGTGCAGTTCCACGCAGATTTTGTGGATAGGGACGTTTATTTGCCGCGGCTCGGATTTGAATTTCAATTACCGTCTGCTGTGCAGCAATTTGATTATTTTGGTATGGGGCCTATGGAAAACTATGCGGATATGTGCCATCATGCGAAAATGGGATACTATCATTCTACAGTAGATGAGGAATATGTACCGTATCCCATGCCGCAGGAATATGGAAACCATACGAACACAAAACGGCTGGAGCTGGAAAACGGACTGGTGTTTGAAGCGGAGGGCGCCTTTGAATTTCAGGTGTCACCTTACCGCAGCGAAATATTGACAGCGGCAAAACACCCCAATGAATTGGTGCCTTGCGGCAAAACCATTGTCCGTATTGATTATAAAAACAGCGGTATTGGCTCCAATAGCTGCGGGCCGGCGCTTTTGCCGCAATATCAAGTGAACGATGAGACAATAGATTTTACATTTTATATCCGGTAAAAATATAGTGTTGCAACATGGATAAGCCTGCTTGAAGCAGGCGGGCTTTCTGTGAAGAAAGAAGGGATTTTGATGGACGTCTATGTATGTGTGGGGAGTTCGTGTCATTTGCGCGGTTCTCATGAAATCATTCAGATTTTTCAGCAAAAGGTAAAAGAGGGCGGACTGGAAGATAAGGTGAATTTGAATGCCTCCTTTTGTCTGGGGCATTGTATGGGCGGCGTTGCAGTGAAAGTCGGCGAGGAGTATCTGGAAAATGTGAGTCCGGAAAACGCGGCGCAAATGTTTGATGAACATATTGCGGCGCTGGTGGAATAAGAAGGGAGGAACCGCAGATGGATATTTTAAAATTTAAAGATGCAAATTGTAAAAACTGTTATAAATGTATTCGGGAGTGTCCTGTCAAGGCAATTGAATTCAAAAAAGGGCAGGCGCAAATTATTCGTGACGATTGTCTGCTCTGCGGACGGTGTGTGCTGGTCTGTCCACAGAATGCGAAAGAATCGCGCAGCGATTTGGGACAGGTGAAGGCATTGCTAAAAAGCGGACGCCGCGTGATTGTCAGCATGGCGCCCTCCTTTATCGCAGAATTTCCGGCGCATTCCATAGCGGATATGCGCGCGGCGCTTCAGAAATTGGGTGTGCATGAGGTGGAGGAAACTGCTATCGGGGCGAGCATTGTCAAAAAAGAATATGAGCGCATTTTACAGGAGGAAGCGCCCAAAGTGCTGATTTCTTCCTGCTGCCATTCCGTTGTGAAACTGATTCAGGACTATCATGCGGATGCGCTTCCGTATTTGGCAAAAGTGCTCACACCCATGCAGGCGCACGGACGACTTATCAAAGAAAAAGAACCGGAAGCGGCGGTCGTGTTTATTGGACCCTGTATCTCCAAAAAGCAGGAGGTGGAGGAAAGCGACTGCGTGGACGTTGCGCTGACCTTTGAAGAACTGCATCAGTGGCTGGAGGAAGAACAGGTAGAAATTTCGTCCGGCGCGCAGGAGGACGAAAAATTCCGCGCCCGTTATTTTCCCATCACAGGCGGTATCATAGATTCCATGGATCAGCAGGAATCCTACCGGTATGTGAGCGTGGACGGCATTGAGGAGTGCCGCGAGGTGCTGGAACAGGTGGCGGAAGGAAATTTAGATGGTTATTTTATCGAGATGAGCGCTTGCAGCGGAAGCTGTATCCATGGGCCGGCAATGCGCCGCCACGCGGGCGGAAAACTTGCCGCACGCGCCAAAGTACAGGCATATGGAACAGATGACAAAGACTATCCTGTGGCACAGCCGGCGCAAATTGCGCGGGATATCAAAGCGGAAATTCAGTCCGTTAGTATGCCGGGCGAAAAAGAAATTAAACGGATTTTGGAGAAAATGGGGAAAGCAAATCCGGAAAAAGAACTCAATTGCGGCGCGTGTGGATATCCCACCTGCCGCGATAAGGCGATTGCGGTCTATTTTGGCAAAGCGGATATTGAAATGTGCCTGCCTTACATGCGTGACCGCGCGGAATCGCTGTCCGACCAGATTATCAATTCCACGCCCAATGCTATTATGGCAATGGACAGCCATTTGATTGTGCAGCAGGTAAATCAGGCAGCGTGTGAACTGTTTGAAGTGGAGGACAGCAGCGCGCTCAAAGGTCGCTATATCGGCGAAATCCTGCCTGCGGAAGATTTTGTCCGTGTGCTGGACGAAAAACAGGACATGGTCGATGTGAAGATGTATTTTGCGAAATATGATAAATATGTGCAGAAGTCTATCATTTATGATGACGAAAATGGTATTTTGGTGGTAGTTATGCAGGATATCACCAAACAACAGGAGGAAGCGGAGCGGCTGGGCGCTATCAAGTATGAAACCGTGAAGGTAGCGGATAAGGTGATTGAAAAACAAATGCGCATTGTGCAGGAAATCGCGTCTTTGCTGGGTGAAACGACAGCAGAAACCAAAATTGCTTTAACGAAACTCAAAAGCGCTATTTTAGAAGAGACGAAATGAGGTGGCAGAATTGGAACTCTTTTTGGAGAGCGGCTATGTCAGCTTGAATAAACATGGGGAAGAACTGTGCGGCGACAGGGTGGAGTCTATCTATCATGACGATTCTATGACGCTGGTGCTGGCGGACGGGCTGGGAAGCGGCGTGAAAGCCAACATTCTGTCCACCTTAACAAGCAAAATTATTTGTACCATGATGGCGCAGGGAATGCCGATTGAGGACTGCGTGCAGACCATTGCGGGTTCTCTGCCGGTTTGCAATGTGCGGAAAATTGCCTATTCCACATTTACCATTTTGAATGTGGATAAACAGGGAAATGCCTATATGGTGCAGTTCGATAACCCCAACATGATTGTGCTGCGGGACGGAAAAAATTTAGAATATGAAATGAAAACGCGTACCATTGAAGGCAAAAAAATTCACGAAAGCTATCTGAAAGCCCAAAAAGGCGATATTTTTATTATGATGAGCGACGGTACCATTCATGCCGGCATTGGGACAATTCTCAATTTTGGGTGGCAATGGGAAAATATTCGTGATTATATTGTGGAACACTATGAATTTTCCATGTCTGCCAAAACGGTGGCGGCGACGATTGCGCAGGCTTGTCAGGATTTATATATGGATAAGCCGGGCGATGATACGACGGTGGCGGTTATGCGTATCCGCGAATGGCAGCAGGTGAACATCATGGTGGGACCGCCCGTTAATCCGGAGGACGACGAGCCGATTGTGAAAGAATTTTTGGGCAATCAAGGCAAAAAAATTGTCTGCGGCGGAACGACGTCTTCGATTGTGAGTAAATATTTAGGCGTGCCGGTGACAACGGAACTTAATTATGTGGACACAGGTGTGCCGCCCATTGGTCATATGCAGGGCATTGATTTGGTGACGGAAGGGGTTGTGACGCTGGGGCGCGTCTTGGATATCTGCAAACAAGCAGTGTCCGAGTCCAATACGGATACCATGTTATATGACAAAAGGGACGGTGCAACTTTGATTACCAAAATGTTGTTTGAAGAAGCTACCCACATAAAATTCTATGTGGGACGCGCGATTAACCCTGCCCATCAAAATCCTGATTTACCCATTGATTTGAGTATTAAATTGCGTTTGGTGGAAGAGATTCAAGAAAAATTGGAGAAAATGGGAAAAATCGTAAGCGTAAAATTTTATTAAATTTGTCGGGAATTGCAGAAAAATGGAACGAAAGTTTAGTGGGTCTGAATATTGACATTTGCCTTAAAAGAGATTATAATAAAAAGAATAACATAAATGAGGAGGGCTTTTAATTATGGCATATGTGTTCGATGAACCGTCGCATACGTTTAATGAATATCTGTTGGTACCTGGTTATACTTCGGCGGAATGTATTCCGGCGAAAGTGAATTTGCAAACGCCGCTGACAAAATATAAAAAAGGGGAAACACCGGCGATTACACTGAATATCCCGATGGTTTCCGCTATTATGCAGTCTGTTTCGGACGACAAAATGGCAATTGCGCTGGCAAAAGAAGGCGGACTGTCCTTTGTCTATGGTTCCCAGTCGGTGGAAGCGCAGGCGGCAATGGTCGGTCGGGTGAAAAGCTATAAAGCAGGATTTGTGGTCAGCGATTCCAATATCAAACCGGATCAGACATTGGCGGATATTTTAACATTGAAAGAGGAAACAGGACATGCGACTGTAGCGGTAACAGACGACGGAACATCGAGCGGAAAACTGCTGGGGATTGTTACCAGCAGAGACTACCGTTTAACACGTATGGCGCTGGATACAAAAGTGGCGGATTTTATGACGCCGTTTGAATCTATGGTATTTGCGCGCGAGGGAATTACCCTGAAAGAAGCCAACGATATCATTTGGGATAATAAACTGAATGTTTTACCGGTGGTAGACAGTAAAGATAAACTGATGTATATGGTATTCCGTAAGGACTATTCATCTCACAAGGAAAATCCCAATGAACTGCTGGATACGCAGAAACGTTATATGGTGGGCGCCGGAATCAATACGCGTGATTTCAAAGAACGTGTGCCTGCACTGATAGAAGCGGGTGCGGACGTACTTTGTATCGATTCTTCGGAAGGCTTTACGGAATGGCAGAAGATTACGATTCAGTATATCCGTGAAACCTATGGCGATACGGTAAAAGTCGGTGCGGGAAATGTTGTGGACAAGGAAGGATTCCTGTTCTTGGCAGAAGCAGGCGCGGACTTTATTAAAGTCGGTATCGGCGGCGGTTCCATTTGTATCACAAGGGAGCAGAAAGGAATCGGACGCGGACAAGCAACGGCGGTGCTGGAAGTCTGCAAGGCACGTGATGAATATTTTGAACGTACCGGTGTGTATATTCCGATTTGTTCCGATGGTGGTATTGTGTATGACCATCATATCACGCTGGCATTGGCAATGGGCGCGGATTTTGTGATGCTGGGACGCTATTTTGCGCGTTTTGATGAAAGCCCGACCAATAAAATCAGTATGAACGGAAATTATGTGAAAGAGTATTGGGGCGAAGGTTCCAACCGTGCAAGAAACTGGCAGCGCTACGACATGGGCGGCGCGGGAAAACTTTCTTTTGAAGAAGGGGTGGATTCTTATGTGCCCTATGCAGGTCCGCTGCGCGATAATGTGAACATCACGCTGAACAAGGTGAAATCGACCATGTGTAACTGCGGCGCATCCTCCATTGAGGAACTGCAAAAGAAAGCGAAACTCACGCTGGTATCTTCTACAAGTATTGTAGAAGGCGGCGCACATGACGTGATTGTGAAAGAAAGCAATTACATGAAATAAATGTTTTTTTGAAGAAGCAGGGAATGCTATGCGTTTCCTGCTTCTTTTTGTCCCTAAAACATTTGATATTTTCATGGAATCGACCGGTTTTCTTACAAAACGCTCTTTTCAAGAAAAAGAAAATATGGTATAATAATTTCCAAGAAGGGATTCTTTCCGGCTTACGCCGTCGATTCATCCCCCCTTGGGAATTCCCCCTAACACCGTTCTTCACTCGCGTGTCGTGCCGCGTGACACGGCACTCCGAACGCTGTAGGGTATGCAATCTTCGGCACGTGTCCGAAGATTGCATGAATGAAAAGTGTCTTCGTCTCGCCGCGCATAAAAACGCGGCAACCGACGGAGATGCACGAAATTATACCAAATTGCTTCGCAATTAAGGTATGGGATATCCGGCACGTGTCCGGACATCCCATGCACCCAAAACGCGGAACGCCCCGCGTTTTGGGTACGTTTATGATAATAAATACAAAAAAGCAGTGCTTTTTGATATTCTAAAGTATATACATATTTAGAAATATTGAAAACAAAGGGGAAAACATGGTTAATGATTTGACAAAGGGCAATCCGCTGCGGCTGATATTGATGTTTATGCTGCCGGTATTGCTGGGAAATATATTTCAACAACTTTATAATATGGCGGATACGCTGATTGTAGGACGCACCATTAGTATGCAGGCATTGGCGGCGGTTGGGGCAACAGGCGCGATTTCCTTCATGATATTGGGTTTCATTCAGGGAATGACAAGCGGATTTTCCGTAATAACTGCGCAGCGCTACGGCGCGCGGGACTACGAGGGTGTGCGTCGTTCTATTGCGGCAACGGTTCTTTTAAGCGGCGCATTGACGCTGGTCATTACGCTGGTCAGCTCATTGTCGGCAAAAGGATTGCTGCGGTTGATGAACACGCCGGCTGACATCATGGAGGACGCCTATCGCTATATCATCGTGATTTATTTGGGCAGTGTTGCCACTGTTTTTTATAACATGATATCCAATATTATCCGCGCACTGGGCGACAGCAAAACGCCGCTGATATTCCTCATTATCGCATCGGTGATTAACATCATATTGGATTTGGTGTTCATTTTATGTTTTTCCATGGGGGTTGCAGGCGCGGCATGGGCGACCGTGATTGCACAAGGAATTTCGGGTATTTTATGCTTGATTTATGCCAAAAAGAAAATGCCGTTGCTGGAACTCAAAAAAGAGGACTGGAAGCAGGATTGGCGGCATCTTTGGATGCATCTGCGTATGGGATTCCCTATGGGATTTCAGTTGTCGGTCATGACAATCGGCGTAATTGCGCTGCAAACAGCGCTCAACGGTTTTGGGTCTACTACGGTAGCGGCATATACGGCGGCGTCTAAAATTGAACAGTTGACAGAGCAGCCGCTGGTGGCATTCGGCGTGACAATGTCAACTTATGCGGCGCAGAATTACGGTGCAGGATTATATGACAGAATCCGCAGCGGCGTGAAAAAATGCAATTTATTGGGGCTGATGTTCTGCGTTGTGGGATATGGACTGGTGTTTTTCTTAGGCGGCGCGTTATCTCGTTTGTTTTTGGGAAATGGACAGCCGGAGGCAGTGCAGCAGGCGCAAGAATATTTGAACATTGTGGCATTGTTCTATTTTTTCTTAGGGCTGATTTTTATTTACAGAAGCACATTGCAGGGCGTTGGAAATGTCACGGCGCCGTTTATATCCTGTATTATAGAACTATTTATGCGCACAGCCGTAGCCATTTTATTTTCAAAATGGCTGGGATATACCGGCGTTTGCTTTGCGACGCCGCTCGCGTGGGTTGGCGCGGCAGTGCAATTGGTGATTTGTTATTATTTCATGATGAAAAAAATCGGTCATAAATTGGAGCCGCATAAAGCGGCATGAAAAGAAACATGAGGAGAAAATCATGCGGATTTTACACACATCAGATTGGCATTTAGGGTTATCCCTGCATCATCGAAGTTTTATAGAGGAACAGCGGGACTGTATTGGGCAAATGGTGCAGTTGGTGCAGGAGGAAAAAATTGATATTGTAATTGTTTCCGGCGATATATTTGACAGCCGGGTGGCAAGCAGTGAAGCCATCGCCTTATATAGCGGCGCAGTGACGCAGATTTGTCAGGAATGCGGCGCTGAGATGGTCGTGATTGCAGGCAACCATGACGGTGCGGCACGCCTGTCGTCTTGCAGTGCGCTTTTGGCGCGCAGCGGTCTCTATGTAACAGGAAAATTGCCGCAAAAGTTGCTGTCTTGCCACAAAGAGAATGTGGAAATTTTTGCGATACCCTATTTTCATATTGACGAAGTACGCCGCCGGTATCCACAGCAATGTATTGACAGCTATGAAATGGCAATGGCGTGCCTTTGTGACGAAATTCGCAGCAATTGGTCGCCGCAGTGCCGTCATATTTTAGCAGCACACGCCTATGTAACCGGTACGCAGCTATCAGAAAGCGACCATGCGGCGCTTTTGGGCGGCGCGCAGCAGGTGGGCGCACAGGTGTTTGAAGGGTTTGACTATGTGGCGTTGGGACATTTGCACCGCGCGCAGCAGCCGAGAGAACAGGTGTGCTACAGCGGGTCGCCGTTTCCATACTCATTTGGCGAAGCGGGGCAGGACAAGTCCGTATCTGTTTATGATACAGACAGCGGTGAAATACGCCGGATTGCGCTGCACGCGTCTAAACGGCTGCGCGTTATCAGCGGAACATTACAGGAGGTTTTGGAACAGGCGGTGCAGGAGCCGCTGGAGGATTACATAAAAGTGGAAATCACAGACCAGCCGGCAGGATTGGAAGTGCTGGAGATGTTGCGGCGGGACTACCCCAATCTGCTGTGTGTCACAGGAAAAAGCGTTATAGCTGAGGGAGAGCAAATCACGCTGACGGCGGAAGTAATGGAAACGCTTTCTCCACAGCATGTTTTGGAAAAATTTTGTCAAGAAACAGCAGGATATGAGCCTTCCGTGCAGCAAACGGAATGGTTTTGCAAAGCGCTTGCGGAAGCGGAAAACGGAGGTGATTTACAGTGAAACCTCTGAAATTGGCGTTTTCGGCGTTTGGTCCGTTTGTGGAGCGTCAGGAAATTGATTTTACGGTTTTTGAAGGTGCGGGCGTGTTTTTAATTCATGGAGAGACAGGGGCAGGAAAAACCGTCATTTTGGATGCAATGACCTATGCGCTCTATGGTAAAAGCAGCGGCGGTGTACGCGGCGAACTGGCGGCAATGCGCTGTCAATTCGCAGACGAATCACAGCCGACCGAGGTATTGTTTGAATTTGAATTACAGAATAAACGTTACCGGTTTACGCGTGGTCTGAAAATACGAAAAAAACGCGACGGCGGTTTGGAATATTTGCCGCAGCAAGACGCGTTTTATTATGAGAAAGGTGCAGGATACGTTCCATTTTTTGAAAATCCGCGTATTCGTGATGTGGAAGAAAAAGCGCAGGAACTCTTGGGACTGGGATATGAACAGTTTATCCAGGTGGTTATTCTGCCACAGGGAAAATTTGAACGGCTGCTACTTGCAAAATCAGAAGAAAAAGAAAAAATTCTGGTTAGTTTATTCAGAGCAGAACGCTGGCAAAAGGCGGCGGAGTTGCTTTGCCGGCAAGTGAATGAACAAAAACGGGCGTTAGAACAAAAGCAGGTTGCAGTGCAACAAGGATTGGCGCAGTTTGGCTGTGCTGATTTGGAGACGCTGGCAGATTTGCTTGCACAAAAACAAGAGAATTTGCTAGAAAAACAGAAACAGCAGCAAGCGTTGCTTGGGCAGTGGGAACAGCAGGGACAGCAATTGCAGCAGGCGCAAGTGATAGAACAGGTATTTTGCAATTTGGAGGAAAAGGAAAAGCAATGGAAACGGCTGCAATTGCGTCAGCTGGAAATGAAAGAATTGGAAAAGAAGCTGGGGCAAGCGAAAAAAGTGCAGCAGGTATTGCCGCTATATGAACGGTGGAGACAAGAGAAAGAACGCGCCGCACAGCTGCAAAAACGCAGAAATGACTTGCTGGGGCAATATATGACATTGCAGGAAGCGGAAAATACATGGAAAGAAAAAGAAGCGCAGCTTGAAAAAGGGCGTGCAAGCTATGAAAAGATGCAGGAGACGCTAAAACAGAATGAATTGATTGAAAAACAATACAGCCAAATGGAACAGGCGGCAGAAAATCAAGCGGCGGCAGTGCAGGCATGTACCGAGTGGCAAGAAAAACTGGAGCAGTGCGGCGTGCGGCGGCAGCGTTTGCAGCAAGAAAGAGAACATGCGTTGCAGGCACAGCAGTTGGCACTCGTGGAATTTATTGCAAAAATACCGGAATACCGTCAAAAGTGTGCGGAGCAGGAAGCGTTGTTACAAGCAGCAAAAGAGCATGAGCAACAGCAACAGGAACTTGTGCAATTGCAAGAGAAATGGGAACAGGAAAAACAGCGGCAAGCAGAATTGCAAAAAACATCGGAGACATTGGAACAGCACTATCAAGGGGCGTTGCACCGCCAAATGGAGGAAACCGCGCAAAGGCTAGCGGAACAATTGCAGGAAGGACAGCCGTGTCCCGTCTGCGGAAGCTGCCATCACCCTGCGCCGGCAAAAGGTGGATATGCAGCTTCAACAGACGATGTGGAGCAATTGCGGCAGGAGACAGCAAAAGCGAGGGAAGCTTTTTTGCTGTCAAAACAAGCAGCCGAGACAGTAGCAGAAAAGCTACAGCAACAGAGGGAACAATATCAGGGAGGAGAATCGGCAGATTCTTTTTCAGCATCACAATATCGTTTTTGGCAGGAAATGCTGAACATTGCGCAGGCGGAGGAAGCGAGACGCGATATATATGAAGCGGCGGTAGCGTTTTGCAGCGAACAGTTGCAGCGGTGTCAACTGACAGAAGAACAATTACAGCGGAGTTATCAAGAAGCACAGCAAAAGAAAGCGGAAGCGGAGCGGCAATTTGTGCAGGTATCTGCACAAGCCGGTGGGGATTTGCCGGATTTACAAAAACTCCGCACAGCAATAGAATGGCAGCGGAAAGAAATACAGCAATTTGAGCAGCAGCAACAGCAGATTCGGGAAAATCTGGAGACATATAAATTACAGTTGGAAGGAAACGTCGCGTCAGAAAAGATATTGCAGCAGGAATTGGAGCAGGCGGAGAAACATGCAGCGGCGGCACAGGAGACGTGGGAACAAAAACTGGCAGAATTGCAGATTACCTGGCGGGAAGAACTGTTGCAGGAACAGATTTCAAGTGACATGGTGGTTACCATGGAACAGACCTTGCAGGACTATCAAATTGCCTGCCGTTCCTGCCATCAGGCGTTGACAGAATATCAAAAAAAACTGGCACATATTGTGCGTCCGAATGTGGCGCAAATGGAAGAGGAATTGCAGGAACTGCACGGACAATATCTCGCCTGTGCGCAGACAGTTTCTGTTTTGGAAGAGGAATTGCAGCGCGCCAACACTGTTTTAAGAAAAATGGAAAAAGAACTTGCGTGGCTGCGCGAACAAGAAGCTGCCTGGCAGCAAGACCAGATGTTTGCGCATATGCTGCGGGGAGATACCGGCGTCAGTCTACAGCGGTATGTGCTTGGGGTCATGCTTTCCTCCATCACGGCGGAGGCGAACAAAATGCTGCAAAAAGTGCATGACGGCAGATACCGGCTGCTGCGAACGATGGAAAAGACAGGCCGCACACGCAAAGCAGGATTGGAACTTGAAGTGTTTGACCAGCGGACAGGTATGCGGCGCAGTGTGGCAAGCCTTTCCGGCGGTGAAAAATTTTTGGTGTCTCTGTCCTTGTCGCTGGGGCTTTCGGCAGTGGTGCAGACAGGCTGCGGCGGCATTCAGCTTCAGGCGATGTTTATTGACGAAGGATTTGGAACGCTGGATGAATCCTCCATAGCGGACGCGCTGCAAATATTAGCACAGATACGCCATGCGGGCGGCATGGTTGGCGTTATTTCGCATGTGCAGGTGCTAAAAGAAAATATCCATAGTGGCATTGAGGTCTCCAAATATCATCATGGCAGTGAATTAAAAACGATACTATAATAATGCAGCGGAATGGTGGGGTAACATGTTCTTGCTGTTTGGACGAAAGAGAGGGTACCGGATATGAGAAAATTCGTTTCCATAGGACTTGCGGCTTGTTTACTGGTGGTGAGCGCCGGAAGTGTATTAGCGGAAAGCGTGACAGGGGGAGAGAATATCCAGCTTGAAGCGGCGCCGCTGAATCCATTATATGAAGAATATTTGCAGTTAGAGGAAAGCGAGCGGGAAGGGGCTATTCCGCCGCCCATGTTTGAAGTGTCGGCAGAGACGGATCAGGCAATCACTGTGATGAGCACTGCGCCGGAGACCTATGACCTCCGGAAACAAAATGCTGTCCCTGGGGTGCGGAATCAATTGAATTCCGGCGGTTGCTGGGCATTTGCAGGACTGGCGAGTCTGTCGTCCTACCTGATGAAGCAAGGGAATAAAGAATATCAGTTTTCGCCGCGGCATTTGGAATATTCTCAGGTCTATCAAATGAAGGACGGTGTTAATACGGCAGCGTTTCACCGTTTGGCGAGCAGCGGCGGGTCGCCGGAAATGCTGCAAGCATATTTGTATCGCGGCGTAGGACCAGTAGAGGAAAACGCAATGCCGTTTGTCGATAGTGTGGATAGTTTATATCTTTCTGAGATTGACAAAGCAACGAGTGATGTGCGGTTGATGGATTTTGAATATCTGCCTTATGACAAAAGCAGTCAGAGCGGGGAAGATATTATTTCAGAACTGAAAACCGCATTAATGCAGAGTGGGATGCTGGACATTAATATCAGATTTAACCATGCACAGTATAATACGAATACCTATGCGTTATATGTAGATGAAACAAAAACAGTGAATCACGCGGTAGGCATTGTTGGCTGGGATGATACATTTTCGCGCAGCAATTTCACCACAGACCCGGGCATGGACGGCGCTTGGATTGCACAAAACAGTTGGGGAACAGGTTGGGGTGATAAAGGATATTTTTATATCTCCTATGCGCAGGATATTGTGATGCCGGTTGCAGTGAGACGAGCACAGGTAGGAAAGAATTATGATAACCTGTATAGTCATGACCCATTGGGATTCAATCAGTTTGTGAGACTAAGCCAGACGACCGGTTCAGGATATTATGCCGCCAACGTGTTTGAAACGCAGCCGGGTGCACAGGAATTGACAGAATTGACAATTGCCACGGCGGCATTTACGAGCTATCGGGTTTATGTGAATCCAAGCAGCGGCGCACTGGATAAAAATAAAATGCAGCTGGTGAAAAACGGTATACTGGACGGAACCGGATATCATACAGTACAGTTAGATACGCCGGTGCCGCTGACCGGTTCTGAATTTGTGGTGGTTGTGCAGTATGAAACGCCGGGAATTTCACATCCTGTGCCAATAGAAGCGCGTTCAACAGTAAACTCTTATTATGCCAGAGCGGAAGCGGCGCCGGGTGAAAGTTACCTGTCAGCGGATATGGTTCTTTGGAAA
>CAMNSU010000026.1 GCA_946555455.1 uncultured Clostridia bacterium | reverse complement strand
ATAAAGAAACGCCGGTATTTACCATGGCGCTGCTGCATGGGGAGAATCCGCAAGGCAGTAAATATGCATATTGGATGTATTGTGGGCAGAAGGAAGCAAAAGCATATTTGAAACAAAAACCGTTTCGCGTTTTGCATAATACCACGGCAGTGCAGGCGGTAGAAACGCAGAACGGAAACATGCTTGCCGCGGTGGTATATGAAGCGGGAGCGGTTTGCGGCGGCACGCGCTGGCGTGTACAGACGGAATGTCCAGCAGTTTTCCTGCTGGAGGAAACGGAAGCGGGTATTTTGCTGACTGTTTGCGACCCTTGTCAGGAGACGGCGCGTGAGATCATGAAACTGATGATACAGAAAGAAGGAAAGAAAACACAGACTGTGACAGTACATTTGCCGTCCGGTGCAGAGTTAGGAAAACCTGTTACCGTGCAGGTGAGAAATATCTAAAGATAGAAAATAAAAGTTTGGAATAATAACAAAGCCTCCTTTCGTTTGAAAAGAGACCTTTTAGACTGTAGAAAAAACTGGGCGGTATGCCAGAACTGGGGTTGGGAAGGGGGTACCCCTTCCATAAAATATGCAAAAAGTCAGGACATGTGCCTGACTTTTTGCACATTGCGGGACGGAAAGCCCGCATAAAATGCGGGCTTTATGCGAACTTGCGTCCCGAACTAGGGGGAGACCACGAGGGGGACATGAGACTGATTTACAGTCTCTGAAGTCCCCCTCGTGACAGTTTGTTGACAGATTAATACATGCCGCCCGGCATACCTGCTGCCGGAGCAGCGACCGGTTCATCTTTCGGAATGTCGGTAACCAGACTTTCTGTTGTCAGAACCATTGCCACAACGCTTGCTGCGTTTTGCAATGCACTTCTGGTTACTTTTGTCGGGTCAACAATACCGGTTTCAATCATGTTGACATATTCTTCTTTCAATGCGTTGAAGCCTTTGCCGACTTCACCAAAGTTTTTGATGTTTTCAACGATAACGCTGCCTTCCAGACCGGCATTTGCCGCAATCTGTTTCACAGGTTCTTCCAGTGCTTTGAGTACGATGGAAGCGCCTGTTTTTTCGTCGCCTTCCAGCGCATTCATACAAGCTTCCACGCTGCCAATCGCATTGATGAACGCCGTTCCGCCGCCCGCTACGATACCTTCTTCGACAGCGGCTTTGGTTGCAGCCAATGCGTCTTCAATACGCAGTTTCTTTTCTTTCATTTCTGTTTCGGTTGCCGCACCAACTTTGATAACAGCTACGCCGCCGGACAGTTTCGCCAGACGTTCCTGTAATTTTTCTTTGTCAAATTCAGAAGTGGTTTCGTCAATTTGAACGCGAATCTGTGCAACGCGGTCACGAATCACATCAGCGCTGCCCGCACCGTCTACGATAATGGTGTTTTCTTTCTGCACTTTCACCTGTCTTGCACGACCCAATTGCTCGATAGAAGTTTCCTTCAAATCCAGACCCAGTTCGTCGGTAATCACCTGACCGCCGGTCAAAATGGCGATGTCTTCCAGCATTGCTTTTCTTCTGTCACCGAAGCCGGGCGCTTTGACAGCAACGCAGGTAAAGGTTCCACGCAGACGGTTTACCAGCAGAGTTGCCAGCGCTTCGCCTTCCACGTCCTCCGCAATGATGAGCAGTTTTTTACCCTGCTGCACAATCTGTTCCAGCAGCGGCAAAATATCTTGAATGTTAGAGATTTTTTTGTCTGTAATCAAAATGTAAGCATCGTCCAGAACCGCTTCCATTTTTTCCATGTCGGTTGCCATGTAGGGAGAGATATAACCTCTGTCAAACTGCATACCTTCCACAACTTCGGAATAGGTTTCCGCTGTTTTGGATTCTTCCACAGTGATAACGCCGTCGTTGGTCACTTTTTCCATTGCATCCGCAATCAGTTCACCAACATTTTCGTCCGCCGCGGAAATTGCCGCAACACGTGCAATATCGTCTTTGCCCTGTATTTGACGGCTGTTGGAAACAATAGTTTCCACAGCAGTTTCCACTGCTTTTGCCATACCTTTTTTCAGAATCATCGGGTTTGCACCTGCTGCAAGGTTTTTCAGTCCTTCGCGCACCAACGCCTGCGCCAGCAGAGTTGCTGTTGTTGTACCGTCGCCGGCAATGTCGTTTGTTTTGGTCGCCACTTCTTTGACCAGCTGCGCACCCATGTTTTCAAACGGGTCTTCCAGTTCAATTTCTTTTGCAATGGTAACACCGTCATTGGTAATGAGCGGAGAACCAAATTTTTTGTCCAACACAACGTTGCGTCCTTTGGGACCCAACGTGATTTTTACTGTATTTGCCAGTGTATTGATACCGTTCTCAAGCGCTTTTCTAGCGTCTTCACCGTGTTTGATTTCTTTTGCCATTGGAAATCAGTCCTTTCTTTTTTTCAATATGATATGGAATATTATTCTACAATTGCAAGAATGTCGCTCTGACGCAGGATGGTCAAATCTTCGCCGTCCAGTTTTACTTCTGTGCCGGCATATTTGCTCACAATGACTTTTTGACCTGCTTTGACTTCCATTGTGATTTCTTTGCCGTCCACAACGCCGCCCGGACCTACTTCAACAATTTCAGCAATCTGCGGTTTTTCTTTTGCACTGCCCGGCAGTACAATACCGCTTTTTGTGGTTTCTTCTGTTTCCACCATTTTAATGACAACTCTGTCTGCCAACGGTTTGATTTTCATACGAAATTACCTCCTAATTGAACAAATATCTACCTATCACGTTACAGTTGAACAAATTATTAGCACTCGTTAGCGGGGAGTGCTAACACCTTGCTTTATATATTACCCAAAATTGGCAGTTTCTTCAACTTTGGTGAGAGGGCGTTTTGGCAAAATATTCTGGATTTAAAGGAAATATCTCCCGATATCTCCCGATTTCTTATAATCGCCCGAAATGCGGCGGCGGACTTGTCAAAATGACAGATAAATTGCAGAAAAAAGAGGTACGATTCTCTGCTGCTACGCTTGACAGGCGAAAAATGACAGTGCTATAATATGATTAAGAAAAAGGAAAGGAGATAACATTAATGAAAAAGAGAATGACAACAGGATTTGTGGCATGGGTGGTCGTGTTATGCATTGGACTGATGCAGATACCGGCGTTTGCAGAAGGTCAGCATTATATGTACAGCCGCTATGACGGCGCGGCAATTATGGTGGAAAATGGAACGGAAGCGGCATTTTCGCAGGGGTATGCCAATCCGGACGAAACCATCACAGTATATAGCCGCGTAGACGGTGCGCCGGCTATTATTTGGTCTTATGAGGTGGCGGGAAACCAAGAATATTATGCGACCGGACTGCAAAATATTCGTATGTATAGTAAATATGACGGCGCAATGATACTGGTGCATTCCTATGAAGCGGCGGGATATTCCGCGAATTATTACGGCGAAAAAGCAACGGTAACGATTTATAGTACGATAGACGGCGCTGCCTACACCATTTGGGCGTCAGAACTTGCAGCCTATTTGAATGTGGGATACAGCACTGCGAAACCCTATATTCCGGTATATGCCTATGCAGGATTTGCGGATGTGCCTTCCTTTGGTAGTCTGGTAGGTCAGTCAGACAATGCGGTTTATGCAGATTTGGGCATCTATTATTACTATATCCTGCCGACGGATGGCTGGGAAACCGTGAACAGATATACAAATGAACTGAAACAATGGGGATATTGGTACTACATGACCTCCAGCGGTATTGATATCTATTATAACGGCACACATTTTGTCGGCATAGGATATTCAGGGAATGTTGTCGGTATTGGCATTATGTATTAATGTGAAAAAATATAAGTCAAAAAATGGCGGTTCACGAAGAACCGCCATTTTTGTATATGCAGAATTTTTATTTTAGTATGATACCGACAGGACAATGGTCGCTGCCGTAAATATCAGCATAAATCAGCGCGTCCTGCAAACGGTCCGCACAGTCCGCGGACAGCAGAAAATAATCAATACGCCAGCCGGCATTGGTTGCCCGCGCATTACGCATGTAGGACCACCAGGTATAAGCGCCGGTTTTGTCAGGATAGAGACTGCGGAAGGAATCCACGAATCCGCTGCCCAAAAGTTCCGTCATTTTGCCGCGTTCCTGGTCGGAAAATCCGGCATTTCCGCGGTTGGTTTTAGGATTTTTTAGGTCGATTTCCTGATGCGCAACGTTCATATCGCCGCAGACAATCACCGGTTTTTGTTGATTTAATCCCAGCAGATAAGCGCGGAAATCATCTTCAAACTGCATACGGTAGTCAATGCGCGCAAGTTCCCGCTGCGCATTGGGCGTGTATACATTCACGAGAAAAAAATCCTCAAATTCCAGCGTAATAACACGTCCCTCATGGCTGTGTTCTTCTACTTCAATGCCGTAGCGGACACAAAGGGGTTCTTGTTTGGTGAACACTGCTGTGCCGGAATAGCCCTTTTTCTCGGCGCTGTTCCAATACTGCCGGTAACCGTCTAACACCAGTTCCGCTTGCCCCTCCTGCATTTTTGTTTCCTGCACGCAAAAAATATCGGCGTCCGCGTTTTTGAAAAAATCTAAAAATCCTTTATTCAAACAGGCGCGCAGCCCGTTGACATTCCAAGAAATCAGTTTCAATGGGAATCCTCCTCTTTGGTAGCGTTTTGATAACAACATCATATAATAAAATAGAAAAAATGTCAACCGGAAAACAGAAGGGGAGGACGAGATATCATGGCATATAACAGAAAAAAAGCAGTGGCATACGCGCATAAACATGCGTTTCATCCCAATCCTGCATTTTACGATTTCACGGAATTGGGCGGGGACTGCACCAATTTTGCTTCGCAGTGTCTCTATGCAGGGAGCGGCGTGATGAATTATAAACCGGTATTCGGCTGGTATTATCTGTCTTTGAATAACCGTGCGCCTGCGTGGACAGGTGTGGAATATTTATATAACTTTTTGATTGCGGGTACTGGCGCGGGGCCATTTGCGCAGGAAGTCACCTTGCAGGAACTGCTGCCGGGCGATTTGATTCAGCTTTCGTTTAATGGGGTGGATTTCAGACATACGCCTGTTGTTGTGAAAGCAGGAAGAACGCCGCGTGACGTGCTGGTCGCCGCGCGTACGGAGGACAGCGACAACCGCCCGCTTTCCACTTATACTTATCTGGATATCCGCTATTTGCATATTGTAGATGTGCGGGCATAACGAAAGGGCGTTCATAAAAACGCCCCTTTCGCTATGATATACTTAAATTGTTTTTAGGAACATCTCTCCTGCGGCAATTGCTCGTTCTACCGCTTCTTTGGCGGGACCGCCCGTTATGTTACGCATATTCACGCAGGTTTCCAGCCGAATCGCGTCATAGACGTCTGCTTCAAAAATATCGGAAAATTGATGGAATTCCTCCAGCGTCAAATCGTCCAAGGCTTTGTCGTGCTGAATGCAATAGAACACCAATTTCCCTAAAACTTCATGCGCGCTGCGGAACGGCAGTCCTTTTTTCACCAGATAGTCAGCCGCGTCCGTCGCGTTGGTAAAGCCTTTGCCGCTGCCGCGATACATCACGTCTTTGTTGAATTTCAGCGTCGCCAACATGCCGGTAAATACCGGCAGGCAAAGTTTCACGGTATCAATGCAATCAAAAATCGCTTCTTTGTCCTCCTGCATATCTTTGTTATACGCAAGCGGGATACCTTTCATCATGGTGAGCAACGTCATCAATCCGCCATAGACGCGTCCTGTTTTGCCGCGAATCAGTTCCGCCACATCGGGATTTTTTTTCTGCGGCATGATGGAACTGCCTGTGGAATACGCGTCGTCCATTTCCACGAAAGAAAATTCATTGGAGTTCCACAGAATCAATTCTTCGCAGAAGCGGCTGAGGTGCATCATCAAAATGGACAGTGCGCTTGCGGATTCAATGGCAAAATCGCGGTCGCTCACGCCGTCCAGACTGTTGAGTGAAATCGCGTCAAAACCAAGCTGCTGCGCCACAAAATCACGGTCTAACGGATAGGTCGTTGCAGCTAAAGCGCCGGAGCCGAGCGGCATGACGCCGGTGCGCTTCAGACAGTCCGAAAGCCGCATTGCATCACGTTTGAACATTTCAAAATATGCCATGATATGGTGCGCCAGCGTGATGGGCTGCGCTTTTTGCAAATGTGTATAGCCGGGCATGATGGTATCCAGATTGTCTTTGGCAATACCCAAAATGGTTTGCTGCGCGTCTTTGACCATGCCAAGAATAGTTTTCAGTTCGTCCATGACATACATGCGCAAATCCAGCGCCACTTGGTCGTTGCGGCTGCGTCCGGTATGCAGGCGTTTGCCCGCGTCGCCGATACGCTCCGACAAGATTTTTTCCACGTTCATGTGGATATCCTCTGCGTCAATATCAAATTCAATGTTTCCCGCTTCAATATCCGCCAGAATTTCTTGCAGCGTTTTCACAATCAAATCGCTGTCCGCCTGCGGGATAATACCCTGCCGCCCCAGCATGGAGGCGTGGGCGATACTGCCCGTGATATCCTGACGGTACATACGGCTGTCAAAATGAATGGAAGAATTGAAGTCATTTACTTTTTCATCGGTTTCTTTTTGAAACCGTCCGCCCCATAGTTTCATGCGGATGTCCCTCCTTTGAATAACAAATAAGGGGCGGCTTAACACGAAGGGGACTCAAGAGACTGCTTTGCAGTCTCATGTCCCCCTCGCGAGCTCCCCCTGGTTCGGGACGCAAGTTCGCATAAAACCCATATTACATATGGGTTTTCCGTCCCGCAAGGAGCCAAAAGTCGGGCGCATGTCCCGACTTTTGGCGTATTCTAGGAAGGGGAGACCCCTTCCTAACCCCCTATGGGTTTATTCTATAACGATATTATTTATTCTTTTTGTTGCGTGCCAGCATGGTTGCCCGAACCTTCAGCGGCAGACCGAACAAGTTGATGAAGCCGGCAGAATCTTTCTGGTCATAGACTTCATCTTCGCTAAATGTTGCAATGTCTTCGTCATACAGAGAGTAGGGAGACTTGCTGCCCGCAGACATCATGTTTCCTTTGTAGAGTTTCACGCGAACGGTACCGGTGACGGTTTCCTGTGTGCTGTCCACAAACGCGCTGAGCGCTTCGCGCAGCGGCGTATACCAGTTTCCGTCATATACCAAATCAGCAAATTTGATTGCCACTTGGCGTTTAAACTGCTGGGTCATACGGTCAAGACAGATATATTCCAGTTCGTTGTGCGCGTAGTACAGCAATTTTCCGCCCGGCGTTTCATACACGCCGCGGGATTTCATACCAACCAGACGGTTTTCCACGATATCGTCGATACCAACGCCGTTTTCGCCCGCCACTTTGTTCAGGTATTCCATCATTTCAACCGGTTTCAGCGCTTTGCCGTCCACCTTCACCGGAATCCCTTTTTCAAATTCGATTTCCACATAGGTCGGTTTGTCCGGCGCGTTTTCCGGTGTGGTCATGAGTTTGAGGATTTTATCATATTGCGGTTCGTTCCACGGGTCTTCCAAATCCATGCCTTCGTGGCTCAAATGCCAGATGTTGCGATCCATGGAATAGTTGTCCTCTTTGGTAACAGGTACGTCAATGCCGCGTGCTTTTGCATAGTCGATTTCTTCTTCACGAGATTTGATGTCCCAAATACGCCAGGGCGCAATAATTTTCAAATGTGGCGCAAGCGCTTTGATGGTCAGTTCAAACCGCACCTGGTCGTTTCCTTTTCCTGTGCAGCCGTGGCAAATAGCAACGGCGCCTTCTTTTTCTGCAATTTCCACCAGACGTTTCGCAATACACGGACGCGCGGTAGACGTTCCCAGCAGATATTTTCCTTCATAAACAGCGTTTGCTTTCATGGTCGGATAAATAAAATCGGTGATATATTCTTCCGTCAAATCCTCAATATACAGTTTGCTGGCACCGGTTTTTTTTGCTTTTTCTTCCAGTCCTGCCAGTTCTTTTCCCTGTCCCACATTACCTGCGACGGCAATGACTTCATAGTCATAGTTTTCTTTCAGCCACGGAATGATGATAGACGTATCCAGTCCGCCGGAATAGGCGAGTACTACTTTTTCTTTTGCCATTGTTTTCTGCCTCCATGTTCTTCTCAAAATTTGTTATTTCCATTATACTAAAAAGAAGAAAAGAATACAAGTCTATTTTTTACTAAAAATAATGTATTTTTATGAACAAAAACATGTATAATTGCATAAATATTCAAAAATAACCTGAAAAGATGAATGCTGGGACTTGCTTTTTCCGAAAGAATCCTATATAATAAAAGAAAATGAAATTTGGATGTCAGGGCGCAGAGCCGGACAACAGAAGCGTGAGGGATGGAAAGATGAATATTTGGAAATGGGATGAAACCTCAAAAGAGCAAAAAGAAATCATCATGAAACGGGCGGAAACGGATATCACGTCCCATATGGAATTGGCGCGTGAAGTGTCGGAGGACGTTCGTCTGCACGGCGACGAAGCGCTGGTGCGCTATACGGAAAAATATGACCGCGTGAAATTGGAGAAAAACGCGATTGCGGTGACAGAGGAAGAAATTGAAGCGGGCTATGAAAATCTGGACGCAAAGACGCGGGACGCGATTACATATGCGGCGAAAAACATTCGCAATTTCCATGAAAAACAATTGCCGGAGGAAATGTGGTTCACGGAAGTGGACAAAGGGCTGTTGGTAGGCGAAAAGACAACGCCGATTGTGGACGTGTGCCTGTATGTGCCGCGCGGCAAAGGCAGTTTTCCGTCCGTGCTGCTCATGCTGGGCATTCCGGCAGTGGTAGCGGGCGTGCCGGAAATTGCGGTAGTCACGCCGCCCAACGAACAGGGCAACGTGGACGACGCAATTTTGGCGGCGGCAAAAATCATCGGTATCAAGCATATCTATAAAGTAGGCGGCATTCAGGCGGTGGCAGCGGCGGCGTTCGGCACGGAAACCGTACCAAAATGTCACAAAATTATCGGGCCGGGCAACGCTTATGCAACAGCGGCGAAACGCGTTTTGGCAAACCACATTGACGCGGGACTGCCGGCAGGGCCGAGCGAAGCGATTATTTTGTGTGATGAAAATGCTGACCCTGAAAAAGTGGCGCTGGACTGGATGATTGAAGCGGAGCATGGACCGGATTCCGCGTCTCTGCTGGTGACGCACAGCAAAACGCTGGTGGATAAAGTGCTGCCGATTGTGGAAAAACAACTGACAAAAATCAGCGACAAACGCCGCGATTTTGTCACCACCAATTTTAATACCTACGGCGGCGTGATTTTGACAAATTCGTTGGAGGAATCCATTGATTTTGTCAATGAATATGCGCCGGAACACATGGAAGTCATGACGGAAAAACCGTTTGAAACACTGCCCAAAATCAAAAACGCGGGCGAAATTTTGCTGGGCGACTACACACCTGTGACGCTGTGTAACTTCCTGCTGGGGCCGAACGCCATTTTGCCGACAGGCGGATTTGCAAAGACCTATTCCAGCGTTTCCGTGTTTGATTTCCTGAAACGGTCTTCCGTGGGCTACGCGTCCAAAGACGGTTTTGAAATGGTGCGTGACAACGCCTATCTGATGGCGAAAGTGGAAGGGTTTGACACCCACGGACTGGCAGTAAAAGAACGGAAATAAATCTGCCCGAGAGGAGCAATAGCAATGATTCGAGTGACAAGAAAAACAACGGAGTCCGTTATGGAAGTGCGGCTCACGCCGCCGCCTGTGAAACAGGACTACCGCAGTAAAATCACAACGCCCCTGCCGTTTTTGAACCACATGATTGAACATATCGTTTGGCGCAGCGGGTATAACATTGAAACCAAAATAGAACTGCCGGATTTTGATTTGACCCATGTGGTGTGTGAAGATTTGGGAATCACCATGGGCAAAGTGTTTGCGGCGCAATTGAAACAAAACACGCCGCAGGGCGTCTATGGATTCGGCGACGCCGTCGGCGTCATTGACGAAGCGCGTGCGTTTGCGGCGGTGAGTTTTGAGAGCCGCGCCTATTTTGAACTGGAAGCGGACGGCATTCCGGCGCAGTGTGAAGGAATGGACAGCGAGGACTTGTCCACCTTTTTGGAAGGATTTGCACAGGGCGCGTGCTGCACACTGCAAATTCAGCTGCAAAAAGGCGTGAACGGACACCATATTTGGGAAGCGATTTACCGTGCGGTGGGCTTGGCGCTGGGACGTGCGCTGGAAATCCATCCGGAGCGGGCGGGTATGACCGCGGGCGTTGCCGGCGGCATCACATTTGAAGTGGAAGGATGAAGAACGGTCATGAATCCGGCGAGTTTTTTGAAAGAGTTTGATACGATTTTGTTTGATATGGACGGCGTGATTACCAGCGAACGAACTTATTGGGACTGCGCGGCGCTCAGCAGTGTGGAACTGGCGTTTGACAAACGCTATTTCGGCACGAAAACGCTGAATCTGGCGCAAATGGGACAGCAGGCGCGGGAACTGGCAAACCGTGTATTTTGCGGCGACGATACCATTGTGCTGCTGAAAAATCAAGGCGTCAACACCAACTGGGATTTGGCGTATTTGATGTTTGCAGGTATTGTAGGACTGGACTGCGGCGAAGATTTTAAACAGGTCTATGACCATTATAAGCAGGTGGATTTGCGTGTGCCGGATTTATATACCCATGCGGAAGAACTGCTGCAAGCGGTGCTGCCGGATAAAGACTGTGCGCGGCTGGGGGAAATCTGGACGATGGTGCAGGTTGCGTTCAATGAATGGTACTGTGGGAGTGAAGGGTTCCGCGAAACCTTTGGCTATGAAGCCTCGGACAGCGATAAACAGGCAATGATGCAGGGGGAAGAACCGCTGCACCCGCTGGAGCAAACACAGGAACTGCTGAAAACATTACATAACGCCGGATTTCGGTTGGGTGTGGGCACAGGACGGCCGCGGGAGGAATTTCGCCGTCCGGCGGAAAACTGGGATATTATGCAATATTTTGAACCGTCACGTTGTATCACTTATGACGAACTGGCGGCAGTGCAGAAAAAATTCCAGCATGTATCGCTTGCCAAACCGCACCCCTATACCTTTGCCAAGGCGGTACTGGGCGACAGTTGTTCAGAGTTTGAACTGGCGCACGGAAAATATGATAAAAAGCAGATGGAAAAGGTTTTGGTGGTGGGCGACGCGGGCGCGGATTTGTTCGCCGCCAAAGAGATGGGCGCAAAATTTGCGGCGGTACTCACCGGCGTGAACGGGCAGGCGTCCCGAACGTTTTTTGAAGTGCAGGGCGCGGATTTTATTTTGGACAGCGTGCTGAACCTTATTGAAGCATAAAAGAAGGTGAAACAAGTGGTGAAGAGAGTCACGACACCGCTGCGGCGGGAACAACTGGGCGATTTGCGCGCAGGCGACCAAGTGCTGATCAGCGGCGAGATATATACGGCGCGGGATGCGGCGCATAAACGGCTGGTGGAGTTGGTGGAACAGGGAAAACCGTTACCTATTGACGTGAAAGACCAGATTATCTATTATGTCGGGCCCTGCCCTGCCAAAGAAGGCGAGGTAATCGGTTCCTGCGGGCCGACGACCAGCGGACGCATGGACGCGTATGCACCGACACTGATTCGGCTGGGCGAAACGGGCATGATTGGCAAAGGTGAACGGCTGCCGGAGGTCTACGCGGCAATGCAGGAATATGGCTGCGTCTATTTTGGCGCAACCGGCGGCGCGGGCGCGCTGCTGGCAAGCTGCGTGGAAAAGGTGGAGGAAATCGCCTATCCCGATTTACTCAGCGAATCCATCAAACGGCTGACGGTGAAGGATTTTCCTGTCATTGTCATTGGCGATATTCACGGCGGCAACCTTTACCAGCGGGAAGAAAACTGAACCATAGATAGAAGGGATACCTCCCAGATGATATAACATCCGGGAGGTGTTTTTTTATACAGAAGACGAAACGAAATAGAATGATACGCTGCGAAGAGTAACAAAACCATTACAATGTATCACCAATTCCGAAAAAGTACTTGCATTTTCTGTACGAACGTGTTAGTATAGAATTACAACATACGAATGCATTCGTATAAGGAGGAATAGATGTGAAAAAAATTCCGGTGATAACGGACAGGGAACTTGAAATTATGGAGGTGGTCTGGCAAAACGGAAGTTTGCCGGCGCAGGAAATCGCGGCATATTTTTTGCAGCCAGAGCATGGCGGCACGAGCAAAAACACGACCTATACTTTTTTGAACAGATTGGTGAAAAAAGGCGCGCTGTCCCGCGAGGAACCAGGTTTTGTCTGCAAAGCGCGTTTCACGCGGGAGCAGGTACAAAGAAGCGTCGGGCAGTCCTTTTTGGATAAGGTATATCACGGTTCGCTGTCCGGCATGGTGGCGCAATTTGTGGATGGGCATATTTCGGCGCAGGAAATGGAAAAATTGAAGGAGATTATCGCGGCATATGAAAAGGGGGAAGCATGATGTTGTACATACTGGAGGTTTTGGCAAAAAACAGTCTGGAGGCTTGTATCATTGCCGCCGTCATTTTGCTGTTTAAAGCGGTAGCGGGAAAACGCCTTTCGCCGCAGCTGCATTTTGGCATTTGGGGCGTTTTTTTGCTGAAATTGGCGCTGCCGGTTCGCTGGGATATTCCCATTTGGCAGGCAGGAGACGTTTCTCTGCAAAATATTGCGCCGATACAGGCAGCGTCCGTTGCAGAACCGGTGGCGCCGGATATACAACCGGTCGTGCAGCAAAACGCCATAGGAGTTCCGGCACTGCTGTCATCAGTGTTGGCGCTTTTATATGCGGTCGGTGTTATCGTACAGCTATTGATTTTTGCAGGTTCCTGTCTGCGGACGCAGCGCATTTTGCGCCGCAGTGAAATAATGGTATGCCAAGGAATGCGGGTGTGCTATACAGAGGCTTATCCCGCGCCGTTTTTGTTTGGCGTGCTGCGTCCGGTGGCGGTGTTGCCAAAACATTATGAGGCAGCAGAGCAGACAGCCTACATCATTGCACACGAAGCGGCACATGCAAAACAGAAAGACCATCTTATCAGCGTTGTATTATATATGCTGCGGACAATTTATTGGTTTAACCCCTTCATTTGGCTTCTTTCCAGGGCAGTGCGCCGTGATATGGAAACGGCGTGTGACGCCCGCGTGGTAAAGGATTATTCGACGGCGCAAAAATGCAGTTATGCCACGGCGCTGGTGGAGGCGGCAGGAAAATATACGCCGGCGCCCGCGGCGGGATTCGCGGAAAAAAGAGTACGCGGACGCGTTCAAAATATTTTGCGTACCGCCTCTTATTCCAAGGCAGTGCGGACGATTGCAGTGTTGGTAACCACTGTGCTGATGGCAGGCAGTTTCATTGGCGCAGGAAGCGCCGCGCCGCAGCTGCCGCAGGCGTATCAAACAGCGCTGGAACAGATTGTCGCCGCACGGCAAAATGAGCCGGAAGCGGAAACGTTGGTTCACGTTTTGCCAATGCCCGACCCGATCTACCGCGTGGAACGCATTTCGCAGCAGACGGCGGAGGATGTTACGGTTTTTTATGTAATCAGGGAGGACGAAAATTTTCAGGGCGGATACAGCAGCAGTAATTTGAAATGCAACGCCATTTTGTTGCTTGCAGGGACAGAAAAGGTCAATACGGTGCATTTTGCGTTTGGTGAAACCGTGCATACATTTCGGCGGGCGGATATGGAAGCGGTTTATGGAAAGCTGACGGAATTGTCAAGCAAGGAATTGACGCGTATTTGTTATGCCAACCGCGCAATTACGGCGGACCGTATGCATTGCAACAGAATCCGCTGGAACAGTGAAAAAAGATACATTATCTCCCGATATTCTGAGCCGGACGACCACGAGACAGCGCCGGACGGCACGGAACGGATTATTTACCGCATCTTTTATGAAGGAAAACTTGAGGAGACGGTGTTTTGGCTGCGGTACGAAAAAGTGACGCGCATTGATACGGAAGGCGACAATGAATTTGCATGGAATCTTGGCGTCAGTATGGATATGAACAAGAAGGAACTTGTGGCGGCGCTGGGGAGCCCGACGGAAATACGGCGCAATACTTGGTTTTATCGCACAGATACGGGACAATATGTTTATTTCACCTACCGAAACGGAAAAATGACGCGGTCGGGTCTGTGCGAACAAATATTTTAAGCGGGACTATCGCTCTCATGATTTTCGCCGGAAAAACCGTATTTACCTTTGTCAAGTGATGGTAATAAGGGAGGATTGAAAACTAATATTATTTATCGTCAAAAAAGGTGCAAAACGAAAGAGATACAGACTATAAAAACAAGTCTGTATCTCTTTTGTCGATTTCATCAACGCTGCGTCTGTGTGACCGGCTCTTGGATGATATATTTGTTCTTCTATACAAATGGGAATGGACGCCTTAAAACTTTGCATTTTCATAATTATAAGGTATGCTTGTCCCTACAACAACATCTTCAATCTTTTCTATGATTAGCCAATCGTCCATATTGCCTTGATGTTCAAAAGCAAGCGGGGTTATTTCTTCCACATTTTTAAATTCCACTAAGCATAGACACTTCTTATGCCACCGTACTTTTTGCTTATCTGATAAGTTTAATTTGCTCTGATTATCAGCGAGAATTTTTGTGATTTCTTCATCAGACAGTTTTATAAAATTTTGAACTTCTTTTACAATAGCGGTTGCCGTTATCTTCGCGCTTCCTTTTTCCATAAAATAAAGACGCTCTCCCTCATAAACTCTGCTGTGGGGGATTTTTCTTCCTGCTGCTCCGCGCACAACCATTGTCTTTGTTCCAGCCAAAATTTTATCCAATACTTTTTCGCCTTTCTTGCCTGCGTTATCGCAATACACTAAATGCACCATTTTAGTATCCTCTTAATTTAATATTTTTTATTATTAGGTTGCTTGCAAATGCTACTTATTTCCAGCCCAATTTTTAAGGTTTACCAATCTTGACCCATTATCGCCGTGTTCGGAGTCGGCAAACAGCGCCGCCAGCTTATCGCATGGCATTTGCGCACATTTTCCGCAATGCTCAAAATGTTTTTCAATACAGCATTTAGCCTTATCACATTCACCCCAAAACAGATTGCCTTGATTTGCTTTACAGCCTTTACAATTTACCTGTTCTTTCCATTCGCACTCCTCGCAATATGTACCGCAGTATGCCATCATTTCTTTATTCATAAAAAAACTCCTTCCGTTTTTTATTATATCGGAGAGGAGTTGTTTTGTATTGTAAAAAAGCGACATTACCGCAAAGAAAAATCCAGCGCTTCGTTAGGCGTCATAGAATGTTTTTGCTTAAAATCGTTCAGTAAATGAGCTTGGTCAAAATAGCCATATTTTAACAAGGCGTCAGAAACATCAAAGCGCCTATGTAAATATATATCTTGCCACAAGAGCTGGTATCTTATAAGAGCTTGTATCGTTTTGGGCGATATACCCATATTTCCTTTGAAAATTCTTTCCAATGTTCTTTTTGATAATCCGGTGTAAGAAGATATGTCCGATATTTTTATATTCCCGTTATTCTTAATAATAAAAAATAATGCGTTCATCATATCGTTATTCAGATTATTTGCATCTAACCTTTTAATAAGGATTTTTTCTGCCGCTGCAATTTTATCCTTCAGGGAAATTATATCAAATAAAAACGGCTCAAATTCCTTTTTCAATCCGTGAAATACATCGTCAATATCAATATATGGTTTATCGTTATTTATCGGACAATCGGAAAATAATACGGAAGACCAAGCGTAAAAGCGTATGCCCCAAACGCCGACCTTATCACTGTTGTTGATGACAGGTGAATGATAGGAATGCTCATCTAATGCGCAGAATTTTCCCGTATAAGTATTTTGTGTATAATTTACATTAAAAATAATGTCCATACAGGTATCGGGAATAACCGGTCTGCTTGGCATTTCACAATTTTTTACTTGATAAACCGTACCCCAAAAACACCTGATGTAAGGTCTTAAAGCTATACAGGGCGCAATTTCGGTATAGGCGTTGTTTCTCACATTAGGAAGCGCTGTTATGGGGGTATATATTGAATTTAGCTCAAACATTATAGTATCCTTTCGGAGCCGCGCTGAATTATATATATAGTATAACATAATGATATGTTTATTTCAAGTCCCAACCCTCAAAATCAGCCTATCCAATATAAACATACATATTACCTCAAAACGAAAGTTTTCTTTGTTTGCATATAAATTTTCAAATTTCTTCTTTCATTTTGGTAAAATTCTAATACTCATATAGGAATATCTCTAATCTTGCGGAATGTACTTCTTTATCACAACCCTCGCAATAAGGGAAGTGTCTTTTTTGTCGCTGTGCAAATGAGATGGACAGGCGACAGATTCCGGCAACTTTTTTAGTGAAAAAGTGGACTTGTATTTTGCCCGCAGATATGATAAAATAGTATGTGTGAAAAGAGCGCAAAACAGCAAATACATCGCGGAATCAAAGAGGAGGAATGATTGCATGGACAAGCAGCCAAAAGCGGCGATTGTCATTGGAAGCGATTCGGACTATGGCGTGGTGAAAGGCGCGCTGGAAAAACTGGAACAGTTCGGTATCGCGTATGAAATTCATGTCATGTCGGCGCACAGAACGCCGGAGGAAGCGGCGGCATTTGCCAAAACCGCAGAAGAAAACGGGTTTGGCGTAATCATTGGCGCAGCGGGGAAAGCGGCTCATTTGCCGGGCGTTTTGGCGGCATATACGACCCTTCCGGTGATTGGACTGCCCATTAAATCCTCCACCATGGACGGACTGGATTCATTGCTGTCCATTGTCCAAATGCCAAGCGGCATTCCGGTTGCGACCGTGGCGATAGACGGTGCGGCAAACGCAGGAATCTTAGCGGCGCAGATTTTAGCGGGCGCATTTCCGCAGGTGAAAGAAAAACTGAAACAGTTTAAAATAGATATGGCGGAGGAAGTCCGCCGCAAAGACAAAGCATTAAGCGAAAAGATTGCAAGTGAGAAATAACTGAGGAGGGGTTACCAATGGCACAAATGAAAGATATGCTCTATGAAGGCAAAGCAAAAAAAGTATTCCGTACGGACGACGATAACTTGTATATCGTGCAGTATAAAGACGATGCAACAGCGTTCAACGGACTGAAAAAAGGAACGATTGTCGGCAAGGGAATTGTCAACAACCGTATGAGCAACCATATGTTCCGCCTGCTGGAAAAAGACGGCGTTCCGACACACTATGTGGAAGAACTGTCCGAGCGGGAAACGCTGGTGAAAAAAGTGGAGATTGTGCCGATTGAGGTGATTGTGCGCAACATTGCGGCAGGCAGCCTGTCCAAACGGCTGGGATTGCCGGAAGGTACCAAACTGCACACAACCGTTTTGGAATATTGCTATAAAGACGATGAACTGGGCGACCCCATGATTAACGATTACCATATCGCGGCAATGGAACTGGCAACCAAAGAAGAAATGCAGACCATTGCAGATATGGCGCTGCATGTAAACCGTTTTATGACGGAATACCTGAAAGACTTGAATATCGAATTGATTGATTTCAAACTGGAATTTGGACGTACGCCGGAGGGCATTGTGCTGGCGGACGAAATTTCGCCGGATACCTGTCGGTTTTGGGACAGCACAACAGGAGAAAAACTAGACAAAGACCGTTTCAGAAGAGATATGGGCGGCGTAGAGGACGCATATCAGGAAGTCATGCGGCGGCTGATGGGCGAGGCAAAATAAAAACAATGTGGCGGGGTACAAGTATATCCCGCTACTGTTATTTGTAAGAGAGAAGAAGAGTGACGGGCGGGAGCCCGTAAGATAGTTTGGGAGGATTCAAAATTATGTGTTTTTTTAATCAAACAGCGGATAACAAACCGAAAGAAGAATGCGGCGTATTCGGTATTTATGACAAGAGCGGCAAAAACTGCGCGCGTACCATTTACTATGCGCTGTATGCCTTGCAGCACCGCGGACAGGAAAGCTGCGGTATGGCGGTCAATGATGACAACCACATTTTCTGTCACAAAGATTTGGGGCTGGTGCCGGATGTGTTCAGCGATTTTGTGATTTCGCAAATCAAAGGAAACATTGGTATCGGGCATGTGCGCTATTCCACAACAGGCGACAATACACGGGAAAACGCACAACCGCTGGCAAGCAAATATGTGAAAGGAACGCTCACCATTGCGCACAACGGCAATTTGACCAACGCGGCGCGGCTGCGGCAGGAGTTGCAGGAACAGGGCGCCATTTTCCAGTCCACCAATGACACGGAAGTAGTTGCCTATTTGATTGCCAAAGAACGCCTGACGTCCAAATCCATTGAAGAAGCAGTGGCAAAAGCGGCATTGAAACTGGAAGGTTCCTTTTCTTTGGTGGTCATGAGTCCGCGTAAATTAATCGGACTGCGCGACCCGCTGGGCATTCGTCCGCTGTGTATGGGAAAAGTGGGCGACGACGTGACGATATTCTCTTCGGAAAGCTGCGCAATGAATGCGGTTGGCGCGGAATTTGTGCGGGACATCAAGCCGGGCGAAATGGTGGTGGTGCGTCCTGATAACACAGAATCCATTCAATATGCAAAATCAGAAAAAACAGCGCTGTGCGTGTTTGAGCATATCTATTTTGCACGTCCCGACAGTGTGATTGACGGACAAAGCGTATATGAAGCGCGGAAGCTGTCCGGAAAACTGCTTGCCAGACAATATCCTGTAGACGCAGATATTGTCATTGCGGTACCGGATTCGGGACTATGCGCGGCAGTGGGATATGCGGAAGAATCAGGCATTCAATATGACTTAGGACTCATGAAAAACCGTTATATCGGTCGGACGTTCATTCAGCCTTCACAGGATATGCGTGAGCGCAGCGTCAACATTAAACTGGGCGCAATGGGCGCTTGCGTGAAAGGAAAACGCGTTGTCATGGTAGACGATTCCATTGTACGCGGTACCACCATTAAAAACATTGTCACCATGCTGAAAGAAGCGGGCGCAACGGAAGTGCATGTGCGCATTGCTTCCCCGCTGTTCCTGTGGCCGTGCTACTACGGAACGGATATTCCGGACAGAGACCAGCTGGTTGCCTGCCACTATTCAGTAGAGGAAATTTGCGAAAACATTGGCGCGGATTCCTTGGGCTATCTCAAACTGGAAAGCCTGCGTGAAATGGTGCCGGATTTGAAAATGGACTTCTGTGACGCTTGCTTCACGGGCAACTATCCCGGCGGCGTTCCGGAGGTATCCGATAAAAATGCGTTTGAACAGAGCATTATGGAACTGTAAGAAAAAGGGAAGGGGCTAAAACAAATGAGCGAGAGTTATAAAGCGGCGGGCGTGGACGTGGAAGCTGGTTATGAAGCGGTCCGCCTCATGAAACAGCATGTGAAAAAAACCTTGATTCCCGGCGTGATGACGGAGTTGGGCGGTTTCGGCGGTCTGTTTGAATTGGGACAGGGCTATGAAAATCCGGTGTTGGTTTCGGGCACAGACGGCGTCGGTACCAAATTGAAATTAGCGTTTTTGCAGGACAAGCATGACACGGTGGGACAAGACTGCGTGGCAATGTGCGTCAACGACATTGTGTGCAGCGGCGCAAAACCACTCTTTTTCCTAGACTATATCGCGCTGGGGAAAAACGTGCCGGAAAAAGTGGCGGATATCGTGAAAGGCGTGGCGGACGGCTGCGTACAGGCAGGTTGTGCGCTGGTAGGCGGTGAAACGGCAGAGATGCCCGGATTTTATCCTGAAGACGAATATGACGTAGCGGGCTTCAGCGTCGGCGTGGTGGATAAAAAGAACATCATTGACGGCAAAGCCGTAAAAGCGGGCGACGCGCTGGTGGGGATTGCGTCCTCCGGCGTACATTCCAACGGATTTTCGCTGGTGCGTAAGATTTTCGGATTGGACGAAGCGGGCGCGCAAGAGCGTTTGCAGCAGTCCTATACGCAGCTTGGGGAACGGCTTGGCGAAGCATTACTCAGACCGACAAAAATTTATGTAAAACCGGCGCTGGAAGCAATTGCTAAATTTGACGTCAAAGCAATCTGCCACATCACAGGCGGCGGATTCTATGAAAATATTCCGCGGATGCTGCCGGAGGGCACGCACGCGAAAATCAACAAAGGTTCTTGGGATATTCTGCCGCTGTTTGACGTGATTGCAAAAGAAGGCAATATTCCGGAAAAGGATATGTTCGGCACCTTTAACATGGGACTGGGTATGATGATGGCAGTAGATGCGGCGCAAGCGGACGCACTGGTGAATATGCTGAGCGGCATGGGCGAAAAAGCCTATGTGGTGGGCAGTGTGGAAGCCGGAAGCGGCGACGTGGAAATCGTTTGATTGGAAAGGATAGGGTATCATGGCAAAACGGATTGCAGTGCTGGCGTCAGGGTCGGGAACCAATTTACAGGCGCTCATTGACGCACAGAAAAACGGTGAAATTCTGGGCGGCGAAATTGTGTTGGTGCTGTCCAATAAAGAAAACGCCTATGCGCTCACACGTGCAGAGCAAAACGGTATCGGTACGGCGGTGATTCCGTCGGCGGGCGACAGGGAAGCGTTCACAAAAAAAGTGGTGGATTATTTGGTGCAGCAGAAAATTGATTTGGTGGTGCTGGCAGGATTCATGATTATTTTGGGACAGCAGTTCACCAAAACGTTCCGCGGACGCATTTTGAATGTACACCCCGCGCTGATTCCGTCGTTTTGCGGCGACGGGTTTTATGGGCTGAAAGTGCATGAAAAAGCCTTGGAATACGGCGTGAAACTCACCGGTGCAACGGTGCATTTTGTGAATGAAGTGACGGACGGTGGCGAAATCATATTGCAAAAAGCGGTTGCAGTGCGGGAGGACGACACGCCCGAAACGTTGCAGCGGCGCGTGATGGAAGAAGCGGAATGGAAGATTCTGCCGCAGGCGGTTAGTCTGTTTTGTCAAGACCGTTTGGTGATAGAAGGACGAAAAGTGAAAATATTGGACAAATGATGAGGGAGGAAGAAAAATGGCAAAAAGAGCGTTAATCAGCGTATCAGATAAAACGGGCGTCGTGGAATTTGCGGCAGAGCTCAGCAAACTGGGTTATGAAATTATTTCCACCGGCGGCACGGCAAAAGCGTTAAAGGACGGCGGACTTTCCGTAATTGGTATTTCAGAAATCACAGGATTTCCGGAATGTTTGGACGGACGCGTGAAAACGCTGCATCCGGCAGTACACGCGGGTATTCTCGCCATGCGTGGCAACAGTGAACACATGCAGCAACTGAAAGAACTCGGCATTGAAACGATTGACATTGTGGCAATTAACCTGTATCCGTTCAAACAGACCATTGCAAAAGAAGGCGTAGCCTTTGAAGAAGCCATTGAAAATATTGATATCGGCGGCCCGACCATGATTCGTGCAGCGGCGAAAAACTGGCAGGACGTGGCAGTGATTGTCAATCCTTCCGATTATCAGACCGTGGTAGAAGAATTGAAAGCAAACGGCGAAGTGTCGCTGCAAACGAAAAAACGTTTGTCCTACCGCGTGTTTGAGCATACGGCGAACTATGACAGCCTGATTGCAAACTATATGTGGAAACAACTGGACGAAGGGGAATATCCAGATACCCTGACGGTCAGCTTTGAAAAAGCGCAGGATATGCGCTACGGCGAAAATCCGCACCAAGCGGCGGTGTTCTATCGGGAGAGCGGCAAAATCCCTGCGGGGGTGATTGCGGGCGCAAAACAGCTGCACGGCAAAGAACTGTCATTCAACAACATCAACGACACCAACGGCGCGCTGGATTTGCTGAAAGAATTTGAAGAACCGACGGTCGTTGCCTGCAAACATGCAAACCCCTGCGGCGTGGGTTCGGCGGACACCATTGACGCGGCGTACCTGCGGGCATATGAAGCAGACCCGGTATCCATTTTCGGCGGTATCATTGCGGCAAACCGTGAAGTAAACCGTGAGATGGCGGAAAAAATCAGTGAAATTTTTATTGAAATTGTGATTGCGCCCTCCTTTAGCGAAGAAGCATTTGAAATTTTGAGCCGCAAGAAAAATATCCGGTTGCTGACACTGGAAAACATTGTACAGCCGGTCAGCAAAGAAGCGCTGGATATGAAAAAAGTGGGCGGCGGTCTGCTGGTGCAGAAACTGAACACGGAACTGATACATATGGACGACGTGAAAGTCGTCACCAAAACGCAGCCGACAAAAGAACAGATGGAGGAAGCGCTGTTTGCGTGGAAGGTGGTAAAACACACCAAATCCAACGCGATTGTGTTGACAAAAGACCATGCGACCGTGGGCGTCGGACCGGGACAGACCAACCGTATCACAGCGCTGGAATTGGCAATCAAATATGCAGGCGACAAAGCAGCCGGCAGCGTGATGGCGTCCGATGCTTTCTTCCCATTCTCTGATTGCGTGGAAGCGGCGCATCAAGCGGGTATCGGTATGATTATCCAGCCGGGCGGTTCCATTCGTGACCAAGAATCCATTGACGCGTGCGACAAATACGGCATTGCAATGGTGTTCACAGGTATGCGGCATTTCAGACATTAAACATACGGAGTTCGGCTTTCGTATGCTTGCGAAAAGGAGCGGAAAACAATGAAAGTATTGGTAGTAGGCGGCGGCGGACGGGAACACGCAATTATCTGGAAGCTGGCGCAGAGCGATAAAGTGGATAAAATCTATGCGGCGCCCGGAAACGGCGGAATCGCACAACTGGCAGAATGCGTACCGATTGGCGCAATGGAAATAGATAAAATGGTGGCGTTTGCCAAAGAAAACAGCATTGATTTAACGGTTGTTGCGCCGGACGACCCGCTGGCGGCGGGCATGGTAGACCGTTTGGAGGAAGCAGGTCTGCGCGCGTTCGGGCCAAGCGCCAAAGCGGCGGAAATTGAAGCGAGTAAGGTTTATGCAAAAGAACTCATGCGCAAATATAACATTCCGACAGCGGGCTACGAGGTGTTTGACGACCCGACAGCGGCGCTGGATTATATCAAGGCGCAGGGAACCTATCCGGCAGTCATTAAAGCGGAAGGATTGGCGCTGGGTAAGGGCGTGGTGCTGGCAAAGGATTTTGAAGAAGCAAAAGAAGCCGTGGAAAACATGATGGTGCATAAAATCTTTGGTGATTCCGGCAGCCGCGTGGTAGTGGAAGAATTTTTGACAGGGCCGGAGGTGTCTGTGCTGGCGTTCACGGACGGAAAGACAGTGGTGCCAATGGTGAGCGCACAAGACCATAAACGTGCGTTTGACCATGACGAAGGTCCCAACACGGGCGGCATGGGAACGTTTTCGCCCAGCCGGATTTATACCGAGGCGCTGGCAAAACAGTGCATGGAAGAAATTTTCCAGCCTACCATTGACGGACTGGCAAAAGAAGGACGTCCGTTCCATGGCACCATTTATTTCGGGCTGATGATAACGGAAAAAGGCCCCAAGGTGATTGAATATAACTCCCGTTTCGGCGACCCTGAAACGCAGGTGGTACTGCCGCGGCTCAAAAGCGATTTGTTTGATATCATGAATGCGACTACCAGCGGCACGTTGGAAAAAACGCCGGTAGAATGGGAGGACAATGCGGCGGTGTGCGTCGTTGCGGCTTCCGGCGGATATCCTGGCAAATATCAGACGGGCTATGAAATTGCGGGTCTGGAAACGGCGGAAGAAGATGAAAACGTGACGGTGTTCCATGCAGGAACGTCCTATGACAGCGGGTTGTTTAAAACCGCGGGTGGACGCGTGCTTGGCGTGACCGCGGTGGACGAGGATTTGGATAAAGCGATTCAGCGGGCATATGCGGCGGTGGATAAAGTGACATTTCCGGCAATGCATTTCCGCAAGGATATCGGTATGAAATAAGAAAAAGCTGCATGGAATTATGCCATGCAGCTTTTTTGATGGACAAATCAGGAAGTTTGCGGTATAATGATTCTATAGTAAGTTTTTTGAATATAGTATCAAAAGAGGGGAGCGGATGTCATGTTGACGCATGTCGGAACGCAGACCATTGAAACGGAGCGGTTGATTTTGCGCCGCTTTACGTATAGCGATGATGCGGCGATGTTGAAGAATTGGATTGCGGATGAAAAAATTCAGTCCCTCTATTCAGAACCTGTCTATACCACCAAAGAAGCAGTGAAAGAGTTGCTGGACAAATATATTACGTCCTATGAAAACAGTGATTATTACAGATGGGCGGTTATTGAAAAAACATGCGGAGAATGCATTGGTCAGATAGCCTATTTTCTGGTGGACAGCAAAAATCATTTTGCGGAAATTGAATATTGTATCGGCGCGGCGTTTCAGTGCAGGGGATATGCCACAGAAGCGACAAAAGCAGTGATACGCTATGGATTTGAAAACATCAATCTGCATAAGGTGCAAATTTGCACCAAAACAATTAACAAACCGTCGCAGAGGGTGATTGAAAAATGCGGCTTTGTTTACGAGGGTACCCTGCGCGATTATTTCTACATGGATCATCAATATATCGGCAGATTGTATTATTCCATGCTGAGAAATGAATTTGAATAATAGTTAAAAATATTTTCTGAAAGTTAACGACCGCTCCATTGTATTTTTCGTTTCTATACAGTATACTAAAGGTAGCAGAGGCCGATGCGAGTTTAAAAGCACAGGAGGAACGAATGAATGCAAATAGGAGAAGTGATACGCAGCAACAGAAAGAAAATGGGGCTAACGCAGGAGGAGATGGCGAATCGGCTCGGCGTGAGTACGCCGGCGGTGAACAAATGGGAAAACGGAAATTCCATGCCGGACATCACCTTGCTTGCGCCCATTGCCAGATTGCTGGACATAACGACGGATATTTTGCTGTCCTTTCAGCAAGAATTGACGAACAGCGAAGTGAATGCGTTGATTGAGAAACTGGACGGCAGACTGAAAAAGGAATCCTATGCGGACACCTTTGCATGGGCAAAAAAACAAATGCAGCGGTATCCAAACTGCGAAACGCTGCTGTTTCGTATGGCATTGGTACTGGATGCGCAGCGGTGTGTGAAGAAAGTCAAGGGCAGTGAAACCTATGACGGCGATATCATAAAATGGTATACCTGCGCATTGAACAGCGGCAGCGAGCAGGTCAGAGAGTCTGCCGCAGACGCTTTGTTTAGCTTTTATGTGAGAAAAGAACAGTATGAAAAAGCGGAGGAATATTTGCAATATTTTTCCGCGCAGAATCCTGAGCGGAAACGGAAACAGGCGGTTATTTACAGCAAAACAAACCGTATACGCGAGGCATATCAGGCGTATGAGGAGTTGCTGTTCAGCGGCTATCAAATGATGAGCATGGTGCTGCACAGCATTTATCTATTGAAAATGCAGGAAAACGACAGGGAAAAAGCGCAAATGCTGGTGGAAAAACAAAAACAGTTGGCGCAGACGTTTGATATGGGAGAATACCACGGGGTTTCTGCCGAATTAGAATTGGCAGTGGTGGAACAAAACGCCGATAAAACCGTTGCAATCGTAGAAAAAATGCTTGCAAGTTTAAAAGAAATTGACGCATTTCACGCGTCTCCGCTCTATGAACACATGACATTTCGACCGCTGCGGGAAGAATTTTTGGCAGGACTGCAACAGAATTTGCAAAAGCAGTTTCGGGAGGACGAAACTTTTGATTTTTTGAGGGACGACAAACGGTGGCAGAAACTGATACAGCCGCAGTAGGTAGAACGGAAACAATGGTATGGAGGAACGGGAACATGGAGGAAATGAACAAAAGCATTAAATATGTGAAAGGCGTTGGGGAAGCGCGGGCAAAACTACTGGAAAAACTCGGCATTCGCACAGTGGGAGACATGTTATATTACTTCCCGCGCTATGTGGAAGACCGTTCCTCCTACAAAAGCATTCACCAATGGGCGGACGGCGAGACGGTCTATTTTCAGGGAACCGTCTACCGTGAAATGATGGAGAATCGTATCAAACGCAACATGGTGGTGTATACCCTGATTGTGGAGAATGATGGGGAGTTCGCCAACATGGTGTGGTTCAACAACAAATATCTCAAAGATGTGTTTGAGGTGGGCAAGACCTATCAGTTTTATGGTAAGGTCAGCATCAAATATGGCAAAAAGCAAATCACCAATCCCACCTATGAACCACTGGACAGCAATTTACATACCGGACGCGTCGTGCCCACCTATGCGCTGACGGACAAGCTATACCAAAAAAATATTCGCGCTATTGCCAAGAACTGTCTGGACATGATGGGCGGCAAAATCAAGGAATATATTCCCGTCTCTGTGCGGGAGGCATACGGACTGAGTGAAATCAACTATGCCATTTCCTCTATCCATTTTCCGCAGAATATGGACGACTATAACATTGCGCGCTACCGGCTGGTGTTTGAGGAATTGCTCATGCTGCAATTGGGATTGTTCAGCATGAAACAGGTCAAGCATACGGAGCACGCACCTGTGATACCTGCGCGGGAAGCCATGCAGGAATTTAAAGGGAAACTGCCGTTTTCTCTGACAGGGGCGCAGCAAAATGTGCTAGAAGAAATTGCAGCGGATTTGGAAAAAGACACGCCCATGAGCCGGTTGGTGCAGGGGGACGTGGGCAGCGGAAAAACGGTGGTGGCGTTTGCGGCAATTTGGGCGGCAGTGCAGCAAGGTATGCAGGGCGCATTGATGGCGCCGACAGAGGTGCTTGCCAGCCAGCATTATGAAACGGCGCTGCACTATTTTGCGGAGGAGGATGTGGCGCTTTTAACAGGCAGCGTGACAGGAAAAAAGAAACAGGAGACGATTGCACGTATTTGCAGCGGCAGCGCAAAATGCGTGATTGGCACACATGCGTTGATTGAGGATGCTGTGGAGTTTGCAAATTTGGGACTGGTCGTGACGGACGAGCAGCACCGGTTTGGGGTGAACCAGCGGGCGAAACTCAGCCAAAAAGGCGGCAGTCCGCACATGCTGGTCATGTCGGCAACGCCCATTCCGCGGACGCTTGCGCTGATATTATACGGCGATTTGGATATTTCGGTGGTAAATGAAATGCCGCCGGGACGCACGCCGGTCAAAACGTATGTGATTGAAGAGGAACTCCGCAGCCGTGCCTATGGCTTTGTGGGGAAACACATTGCGGCGGGCAGACAGGCATATGTGGTATGCCCCTTAGTGGAAGAATCGGAGAAAATGGACACCAAAGCGGCGACAGAACTTGCCGGACAGCTTGCCATGCTGTTTCCGCAGTATCAGGTGGAACTGCTGCATGGGAAAATGCGTCCCAAGCAGAAAAACGAAATTATGCAGCGGTTTGCGGCGGGTGAAACACAAATTTTGGTCTCCACAACCGTGATTGAAGTGGGGGTCAATGTCCCCAATGCAACCGTGATGGTGGTGGAAAATGCGGAGCGGTTCGGACTGTCGCAGCTGCATCAGATTCGCGGGCGCGTCGGCAGGGGCAGCGAACAGTCGTTTTGCATTTTGTTCAATCAGGGAAAAAATCAGGAGACGCGGCAGCGGCTGGGTATCATGGCAAAGACAACGGACGGTTTTGAAATTGCGCGCAAGGATTTGGAACTGCGCGGCCCGGGCGATTTTTTGGGAACGCGTCAGCATGGTATGCCGATGCTGAAAATTGCGGATTTATTGACGGACGTCGCGGTGCTGAAAGAAGTGCAGGAGGCGGCAAAAAAACTGCTGCGGCAAGACCCGCAGTTGAAACAGGAAGAACACCGGCTGCTGCGGGAAAAGATTCGGGAATTGTTCCGCGACAAGATTGCGCCGGGTACCATCAGCTAGAGGAGCGGTTTACCGTTGTCGGGCGTGCGTTCTTCTCGGAAAATGAAATGAAAACGATAGCAATTGATTGTTGAATATTAAATTTTTTTGTGGTATACTATTTTCCAAGAAGGGATTCTCTCCGGCTTACGCCGTCGATTCATCCCCCCTTGG
>CAMNSU010000025.1 GCA_946555455.1 uncultured Clostridia bacterium | reverse complement strand
TGCTGCGCATCAGCTTAAAGGAAGGAGAAAATATTATCCCACTTGCCACAGAACTGCGCCATGCCAAATCCTATGAAAAAATTCAGCAGTTGCGTCAACCGGATGTATTCCAAATCCGCTGGGACGTGGAAGACGGACTGGAGGAAGCTTTGGTTCCCAAAGTAATTCTGCAGCCGCTTTTAGAAAATGCCCTATCTCACGGTATCAAATGCAAGGGGAATTTTGGTACTATTGATGTTTCTATTCATCAAACAGCAGATGGTATCCGTATTGTTGTCAGCGACGATGGCGTTGGTTTAAGCCATGAAAAGCTTCAACAGCTTAATGAAGATTTACAATTCCGATATACTGCTCCAATAGACCATATCGGACTGCAAAACGTTAATCAACGCATCAAACTGACTTATGGTGAAGCCTATGGAATCTCCGCAAGCCAAAACGAAGCTGGCGGACTCTGTATCACGATTTTAATCCCCAACATTACAACAATGCAGCCATAGGCGTTATCTCCAGTAAAAAAGTGCGTCCATATGGGCGCACTTTTCAATATTACACAACAACCTTTTTAACTATTCAAGCGGTTGCGATATTCTGTTGGTGTTACTCCGATATACTGTTTAAAAATTTTATAAAAATATTTCAGACTGCGATACCCTACCTTTTCACTCACTTCATAAACTTTTAACGCCGGATTTTTCAACAATTCCATCGCCTGCTGCATGCGTAGCTGCGTCACATAATCCGAAAAATTCTGGTTTGTCTGTTCTTTAAATAATCTGCTTAAATAGACCGGACTGACATAAATATTATTCGCTACAAGTTCTAAAGAAATCGCTTCGCAACAATGCGCCGCAATAAATTCTTTGGCTTTATGAATTAAGTGTTTTTTAGAAGCAGTTTCATGATTTTCTTCTTTAGACATCAATTCTGTAAATATGTTATAGCTGGTTTTTCGTAGCTCTTCTACTGTATTGCAGCTATTCAGAATCCTTTCAAACTCGCCGTCTTCCTCCACTTCTCCCAAAATAGAAAGACTCATCTGTTTTGCCTTTTCGACCTCCTGCCCAAAGCTGTCAAAATATTGCCGGAGCAACACTCCCACCGCCTCTAAATTCCCTGACTGAATATAGTGCAGTAATAAATTCCGATATCCTTCCTGAACATCTCCATTTCCAATGGCTTTCTGCTGTATTTCCTGCCCCAATGCCAATAGTGTATTATAAGTTTCCAACTGTTCCACATGAAAAAAAACATGCATTAGTTCCGCCATTTCCTGCTTTTTTTTGCTGAAATAGTTTTCTGTCTCTATATAAAATGCTGTTTGTGGTATATCTTCCATGCAGATTCCTACAAGTTTCAGATATGCCTCGTCTTGATGAAACAGATAAAACCGTATCGGTCCATAGCGGCATGCCAATAATTGCTGCATCGCATTGAAAAAGCCCTCCAGCTCATGTTTCCATTGCCGCTGCATATACTCCTCATATGCTTCCAGCTTCAATAATACAAAACAGCAGGGGTGTTCCCGCATTTCTTGTTCTAATCCTAATAATTCCAGATAAGAATCAATGGTCTCTCTGTTTTGGATAACGCCCGCAGTTAAATCAAAGAAAAATTGCCGCGCTACCATAGGAAGCAATTCTCCTATATTCTTTTTTTCCTGGTCCAGTTGCTGGCGCACTGCCGCAAAGGTTTCCAGAACCTCCTGATAACGCGTAGGTTTCAGCAGATAATGCACAACATTATATTGAATTGCTTGTCTGGCAAATTCAAAATCCTGATAGCCGCTAATTAAAACTGTCTTAATATGCGGTGCAGTTTCATGCAGCCATTTTGCAAGTTCCAGTCCATTCATAAGCGGCATGGTGATATCTGTCAATACCACGTCTACCGGATGTGACTGGATAAACCCCGCTGCCTGCTTTCCATTGCAAAATGTTCCACATAATTCAAATCCCATCTCATTCCAATCAAAAATATTATTCAAACTATTTAACATTGCTTTTTCATCATCCACAATAATCAGTTTGTAACGCATATCTGCCCACCTCCCTTCATCTCTTTCCAGCCGGTTTCTCCATCTTGCCATGTGCTGAAATGTTTTTGCATCAATGCGCCCCAATTCGCCGGAATATCCCCCTGTACGCTTCCCCGGTACCAAGGAAATTCCTGTTCACCTGGCTGTTCCCTGTAATAAAATAATATATTACCAAACACAAAAATGGCACCATACTTGTCTCTTATACGGACTGTTGTTTCCTGCAAAATATGATGATAATAAACATAGCTCCCCAATTTGCCAGGTCGAATATGTGCTATTGCACCGCACGCCTTTCCCTGCTCCTTGCGCTGCCAATGCGCCGCGTCCCGCGGACGGTTATAGGAAAAAATCATCTCCATTGCCGCAAACGGTTGTCCCCCCAGTCCAATAGGATGTAAATAGGTATTGTCCGCAAGTTTCTCTAAAACTATTCGCCGCGCTTGCTCCTCCGATTCTGCTTCCCATTCTACATAAACCACTAAAAGGTCTTGGCAGACAAACCGCTGTTGATACAATAGCTTTGATTCATTCAACTGACTAAATTGATATGCTTTTTCTATATTTCCCTGCTTAGCATGACCCAAAAACGCCATCCGTACTACCATGCTTCTTCCCCCCCTGTTCTTTTTTATTATAAGGGTTTCTCTCCATTTTGTACAGAATAAAAACAAATTTGGTTAAATTTATGGTACCGCTTTTTAAAAATTTGCCACTTATCACTTTGATATTTTCCATTTCTAAAAAGAGCACGCATATCTTTAAATAAGAAAAAGGCTTCTAACCAAAAGCCTTTAGATCCATATAAAATTGTTTAGATGAAATCAAAAGAATGCGTGATAATAGAAAAATACAGGGATAAATCTCTACTCTGTTACAATGTTAATTTAAGAATTCTTCCAGTACAGGTTCAGCGTGTGATACTCTGCTTAATGTTGTTATATAATTACCTGTTGGTTTTTTATTTTATCTACTATTTCTTTCTATTTCCCCTTATTCTGTCAATTATCCCAATAAAAAGCGCACGAATGCTTCAATTGCAAGCTTTCATGCGCTTTTCCTCACAAAAATATATCCGTTTTCTTATCAATCGGGAGTATTGTAATTCATATGACAATCCCTCATGTAAAAAACACTTTTTGCTAACCCTTTTTATCTGGATTCATGAATCTGAATTTCGTTCGTCATACCATCTTTACAAATAAATTCCAATATTGTTTTACCATCTCCTCGTTGAATCACTTTTGCATTTCCTCTGATAATCTCCAAGTGATTCATTTCTAAATTCAGCGTTATCCAAATACGCGACGAAATGCTTTCCTGCCCAGTCCAAAACCGACCATATACAGACTTTTCCTGCTTATGGCGGTTGATATCATAGTCCTCGCTTTCCCCTAAATAAAAACGCAAATCCGGGTCGCAAACGGATAAGGAAACCAGTTCGCCATCATCACTCACGGAAACAATACAACTTCCACTGACATTTTCAATCCAGCGGTCGGTCATTTCATAACATTTTTTGAAAAATACATAATTCGTCTTATCAAGTATCCGTACAATATGTGCTGTCTCATCTTGCTGTAATATCCGGATATCTTCAGAAACATTTAACTGTTCCATTTCCTCCATGGTTGTCCCTATTTTGAGCAAATATCCGTATTTGGCGTTTTGCGGCGCCTCCCCATGCGAAATAATGCCAAATGTCCGTTCCCCAACTGTGTCCTCACGGTCTTTTATGTCACGGGAACGATTTTCAGCAGTATAAAATTCAATTTCATATTCCGGAAATACCCAATATCCATTCCCCCTGTTATCCATTAAAATATTGTTCCGTCTTTCTGCGCCGGTACCATAATCTTGAAACAGCGTTGTTTCTGTTTTATAGGCGGACAGTTCATTAGAAATATTGCTGCCGAGACACAACACCATATCTTCATAAAAATGATATGTTTTTGTTGCATAAAAACTCTCCAGCCCATATTTTTCCGGTCCGTGTAATTGCATAACGAAAATTCCATTTTCATCTGCCCCATCTAACCCGCCGACAAAACCTTGGTCAGAGAGCAGCCATTCCGCCCATTCGTCCTCAACCATCAGCGGAACAGATTTGATGCTGCGCAGCGGGACATGTACAGCCGTACTGCCCGGCCAACGCCGGTAGTCAAAGCCCTTTTCTATATGTAAGCCGTTATTGGTTCCTCCCTCCAATACCGGAGGATATAAAATTTCCAGAAATCCAAAAGAGCGGAACAAAGAAAATGCTGTATACCGTGCGCCCGGTCTCGATTCCGGTCCGGTTTCATCCGGCCATATTTCCATGGGATATACATATTTGCTATGTCCCCGTAGCGCCATAGTCCAATTCTTTCTTTTATGAAAAGCGGCAGCAGCATAGGTCAATGTCTTGTGCGCCGTCATCTCCCTGACAGGCTCAATCCCCTGTTCTAAAAATTTGGGATAGTTTGGATTTTTCCTTTCTTTTTCCGAACATTCCGCCAGCGTTACATACATTTGCGCCAGCATTTTGTCATGCAATGCATTTGCCGCATGTGCAAATTCCACCACGCTGGTATCCCGCATTTTGTCAAATGCGTATTGCGCCATAGCAAAAGGCTCATATACACCGTTGTAAATCAAAAACGCTGTCCGCAAAATCTTTTTAAAGCGCTGCGCCGCTTCCTCTCCTATCATAAACATTGTACCGGACATGATATACAGCACACGGGACAGGGAATAATTCGCCACCGTTTCATATTGGCGAATATAGCCGCAGTGGTGCGAAGCGGTACCGTCCGGTTTATACCCGCTGGTCAGTCCCGGTGCAATGCCCAAACAGAAGTTTTCAACATAATAAACAAAATGGCGCATATCTTGCACCTTCTCCGGCGAATCCTGCATCAGCAAAATACACGCCAGCGTACTTGGCAAATCCATTCCAATGCTGTCCGTATCCTCAAACCGCGCATGGGTATAGATACCTTGCGTTGCTGTGGCATAAATACGTGAAAAATCATAGGCTTCCTTCAGATAGGAAACGGCTTCCTCCAGCAAACCACGTTTTGCCAATTCCTCCTTCATCATCAGCATCCCGCTGCCAACGCCGCGTCCGTGATACCAGCTGATTGTAGCATTTTGATCCATCAAATGCCGCCACATCAAAATAAAACAATCCGCAGACCCTGCATCTCTATTTTCATAAAAATGAGCAGCAATAGACTTCATCGCTTTTGCGTATAGGCTCGTGTTTGTAATTCGTTTTCCTGTTACAATCCCCTCCTGATACACAATATCGTATTCCTTAAAAAGTTCCATCGCCTGCGTATAGGGAATGTTTCCTCGCTGGAACGGCGGGAGGTCTATCTCATCCATGAGTTCAAAATACTTTTCCGTCATTTGCGCAAAGGCGCCCACATGCTCCGTTTTCCATTTTTCTGTCAAAAAGACCGGTCTGCCCTGCACACTTCCATACTGTTCAACAGCAGCAATCGCGCCGCGGCGGGTAGGCAGGGGAAACTTTTCAATTTGCGGCGCCATCTTCCCATAGATATGGTTTGGATTTATGGCTTTGCACAGACTGATTTCTTCCAGAAACACGGTTCCACTGCCGGACAGCGCTGTAATTTTAAATTGATTGATGGTAGTATCAAATTGCCCCTGCATATACCCTCTTTCATAAGGGACAGAAATTTCTTTCCAGCCTGTAAAATTCAGCGTATAAACAAAACTCTGTTTCTCCGTTCCATCTTTCCCAAAAGAGAATTTCAGCTTATTCCCATCTGCATTCTCACTATAAATCCAGCAGTTTATTCCAAACGGATATTCTAAAATCGTTTTCTTTTTACCACTCAAATATGCACTTTGCAGCACAGCCCGCTCACGCGTTATCACTTGTCCCGAAACTTCCAGCGAATCCCCTGTTTGATAGTCCCATGCGACAGATTGACTGTTCAAATAGTGCCGCCGTGTCAACGATATATTTCCGCCCCATGCGCACAGTTTACGTTCTTGCCCGTCTATTTCTAGATTCAAACTGTTCATGCCTCGTTTCCTCCGTTTACCAATACATATTCCAGTCTTTCGACAGCCGTGTCAGTCCTTCTAAATAGAAATAATCTCCCCAGATGCAGCACTCATCATCTCCTAGCCCGCCGTTTCCTTTATCTTTGCAATAAACGCCGTCTGTCAGCAGCCCGTTTGAGTCTTTCCCCATTGTGGAATATTTTTTTGCCATGCTGCGCAGGATTGTAATCGCAGCGTTTTTGTAAATTTCGCCTTCCTCCGGTTCCAGCCATTTTGCAAGTTCCAGCATACCGCAAGCCGCCGGTGCCGCCGCGGAAGTATCTCTTTGCTCATCATCATTGGTAAAGAATAAATCCCAGTTGCAAACCAAATCCTCCGGCAAACGGTTCAGAAAATAATTTGCCAGCCGTTTTGCCATTTCCAAAATATCTTTATCACGGCAATAGGTATATGCCACCGACAAGCCATAGATAATCCACGCCTGCCCACGTGCCCAACAGGACTCATCGACATATCCCTGTCCCTGCCATCCTCCGATCTTTTCTCCTGTCACCTCATCAATTTTATAGCATTGATAGGTCGATGCATCATCTCGCACCATGCATTCTACCGCACGTGAAAGATGATTCAAAGCTTTGCAGTAATAGCTTCTGTCCCCTGTTGTTTCCCCCGCCCAAAACAGCAGCGGAATATTCATACAGCAGTCAATGATAAATTCACCTTGCCCGCTGCGCCAATCACGCACCTGGATAATCCGTGCTTTTTCACTGTAACGTTTTGACAGCAATTCTGCCGCTTTCAACGCAAGTTTTTTTGCCTTTGCTGACTGTGTCACCTTATATTGCGCCACTATGGACGGTATATAAATGAAACCGATGTCGTGATGATTCAGGCAGTCATATTCATCATATCTTTTTTGATAATCATCAAATTGCGCCTCTGCAACCGCACGGTAAAGCGCATTATCGGTTAATTCGTAGGAAAGCCACAGCATTCCTGTCCAAAATCCGCTCGTCCAGTCAGAGCCGAGTTCTCTGCTTGAATTTTTCACCGGACGGTATTTTAAATTTTCACTGCACGCTGCCGGATAATAATGTACAAATTCCGGCAAAATTTCTTTTACTTTCCCGCAAGCATACGCGACCGCTTCCGGCACAAAGGAACAATCCTTTGTAAACCGTTCCGGGTTTTTAATTTCTTCCAATTTTACTCTTTCTACCTCAAACATTTTAATCTCTCCTTAACGTTCGATATTGTGAAGGGGTCATTCCTTCTAATTTCTTGAAAATCCTAATAAATGTAATTTTGTTTGTAAAACCAACCTTGCTGTAAACATCTTCTATTGTCATATAGGTCTCCGCCAAAAGCGCCTTTGCTTTTTCAATCCGTATTTGATTGATATAATCCAATATTCCCATTTTCATTTCTCTTTTAAATGCAGAAGAAATATATCTGCCGGATAATCCCAATGAATCCGCCAAAGTAGTGATATTCAATGTAATATCCGCGTAATTCTTTTGAATATAATCCGTTATACGTACAATAATACCACTATTTTTCGTTCTTCCGCCAACATCTCTACAGACCTGCTCAATAATCTTTACAAAAAATTCACGGTATTCCGCACGGCTCATACGGTTATCCATTGCAGCCAACAGTTGTTCCTGCAATGATGCAGCAGAATCCTCCTCCTGATAAATCTCGCCGATGGTATTGATAAGCAATTCTATAATTCCAAACAAGAAAAACCGATATGTCAAAACCGAGGAACTGAGTTCTGTTTCTTTTTGGTGGATGGCTTCTGTCAAATATTGTACCGCACCTTTACTATCACCGTTTTCAATAAACGCTGTAAAAATCTGCTCGTCCAATTTCAGACTCCGAATACCGTTGTTGTTTGTTTGCTGCGGAATATCCCGATATAAAACCAAGTCCTGTTCCTCCGCAAAAATACGCGTCTCGTTCGTTTCGATTACCTGCTGATACCCTTCATAAATTCCAGAATATCCAAAATTCACATCGCTTATCATGGCACTAAACAAAATCTGAAAATTTTTCTCAAAAAATTTCTGTCCCTGACGCACAATCTCTGCAATTTTGTCCGCCGCCGGATTGCTGCCGCTTACGATACAAAAAATATTACCACTGTAGGGCAGCACAAATCCCATATATTCCTGCTGCTGAAACAACTCCTCAAATACATTGCTGAACATGAAATCAATCAGTTCACTTTTTTCATAATCCGATAATTGCGTATCACCTTCAAAAAATTCATCATAGCTTTCTACCGTCAGCATCAATACGACAAAGCCGCCGTCTGGTCTAAACGGAATATTCAAATTAGCAAGGATACTGCCGATATCCTGCTTATAATTTAACTGTCCTGTCAGCATTCTGACCAGATAATTTCTTTGTACAATAAGATTCTGCTTATCCAGTGTGGTTGAAATCATATTCTTTTCTTCAATTGTTTTGCTAATCCGCTCTTTGATTAAATCAAACTCGTTTTTTTGTTCCTCTGTTTCTATTTTCAAAAGAGAAAGTAAATGTCTAATTGGCGCATAATTTTTTCTGACAAGATACCAGATAATACCTCCGCCTATCAAAAACACCAAAAACAGTGAACAGACTATCATATAAAAAGTAGTGTTTACCTCTTGTAAAAATACCTTTTCCGGCATAAAATATACGTATTTCCAGCCTGTAATTGCTGAAGTGCTATATGTCACAGCAACGCTGCGCCCATGATAACGCCGGATTACTGTATCCTCCTGCTCCGGATACATCCCATACCCCTGATATAGCGCATCTTCATACCGCTGCATACCATTTGAAAAAAGAATCCCTGTACTTTTGTCAAAAACCGCCATTGCTCCCTCTTCCATGAATGCAGCTTCATCTATCATTTGATAAAACTGCGGAAGTTCATACATTGCACACAGGATTATTTTCTTGCCGCCGAGAGAAATCGCCGGTACTGCCCGGCTGTACCCTAAAGCATCCACACAGTTCTTCTGACCAAAAGTAAATCTATCGCCGAAAAAAGCAGAATCTTCCCGCGCAATAAAAGCTGTTTTCCACGTATCATATGGAACTTCTGTATTCAGATATTCTTCATAAAATACTTTTCCGTCATAGAATGCCGTGGGCGTAATAAACCTGTCCTCATCCACAAGATATAAAAAAGTGAAAATTTCCTCTCCGACCGCATAAGTATATGCTTCCATCCACTCCCTAATCCCTTGGACAGCCATTTGCCGGCGCCCGTCATTTTCGGGTGGCGCATATGCATAGCTGTTAACATCTCTATTTAACTCAACCGCGGAGCTGATTTTTTGCATTTTCATAACAATCTCGTCCACCTGGGAAGAAAATTGTTTCAGCAACAGAGAATTGGTATCCATAACCTGCGCCCGAAGTACATTTTGTGACTGGACAAATGCAAATAAACAAATCAACACAGGGACAATTAATACCAGCAGATAGGAAATTATCCACGAAACCGATACCCTTCTGCCTATATATTTTTTTGCATTCATCCATTTCAGCATATCATTTGCCTCCGATTTCAATACCATGCAAGGGGCACGACTCACTCGCCATGCCCCTTGTATTTAGTTTTATTTTAATCCCGCAAAAATTTTGCCCGTCTCCTGCAAACAGCTTTCTCCGCCTGCCGGAACGATTTCAACCGTGCTGTTTTGCCCATCCCAGTTTACCTCTGCACCCAGCACCTCTGCGACCGCTCTGAGCGGCAGCATAGTGGTATCATTGACCAGTCTCGGCGCTGCCGGAATATGTACGTCCTGACCGTCCACTTTCATGACATCGCTGCCGATGGTTAAAAGCACCACATGTTCGTCCGTGATAATCTGCACACGCTGCGTTTCCCCCTCCCAAGAAACTCTTCCATTCAGCGCTTCAGCCGCAAACCGCAACGGAATATAGGAAATGCCGTTTTCCTCTATCGGCGCGGCAACTGTTTTAGGTTTGCCACCGGCAATCGCCGCTTCCGTACCGATTTGCAGATAGGTGTTGCGAAAAGCTGTTTCATCAACCTCCGTAAAAACGCCTTTCTTTCCGACAACAATCCGCGAGTCCTTGCCGCGTGCAAGTTTCACATCCACGTCAAAAGAAACAATATCTCCCAGAGACACATTTTGTATCCGTTCATCGCTCATCAAAATTTTGTCTCCCGCAATCGCCACCTCCACATGGATTTTGCCGGTCTCTCTTTGCGTTGGGTCGGAAACCGAAATTTCAAAATATTGTTCCGTTTCCCGCAGCATATAAGACGCCGGTTTGTCTACCGTAACGTTCTCTACTGTTTTTCCGCCTTCCGCAAAGGAATTCACGCCCAGCACGTTCAGCACGGTTTCGCGGACAGCGTGTGCTTCTCCGGAATGCTCCACAACCTCAATCTGCGGATTTGCCGCATAGGCTTCCACCTCTGCCTGTGTTTTTTCCGGCAGAAGGATATATTCATAGGAAGTGTTCGTGGGATTCACACCGTGGTTCATCCACATGGTTACCCAGTTGCGTGTCACTTCTGTTTTATCTCCGTTAAATTCGGTTACCGCTTTACAGCCCGTCCGGCTCTCACGTTTTACCTCCAGCGTCGCTTTCTTGGGGAAAACATATCCATTGCCGACGCCTTTGTTTTTGTTACCTTCCAGCCATGCCCAACCGGCGCTGCTTATCGTTTCCTGATAGCCTTTCGCAAGTTCTGTCCCCCGTGGCACTTCCGCGCCTTTAGAAGGGTCTGCACTGGGTACAAACTGCTGTACCTTACCTAAATCATTAGATTTTTCGGCGCCGTCAATCACCAGACGGTTGCTGTTATCATTCCCGATTTTTCGATTGTCCACAACGGTTTCAATCGGTCTGCCGGAATTTGCTTTAATATCACTGCCCAAAAATACAATTTCATCATCGAACAGGAACCATGATTTTTTGCCGTATAAATCCGTATCCGTCTGGGAAAGTTCCATGGCTTCCACACCGTAATTATCCACGCTAGCGCCTCCTACAAAATCATGCGTGTTGCGTTTTTCCCCATGCCAGCGTTTATTGGTCATGTTCAGTGTGTCAACCGTAATGCCCGGCAGACGGTAAGGGTCAATGGTTTCCTGATACCCATCATCAAAATAGGTGTTATCCGCCGTATACAGATACATAGCGCCCAGTCCCTGATACCAGCCCAGCATATCCTGACCATTGGTTGCCTCATAAGGCGTGGTGCGCGGCGAAAACATATTCACCGTAAAATTATACTTATCATTGGAATGCACCACAATATCCATGCTGGGATACCGTTTATTGCGCGTCCAGTTGGTATCAGCCAGCAGGTTCTCCGTACTTTTTTCCCGTTTCATTTTCATTGCCAAGCTGTCAATCAATGCCTCGTCCGCTCCCGACACACAATCTGCAATATTGTGCAGAATACCGCCGATTTGATTTGCTCTGCCGACACCATCATAAATTCCTCTTCCCATAACAGCCAAATTTTCTATCCCGTAGTATGCCAGCGGGTCATAGGCATTGACTGCCCATTCAGTCAATATTTCCAGATAGGAATTGTCCACCTGAAACACCGTCCCGCGCGTCAGCTTGAGAATACCGGAAAGAGAACTCAGTGTCTCCTTACCATAATTCGCATTAAATGCAACACCGTTGTGGTACAAGAAGGAACCATCTGTATAATGACCATTTCCGGGATCATAGGCGTCCGTTCCTTCGTCTACATAGCATAAATCGCCTAAAATACTCTGCTGCGCCCGATAGAGCGTTGCTCCGTCCTTTTGGAAAGCGGCGGTTTGAATTGCAACCAATACGCGGTCAGTACGGTTTGCGCCATCAGAATGAATATAATCTCCCATCAACGCGGTCATTGCATTACACAAATTTTGAATAACCGCAGGGTTTAAATCATCCTTCATAATTGTCAACGTCAAAATGATTCGTTTTGGCGTACCGATTTCCCAGTTCCACCAGTTTCCTGTTTTTTGACTATTTTCATTATATACGTTTTTATAAAACCAGTCAAGCGCCCATTCAATATCGCTGCGCAATTCTTCATTTCCCTGATTGGAGGATTTGCACATATAGGAACGCGCCATCTTATACAGATTATCAAACCAGCCGCCCATAACGCTGCCATAATCCTCCGGTTTAACGTCTTTATCACCCCACAGCTGCATGACACCTTCGCCCTTATTCATAGACTGCCATAAATCATTGCTGTCACCGAAAGTCGGATTGTCGCCAAGTTGACGCTGCTTTTGATTTTCCAAAATTTCTTCAAAAACCACATCGCTGAATATCGCCATATCAATAAACTTCTCTTTCGCATCTGCAATCGCTTTTATTTTTTCATCAATTGCATACTGCGACGCCCCTGCGTCTGCGATAATTTGTCTGCCCTCGTCCGCCAAACGCTGCAAAAGAGCATACCCTTCTTCAGAGACGGTAACATCTGCTGTGTCCATGGCGCGGAATTTGGATAGCATTGTATCAGCGCTTTGCACCGCGGCGGACAATGCCGCCGTATCGGTTCCTTCTTCCCGATATAACCCAATCTCGCTGATGGAAAATCCGTAATATCCGCTTCCGGTTGGAGTCACGTCATAAACGTTCACGCGCACGTACTCACATGTGGTATTGTCAATATAGATTTCCGCCTTTTTGCCGGACGACAAAGCAACGTCCTTTTGCTGCATATGCCAATCGTAGCCATCCGGCGACGTTTCAATGGAAAGTTTCACATCCCGCGGTACCGACTTACCATTTTGCACCGTGATTTTATTGATAACTGTCGCCTGCGGCAATGCCAACTCCACGCTTCCATTTTGCGTACTGCTATACGTTGACCAGTCAGTTGCTTCATTCCCATCAATGACGTTGGATGCCGACTTGGATTCGCCGGAAGTATTGCTCATGACCTCGCAATCACGCGCATAATTCACCGGTTCCGCCGTCTCCGTTTCTGCCGCTGCTGCATAAGGCAGCAGCGTAGAAACGCTCATGGCAAGTGCAAGACACAACCCTGTCAAACGTTTTATCTGTTTCATTTTTTGACCTCCTCTAATGCAGCGACAATCACTTTCGCCGCCTGCGCGCGCGTTGCAAAACTTTTTGGTTCAAATGCTCCACCGCCTGTGCCGTCAATGATTTCGGCACAGTACATGGACCAAACATAGTCTGCGGCATAACCGCTGATGATTGTCTGATCTGAAAAGCCGGCATATTCCCTGTTCTGCGGCAGTACGTTCCCTGTTGCCTCCATGACACGCCCCAGCATAACCGCCATATCTTCGCGGGTAATCTGCGCTTCCGGCAAGACTTGATTTTGCTCATTGCCATAGATAATGCCATTGCTCTGCGCAGCAGCAATATATGATGCATACCATGCATCCGGCGCCACATCTGTAAATCCCAATGCATTTGCTGTATCATTCAATCCGAAGGTCATCACCAGCATTTTTACATATTCCGCACGCGTGACAGTTCTTTCCGGTTCAAAATTGCCCTCGCTGTTTCCGGAAACAACACCTATATCCGCTAATTTTCCGATGTAGGAATATGCCCAGTGGGAATCCGGCAAATCCCGAAAACCGTTTCCGCTGTTTTGCGGCGGCGTTACGCCAGGTGGGTTCGCTATTTCATTTTTGGGAACGATATAATTACCGGAACCACCGCCGGAACTGCCGCCCGGAACACGTCCTTGGCTGCCACCGGAAGGATTTTCTTTCTTTAATACGGTAATGTTAAATGGAACTGTTTTAGACGCTTCGCCCTTGCTGATAGTTGCCGTCATGCATACCTTGGTATCCTTCTCTTGCCGAATTACCGTACCGTTGTTTTTCACGGCCGCTGTATTGCTGCTGCTCCATGTAATACTTTGTCCGTGTTCTCCATATGTTTGTAATATCAAATCTTTGGTCACCGCCGTGAGCGGTTCCTCTGTAACCGTCAGGATTTCCGCCAGATATTCCACCGCGTCCCGGTCTGTCAATCCAAGCAAAAGTTCGACCGCCGTTGTCGCGGGCGTACCGTGAAACCGGAACTTGATTTTTTCATATTTTCCGCGTGTGAATTCTACTGCCGCTATTTCATCAGTCACATTTATTGTGCTCTCCAAAGCGTTATAACTGCTGCCATTCCAACCAAACACTTCTATCTTGGACAAATGATTTTCGTCCTGCAGCACAAATTCCGCGCGGCTCAAAAGCTGTTCCGCCGCAAAGACTGCTTCCACTTCGCTTTTATCCATCAGCAACAGCGCAGTCGTATAATCTGCATCGCCCAGCGCCGTTGCATTTTCCATTCCGGAAAGCACTGCGTTTTCCGCAATATTCTGCGGGACAACTTCAACGTCAAATTCAGCGTTCTGCACCGTTTCGCCAAAGGTCAGTGTTGCTGTCAGATGGACTGTCTTTTTCCCCTCCAGCGCGCCAGGTCGTCCGGTCAAATTCCCCGCCGCATCCATGACTGTCTCATTGGAGGACTTCCAGCTGATTGCGCTGCCATAGGCGCCAACGCTCGGCAACTTCAGACTGACGCCGGTTTTGGACGGTACGGTCAGTGCTGCCAAATCCCGACTGATTTTATAGCTTGCTTCGTCCATGGAAAGCTGCAATTCCGCAATGTTAAAAAAGTTTTGCCCTGGCTCTACCTTGTCAATATAAAACCGGACATATTGTGCACTGACAGGCGCAAAATTTTTGGTTGTCACGCCGCCGTCCGCTTTGGGTACATCAATTGGGCTAGTTACGTTCGTCCACGGACCGGAGACAGTTTCGCCCGTCTGGAGCGTTAATGTAAACAGTCTTGCATCCTTGTTTGCCTGTATAATGACAAGCTGATTGAACTGCTTTGCTTCGCCGAGATTCAAAATAAATTCGCCTGTACATTGCCCCTCCTGTGCCTGCCAGCTGCGATACCGCGTCTCTTTGTCGCCGTCAAACATACCACTGACTTTCGTGCTTTGTGAACCACCATTATCTCCGGTCACAATTTCCGCACCAATGCACCAGTTCGTGCCATACAGATTATCTACTACGTGGACAGTTCGCGTAACGGTCTGTGCAGCATTCCCAGACCGGTCTTGGACATCATATCGAATGATATAATTTCCCACAGTCTCGGTATCCACAGCGTCGCCGCTCACCACAACCTCGCTTGTCAAATCACCGTCTTTGTCGTCCAACGCGCTAAACCCTGGCTCTTCGTAATTTTCACCCACATTCAGCGTTATCTCCGCCGCGCCCTTCAACGTAATGACAGGCGGTATGCCATCAATACCAACACTGACTGTCCTAATCTTTTGCTGCGCAGCGTTTCCTGCTGCATCCGATACGTTATAATAAATATGATAAATCCCTTTTGTGCCAGTGTCTACCGCATCGCCGCTCACCACAACATTCTCCGTCAAATCACCATCGCGGTCATCCAGTGCACTATATCCAGGTTCGCTGTAGGTATCCCCTATTTCCAGCGACATGTTTTCTTCCCCCAGCAGCGTGATTTCTGGCGGAGTAGTATCCGGCATGTTATAGAGCTGCAATTCGGAAAACGAAGGTCTCCGATTGTCACCGTCAAATTCATCAAATGTCAGTTTGACATATCTGCCCTGCTGATTGGGAAAGGGCTGTTCAAACCATGTATTATTTCTTGTCTCCACCTGCAGTGCTCCTTCTTCTGCCGGTATGAATACGGTATCTGTCCCCTGATATTCCTCTGCATAAAACAGCCTTACCGTTTGTTTCTGCGCATTTCCGCTTGCTGTACGCACCTTTAGCTGGTTAAATTCTTTTTTCTGCCCTAAATCTAGAACAACATAAATAGATTCCGTGCTGCTATAAGGTTTTATTTCTGTTGTTTCATCTCCGTCAAACATACGGTTGTAGCTGCCTGAATTTGCTCCTACGCCCGGAAAATTTTTCTCAATGACCGGACGGTACTGCAACAGATTTTCTAATTTCTCCTGCACATGAAATAATTGGATTTCCGCTACATTCACATTTTGCCCCGCGGGTGACGCTATAACGAATTTGACATAGCGTGCCGTTACCGCTTCAAAATCCAATGTTGTTTTTTCATTTACTTTTGGATCAGTGCCGCTATGAATCGTTGCAATATATGCCCCACTGACCGCTGGCGTAAAGTTGCCTTCCGCCGCATCGCCATATTCCACTGACAAGGTAAATTCCTTAAAATCTGATATACCCTGGTGTACCGCGACACGGTTAAAGATTTTTGCTTCTCCCAAATCCAAAATATATGTTTGATTTTCACCTTTCGCGATTGACCATGAGTAATATTCCGTTGTCATGTCCCCATCAAACATAGCGCTTGCTTTTGTGCTGTTTTTTCCGCCAATATCTTCGGTCACAAATTCCGCGCCAATGCATCGATTGGGGTCTTCCGGTTTATTATAGAGCTGCAGTTCGGAAAACGAAGGTCTGTTATCTGCGCCGCTGTCAAACTCATCAAATGTCAGCTTTACATATCTGCCCATTGCCTCAGGAAAGGACTGTTCATACCACGCATTTTTCTCCGCTTCTATCTGCAGTTCCCCTTCTTCCGCTGGGGTAAATACGGTATCTGTTCCCTGATATTCCTCTGCATAGGACAGCTTCACTTTTTGTTTTCTGGGATTGTAGTCTGCTGTACGCGCCTTCAAACAATTAAATTCTCTTTTTTCTCCCAAATCGAGAACAACATAAATAGGGTCACTGCCACTGTAGGGCTTATATTGTGTTGTTTCATCTCCATCAAACAAACGGCTGAAGCTTCCCGAATTTGCTCCTGCACTCGGAAGATTTTTTTCAATAACCGGACGGTACTGCAGCAGATTTTCTGATTCCTTCTGCACATGAAACAGCTGGATTTCCGCTATGTTCACATTTTCCTTTTTCCCAGGTGGTGCTATGACGAATTTGACATAGCGCGCTGTTACCGGCTCAAAATCCAGCACTGTTTTTTCATTTACTTTTGGATCAGTGCCGCTATGAATCGTTGCAATATATGCCCCGCCGACTGCCGACGTAAAATCGCCGTCTGCCGCATCACCGTATTCCACTGACAGAAGGAACTCCTTAAATTCTGTGATGCCTTGATGCACCACTGCCCGATTAAAGGTTTTAGCCGCCCCCAAATCCAGAATATATGTTTGATTTGCGCCATTTTCTATTGACCATGACTGATATTCCGTTGCCATGTCTCCATCAAACATAGCGCTTGCTTTCGTGCCGTTTTTTCCATTATTATCACTTTCCAAAACAGCCTCTTTCAGTAAATTTTCCTCAGCTGCCAAAACACTGCTGATGGGCAGCACCGCTGCAAACATCGCCACTGCCGACACCAAGCCAACCAAACGTTCCCATGTCCGTTTCATTTCCACTCCTCCTTCTTAATCCGAGAAAATCACCATATCTTTTGCGTCCTGGTATCTGTCGCGAATAAAAAGTATATTTCCCGGCATGATATCCGCCGCTGTCCCTAGTCGAACCTTCTTTTCCTCCGTATCGTACATATAGATGTTGCCTTTTGGCATCAAAATACGTAAATCCTCTTCTTCGGAGTTGGAAACATTCAGCATAAATTTGTCGCTTGCCACCCGTGCAACGCGTCCGAACACTTTACCCAATATGGAGGAAGAATTATAATAAAAATTCAGGTTGTCCGGGTCATAAGTCTGCAGCACATTCACTGCAAGTATTTTCCCTTTGCCGTTCGTTTTTATCTGGAAAATGCTTCCCGCTTTCAAACTCTCACGGTCGAACGTTGCTTCGGAATCAAACCAATACTGTCTGTCGCACCGCTCTCCGTTATACATTCCGGTTAATTTATAAACAGTTTCACCGTCTCCATTGACCCCCATGACCAGACCTTCGCTGATATAGACCGGACTGTCCGCATCAATTTTACTTTCTCCGCCGCCCGCATTATCCTCATGCAGAATAATTAAATCTGCAATATTATATTCATCGTAGTTATAGGTAGAGATATTGTAATATACATCATTTTCCAAATAGCTGCGTGTCACGCAGCTGCAATCCTCGTCATCATCAATTTGATTGCCTACGACAAAAATAGAAGTGTTTCCGCGCACCGCCACTTCGGCATCACCAAAAAATTGTTGGCCGGATTTATATCGCTTCCGCGTGTTATCCATCTTTTTCTTCAGCACAGTTTCATAGCCTGTATCATATTCTATATAGAGTTCCGTCAGTTCACCAGCGCTGTTTGTTTCAAACCGCAGCGGCTTGCCTTTCAATGCTTCCTTGTCGCCTGCCAGTTGCGCAAGCTGAGCGCTGTCATATTTTTTACCGTTGATGAGGGTCTTGGTAGTAATATCATAAACTTTCATTCTGTTTTTGGAGTTCAGAAACTTAATTTGAATCGTTCCGCCAAATGTATCTTTTCCACCGATATCCAATATAACGCCGTATTTTCCAATAACGCTTTCCGCCTGCTGCAGGGCAATGACAGAACCAAACATATCCAGCAAGAACACCTCCTTGCGCCCCAGTTTTGCTTCCCGCTCATTCACGACATCATACATATCGTTGACTTTATAGACGGCGCCGCCTATAGTCATCATTTTGCCGCTGCTTTGCGTGTATATCTCCTCCAGCGTCCCCTCCACTGTTTCGTTTGTTACATAGATAGTCAGATTTTGTTTTTGTCTGTCCTCCAGAATGTTCAGCACATCCCATTCGGCAAGTCCGGCGGCGGCAATCATTTCCCCGCCCTTCCATATTGTAACGGTATCATAGTTTTCCAGTGCATAGATGTCTGTGGTTTTTTTCATGGAGATTTCTTCTTTTGATGACAAACGGTCAAAAATACCAAACCTGTAGTCTGTAATGCAGACCGTTGTATAATCGCCGGATTCGTTTGCAATTAATTTCACTTTTCCGGCAGAAAATACGAAATCCTCCGCTGACAAGGCATATCCTTTTTTATAGTAGGTACCGTTATACAGAATATTGGCCCGCTCAGAAATCTGCGCCTGTTTTCCCCTACTGTTCTCTTCAGTATATTTTAATGTACCGTCCACATAGCCCAAAAGCATGTCGGCGTCTATCGTCAAGATTTCATTGCTTTTGGTCACGGTATAATATATCAGCGTATCAATTTGGTCTTCCGTCTTGTAGTAATATTCTACTTCTTCTCCCAAATGATCCGCCACAGTCAAATCCTCGGTATAAAGCAGAAAATCGTCAATGACAACCTGTTCCTTGCGCCCGCTTCCGCCGTCCGCATCATACAGAGAGGTCTGATAATTTTGCGTGACAATCCCCCGTTGTTTGTAAACCTGATAAATTTCTTCCAGCACTGTCGTTTTACCATCGCTTAAAATATTGCTGTCACCTACAACGCCAATGATGCGATGAAATGGCGCTTCCAGTGCGCGCTCTAAAATCAGATAAATTTCACCCGCAGTAATGGCATCATCCGCTTTATTTAAAGTAAGTCTTAACTGCGCTGCTTGCGCCATATAGGATACGGAATATTGCGGCGTTGCGCTCATGATGCTTCCATGACCAAGCATTTTAACCACAACGGTCAGCACTTCCGGATATGTAATTGCATCGTCCGGTCTAAAACAACCATTACCATCCCCATTCATATATCCCAGACGATACACTGCATTAATTGCCTTACTGCTGGCACTGCTTGGGCTCACATCCTGAAACAGCTGTGTTGTTTCTCCTGCCGACATATCATATTGCATAAATGATGTAATCAATTCTGCAAATGCCCCTCTGCTAACGGAACCGGAAAGGTTCGCGTTCGCCGGTACAATCCCCAGCGCATATATCAAACCTTTCGGCGCAGCCGCGGTCTCCGTTCCTGCATCTGTTTGCGCAAATACCGCTATTTGCTGGAGCGGCACGCTGCATAACATCATCATACAAAGTATCAAGCTACAAATTTTTTTCATAGTTACCCCTCTTTTTTATTCTGCAACTATTTGCAGATATTTTCAGGTGGTTATCTGGTCAGATATCTGTCATACGCCTTTTGTGTCAGTTCAATTGCTCGTTCAATGCCGAGATTTTTAAGTTCAGCACGGAAATTGTCAAAATTGCTAAGCGGTTCTACGCCTGTGATAAACTTCATATTCATCTCTTCCACATAGTTCTTGACTTCGCTCATAATTTTCGATTTTTCGGAATTTTCCTCCTCCGTATAAGAAACCGTCGGCATCAAATGATTGATTCCATTCCCATTCATCCATGCTTTCTGCGCCTCCTGCTGCTGCGGAAGATTGTAGTATTGCTGAATATATCTGTAATCTTCACGGAAAGCGCCGGTTGTCGCAATTTTTCCTGTGTAAACAGTTAAAGCATCCGTCATGGAGAGCCCTTCTTCGTTTTGCATAATCTTATTGGTATATTTGGGGTATCCGTCCTCCATCTGATATGCTTCACCCTCTACACCAAAATTCGCCAGCATATGCCCCTTCTGGGAATATCCAAAATCCAATACCTTCGCTGCCAATTCCGGATGTTTGGATTTGCCGTTGATAATGGCGCCGGAACCGTAGACCGGATTTGCCACTTCATTATATTCCGGCTTGTTTCCTTTATCGCTTGCCGGTGCAGGTACTCCCATCAGTGAATATTTTTCATCCGGTGCAGCTTTCATTAAAGTCCCCATACCGGAACCCAGCCATCCCCAAAAGGCGCCGGACTCTCCACTCAGCATTTGTGCATTGACCATTTTGCTGTCCATATTTGCAATATTTTTATCCAGAAGCCCTTCGTTGTACCATTGATTCAGCGTGGTCAGATAATCCCGGTAGCCGTCTTCATAATAACCATATTTTACAACATTATCGTCATGATAAAAATCGGCGCGAAATCCGAAGGCGCCTTCAAATCCTCTGGTCAGCTGCGTACCGGTCAGCGGCGCTTTTGCGCCTTTTTTCTCTTTAAACGCTGTCAAAACCGTATGCCAATCCTCAATGGTTTCCGGTATCTCCAACCCCAGTTCCTGCAGCCAGTCCTCACGCATCATATAGCCATTGGTATAGAGATTGATTGCCTGTTCCCCTTTATAGTCAAAGAATTTCGGAAAGATAAAATAATCCCCTTTATCCGTTTTGCACCCTTTCTCATAAACAGGATTTTCTTTGAGCAACTGCAAAAAATTCGGTGCATTTTCTTTTAGAAATGATTCGTCCATCGGATAGATATAGCCATCATTGATTGCTTTTTGCGGACCTCCCGGCACATCATACCACCAAAAACTTACAATGTCCGGTAAATCACGCGAAGCCAACAAAAGATTAAACTGCTGCTGTTCTTGTCCGGCTGTCGGGGTTGTATATTTCAGTGTTACCCCCAATTCTTCTTTTAAAGTTGAAGCTAATTCTGCATAGCCCGGTTTGTTTTCATCGTTTTCATAGCCTGCAACCGGTGTTCCGCCCTGCCGCCAAATACTAATGACCATGTCCTCGCCATTTGTTGCCGTATTTTTCTTTTTCGGCACCAATCCACATGCAGTGCAGACGCACGCCGCCGTACCGATAGAAATGACAGACAACACAACCTTTTTCCAATTCATCATAATTTCCTCCTTATTATATATTTTATTTTAATAAATTACCCTTTTACTGCCCCTGTCAGCGTTCCCTTGACAAAATATTTTTGCAGGAACGGATAGAGCACTAAAATTGGTAGTGTTGAAACAATGATAACCGCATATTTAATCGTTTCCGAAACTGCAAGTGCGTCTCCCATATCGGCGCCATTTCCCATTGCTCCCACTTCATTTTCAATCAGGATTTCCCGCAGGAGAAGCTGCAGAGGATAAAGATCACGATCACGAATATATAGCATTGCATTAAACCATGAATTCCAAATACCAACCGCATAGTACAGACCAATTACGGCGATAATCGGCAGGGAAAGCGGCAGAATAATCCGAAATAAAATTGTCATATCCCCCGCGCCGTCAATGCGCGCCGATTCTTCCAAACTGTCCGGAATCCCTTCAAAATTGGTTCGCATAATAATCAAATTAAAGGTACTGATTACACCGGGCAAAATTAGTGCCCAAAGCGTATCGTCCAAATGCAGTCCTGTGACCAAATTATAGTTCGGTATCATACCGCCCGACACAAACATCGTAATGATAATAAATACCATCAGTTGTTTCTTAATGACTAAATTTTTTCTGGATAGCCCATAAGCTCCAAAAAAAGTGAGCAACAAGCTGAGAGATACGCCGACCACCAAAACAGTCAGTGTATTGCTATATCCTGTATAGATTGAATTGTTTTTAAAAACCGCTTTATATGCATCCAGTGTAAAGTCAATCGGTCCAAATAGCAGTCCGCTGTGCGCCATCAGTTTATTAGAGTTACTCAAAGAAGCAAATATAATATATAAAAACGGATAAAGAGTAACAACAATTAACCCAATCATAATCAGGCAATTCAAAACGTTAAAAATCCGCTCTCCCGTTGAAGCCTTTATTCCTTTTGTTGTTTTGCGCATATTTTTTCCTCCTTACCATATACTGGTGTTATTGATTTTACGGCTAATCATATTGGTTCCAAAAATCAAAATTCCGTTAATAACTGAATTAAATAAACCCACCGCCGTACTGAAAGACCATGCAAAGTCCTCCAGACCGCGTCTGTAAACATAGCTTGAAATAACGTCCGCCACTTCATAGGTAAGCGGATTATATAAAAGAATAATTTTTTCGTATCCCACACTGAGCAAGCTGCCCATCCGTAAAATCAACATAACAATAATGGTAGGTACGATGCCCGGCAGCGTAATGTTCCAAACCTGGCGGAATTTTCCTGCGCCGTCTATCCGCGCCGCTTCATATAGAGATTGGTCAATTCCGGTTAAAGCAGCAAGATAAACAATGGAACCCCATCCAATTCCCTGCCAAATATCTGAAACAACATAAATCGGCACAAATAGATTCGGATTGTTCAGCATGTTTTGCGGCGCCATTCCCAAAAGAGCGCAAATTTGTGTAATGATGCCGTCTTCCGTTGTAAAATCTTTTATCATCCCGCAGATAACCACAAGAGAAATAAAATGCGGTAAATATGTAATTGTCTGCGTCGTCCTTGTAAATATTTTGTTTTTCAATTCATTTAACAGAAGCGCCAAAATAATCGGCGCCGGAAAACTAAAAATAAGTGTAGTCAAGCTAATCCGAAGTGTATTAACAAGCACCCTGCTAAAGATTCTGCTCCCAAAAAATTCTATAAAATTTGCAAGTCCCACCCACTGGCTTCCTAGAATTCCATCTGCGGGATTATAGTTTTGAAAAGCAATGATTGCACCATACATTGGCACATAGTGAAAAATCAGATAGTATAGAATAACCGGCAACAACATGCAATAGACCATTTTATGGTTTTTAATATCGTAAACCAATCTCCAAATATATCTATCCTTCTTTTTTTTTGCAACACGCATTCCTCTGTCCGCCGTTATTGCTTCATTCATATTTTTACCTCCTACGCTTTTATATCTACGCTCATTATAACAAAGTCTTATTTCATTGACTAGTAACAAAATTGTAGAATAGGTTTCAAAACCAGTATATATAAGGCAAACATAACGAATTGATTGTTTTGTTCTATACCTATAAACAGTATAAAATCTTTCGAGACATAAAAAAAAGAACGGCTGAGCCGCTCCTTTTTATGTCACATCTTTTCACATATCATTTCTGTCTATTCCGCTTCGTTTAACGCGTCTTCCATCAACTCTGCAAGCAGTTTCGGGTTTGCCTGTCCGCCGGTTTCCTGCATGGCGCGGCCAATCAGCGCTTTTATCGCATTGGTTTTTCCTGCGCGGAAATCTGCTGCCGACTTCTCGTCTTGCGCTATCGCGCGCCGCACTGTTTCCCGCAAAATGCTTCTGTCATTGATTTGCCACAGCTTTTGCTCTTCTGCCAAAACAGATGGCGGCGTATCTGCCTGCCACATCTGTTTCACCAATTTTTTCGCCGTGCCGTTGTTGATTTTATCTTCGGCAAGCAGGTTACACAGCTCCGCCATGTGCGCCGCACGAATGGGAATGGTCTCCGCCTCTGCCGGTATCAGTTTCAGCAATTCTCCAAGCATCAGGTTCGCCAATGTTTTAGGGCTGCTGCACCCCTGCGCCGCCTGTTCAAAATAGTCCGCTGTGAGCAAGTCAGCCGTGAGCAAATCCGCGTCCGCGGCAGCAAGCCCATATTGCTCTATATATTTTTTCTTTCTGTCATCCGGCAGCGGCGGAATAGATTGCTGCATTTCCTCCAGCCATGCCTGTTCTGTGACAACCGGAATCAAGTCAGGATCGGGAAAATAGCGGTAGTCGTCCGCATTTTCCTTTTTGCGCATGGAAAATGTTTTTCCGCTTTGCTGGTCAAACCGTCTTGTTTCCTGCACAATTTTCTCTCCCGCTTCCAGCGCCTTTACCTGCCGCGCAAATTCATATTCAATCGCCTTGCCAATGAACTGAAACGAGTTGAGATTTTTCATTTCCGTACGCGTACCGAATGCCGTTTCTCCTTTTTTGCGTACCGACAGGTTGACGTCGCAGCGCAGTGACCCCTCCTGCATTTTACAGTCCGACACACCAGTATACATCATAATTGCACGGAGTTTGCGCACATATTGTTTCGCTTCTTCCGCGCTTCGGATATCCGGTTCGCTGACAATTTCAATCAGCGGCACGCCGCAGCGGTTGTAGTCGCAAAGCGTTCCGCCGCCTTCTTTATGCACCAGCTTTCCGGCGTCCTCCTCAATATGAATCCGTGTGATACCAATACGTTTGCCGCCCTCCGGCGTTTGAATTTCCAAATATCCATGCTCGCACAGCGGCAAATCATATTGTGAAATCTGATAGGCTTTGGGCAGGTCAGGATAAAAATAGTTTTTTCGGTCTTGCTTGGAATAGCGCGCAATCGTGCAATGCGTGGCAAGCCCTGCACGCACAGCATATTCCACTACTTTTTTGTTCAGCACCGGCAGCGTTCCGGGCAGTCCCATACAAACCGGACAGCATTGCGTGTTGGGCGCTGCGCCAAATGCCGTGGAACAACTGCAAAAAATCTTGGTTTCCGTTTTCAGTTCCACATGCACTTCCAGTCCAATCACCATTTCATAATCTTGCATCATTTGCCGCTTCCCCCTTCCTGCAACGCCGCTTCCAGCGCATAGGCAATTTGATAAAGTTCCGCTTCGCCAAAGGCATTTCCAACGAGCTGCATACCAATCGGCAGTCCCGCTGCGTCTGTGCCGCACGGCATGGACAGTGCGGGCAGCCCTGCAATGTTGACCGGAACCGTATAAACGTCTCCCAGATACATTTCCAGTGGATTTTCCCGTTTCTCTCCAATTCGGTATGCCGTCGTCGGCGCAACCGGCGCCAACACCGCGTCGCACTGTTCAAACATCTGCTGAAATTCCTGTACGATAATCGTCCGCACTTGCAATGCCTTTTTATAATAGGCGTCATAGTATCCGGAACTGAGTGCAAAAGTCCCCAGCATAATGCGCCGTTTCACTTCCGCGCCGAATCCCTCGCTGCGCGTATTACGGTAGAGGTCTTCCACAGAATCATACTGCTGCGCGCGGAATCCGTATTTCACACCGTCAAACCGTGCAAGGTTCGACGACGCTTCGGAACTGGAAATAACGTAATAGGCAGGTAACGCCGCTTTTAGACTGGGCATGGATAATTCCACAATCTGCGCGCCGAGTGCTTCCAGCTTTTTTGCCGCCGCAAGTACTGCTTCTTTCACTTCCGGCGCAAGTCCTTCGCCAAAATATTCATGTGGTAGCGCAATTCGTTTTCCTTTGATTTCCCTGCCGATATGCTTTGTGAAATCCGCATACTGCCGCTTCACAGAAGTGGAATCCCGCCGGTCATATCCCACAATTTCGTTCAACACCAATGCGGAATCATAGACATTTTTTGTCAGCGGTCCAATTTGGTCTAATGACGACGCAAACGCAATCAATCCATATCGCGATACGCTGCCATAGGTCGGTTTCATGCCCACAACGCCGCAAAATGCCGCCGGTTGGCGAATAGACCCGCCGGTATCCGAGCCGAGCGTAAACGGCGCAAGTCCTGCCGCCACCGCCGCCGCGCTTCCGCCGCTGCTGCCGCCCGGCACACATGCTAAATTCCGTGGGTTGTGCGTCACGTGATACCACGAATTTTCCGTTGTGGAACCCATAGCAAATTCGTCCATGTTCATCTTGCCCAGCAGAACCGTATCCTGCAAATGTTCCATAACCGTTGCCTGATACGGCGGAACAAAGTTGGAAAGCATTTTAGATGCGCAAGTGGTCAGCGTTCCTTTGGTACAGATGTTATCCTTGATACCCGCCGGCACGCCCGCCAGTTTGGGAAGGTCTTTTCCATTTGCCCGCGCTTCGTCTATCCGCTTCGCCTGCTGCATTGCCGCTTCCTCCGTGACAGTAATATAGGCGCCAATGTTTGCTTCCTCCCGCGCAATGTTGTCCAGATAGGCTCTTGTTACCTCCTGAGAGGAAACTTCTTTGTTTTGCAGCGCTTCTGCCAGTGCTGCAACTGTCATATCGATTGGTTTCATTCTGCCGTTTCCTCCTTTACTCTACCACTTTGGGAACGAAAATATAGCCGTCCTCCTGCGCGGGAACGTTTGCCAGCAAGGATTCTCTGCTGAAACTGTCCTCCTTGCTGTCCTCCCGCCAAACATTTTTCATGGGCTGCACATGCGCCGTCATGGGAACACCTTCAGTATCATACTGCGCCAATGAATTTGCAAATGCAACAATATCCTTCATGTCTTTCTGCATTGCCGCCTGTTCTTTGTCGGACAGCGACAGCATGGAGAGCCCCGCCACACGTTCTACATCAATCTCCGCCGGCTGCGCTGTTTTGTCCGCGCCTCCTGTTTGCTGCTGCGCCTCCTGCATACCGAGCGACAACGACAATGTTTCCAACTGCTCCCTATCGACCACATCCGGCGCGCCCGTCATGAGACAAGCAGCTTCTTTGGTTTTGGGAAACGCTATCACGTCACGCAGCGACGGCGCGCCGCAAAGCAGCATGACAAGCCTATCCAGTCCAAATGCGAAGCCACCGTGCGGCGGCGTGCCGTAGCGGAAAGCGTCCACAAAAAATCCAAACCGTTTCCCGATTTCTTCTTCCGAAAAGCCCAACGCTTCAAACATTTTTTGCTGCACGTCCCGCCTGTGAATCCGAATACTGCCGCTGCCCAGTTCAATGCCGTTGAGTACCACGTCATATGCCTGCGCCCGCACCCGCGCAGGGTCGGAAATCAAATAGGGAATATCCTCTTCATACGGCATGGTGAAGGGGTGGTGCATTGCCAAAAACCGCCCTTCTTCCTCGGAATATTCAAACTGCGGAAAATCCGTCACAATTAAGAATTGATAATCCTCTTCGTTGCACAATCCCAGCAGCGCGGCAATTTCCAGCCGCAGTCCACCCAGCGTCCGCCGCACGGTGGACAGTTTATCTGCACAAAACAAAATAAAATCGCCCGGTTTTGCTTGAACCTGTTTCAACAACTGCTGCATCTGCGCTTCATCAAAATATTTCGTCAAAACGGAGTAGATTTCGCCGTCCGGTCGCAGCGCAATCCATGCCATTCCTTTTGCGCCGAGCGACAACGCTTTTTTCGTCAGTTCTTCAATTTCACTGCGGGTAAAATCCGCTTTGCCTTTCACGTTAATCGCCCGCACAACGCCGCCCTGTTCCACCGCGCTGCGGAACACCGTGAATCCGCAAGCGCCCGCAAGTTCTGTGATATCCACAATGGGCAAATCAAAACGCAAATCCGGTTTATCGCTGCCATAGCAGTCCATTGCCTCCTGCCATGTCATGCGCCGGAAAGGCCGCGGCAAGTCGATTCCTTTCATTTCCTTCATCAAATAGCAAAAGGTTTCCTCCAAATGCTGCAAAATTTCCTCCTGCCCCACAAAGGAAAGTTCCATGTCCACCTGCGTAAATTCCGGCTGGCGGTCTGCCCGCAAATCCTCGTCGCGGAAACACCGGCTAACCTGATAATATTTCTCTATACCGCCCACCATCAACAGTTGTTTAAAAATTTGCGGCGACTGCGGCAGTGCATAAAACGTTCCGGCATGGACGCGGCTGGGCACCAAATAGTCCCGTGCGCCCTCCGGCGTGGATTTCGTCAGCATGGGCGTTTCCACCGACAAAAAGCCTTTTTCGTCCAAATAGTTGCTGACGGTTCT
>CAMNSU010000024.1 GCA_946555455.1 uncultured Clostridia bacterium | reverse complement strand
TCTCCGTCCATGGTCATAGACGGCGCATTTTCCGGCTGCGGCACATAGCTTGCTTCCACTTTATATCTGGTTTCCACCGTTTTCGGTACAGTCGCCACCAAATAACGCGAATCATTTTTTTTACCGGTTTTATCTTTGCACAAAATCCGCAGATACCCCTGACTATATTCTGTTTTTACGTCAACTGTTTTGTCATTGCAAATGACGTCATACGAAAAATCAGCGGAATCACTGATGTAGTTATATACATATTTGTCCGGTTTAAAATCCGCCAGCGGATTTCCGTTAATTTGTATGCTGTCGATGGTGACGGTTTCCTTTTGCTCCAGCGGCCAATTGTCCAGACGTTTCATCTGCGGCGCGGACGTTGGAATTTCGTCTCCCCAAACCAGCGGCACCATCCATATCGACAGCGTGGCACGATTTTCATAATCGCATTTCACATATAATTTTTGGTAATCCAAACTCGTTCTTTGGTCATATCCGCCCACCGTCGCCGTCATGGGCAGCGGTTTTGCGTCCATCACGCCGAAACTTGCATTGCCGGGCGACAAGATTTTGCAATAGAGCCGTTTATCCCCCTGTGTCAGAATTGCTTCATCGCCGTTTATTTCAATATCCGCCTTGGTGTGCATAGACCAATATACCGTGTGGTTTCCTTCCGACTGAATTTCGTCCTGCACCAAAAATTCACGGCGGTTGTTGATGAGAGAAATCCCGCGCCGCACTTTTGTGGCATATCTTCTGTAGGCGTCGCTGATGTCCATGATGACATAGGGCGCTTTTCCCGGCGTAAAATCCGCTTTTTCAATCGTAGAATAACTATTTGGCTCCTGTCCGAATTCAATCGCCGGATAGGTTCTGCCCGGGTCAAACAACAGTGTGTTATGCCCCTGAACAGAGCGTTCATAGTAGAGATAGCGCGTATGGCGAAAGAGCGAATAATAACCCGGTCTTGTATAATCGCCGCCGACGCTTTGCAAATCGCAGCCCCATTCCACGCCATTCGCCGCTAACGTAAATGTTCCGATATCCATGTCCGCATGGCTCGTTTGCGGAAATCCCGCTTTAAATCCGGCAAACAGCGCATTTTCGTCCTCCCAGTTGCTGCGCATGGTTCCAATCGGCGATTGTCCGTCAAATGTTTTATCTTTGTCCAACGTGTCATAAACAGACCCGGTGCTGTCAAACAGCACATCGTCGCAATACCAATACGGTGCAATGATCGAGAAATCGTCCAATATTGTTGCCTGCTCTATCTGATATTTTGCAAAAATGGGGGCGTCAAACCGCCGTGCCAGATAGAACAATGATTTTGAAGCAATATATCTCGACCGGTCGTCTCCATACTTAAACCGAATGGATTTATTTGGTCCTTGTAAATAGATAGGATAATATCCTGTCGTGGAAATTCCCTGAAAATCGCCCACGCCGTAGTCCTGTCCGAAGGTGTAATTCACTGCCGCTAAAAAATTCACAAAATTGTCCAGCATATACGCCCAGTAGGAAGGTCCCTCCGGAAAACCGCCGTCCGGATAGTATTCCAGCAGCGAAATCGGAATGTTAGCAATCGACTGCCGCACAATTTCCAAACAAGCATCCGTCTCTTCATCCAGCAGCGCACATGCTAAAACCGCTACGCCGCCGTTAATGACTGCATTCCAGTTGTTATATCCTGTATTGGGCGAACCTTGCATCACATAAATGCCGTTTTTCAGCGCGCCTTTGACAACGTAATCTTTTTGCTCTTTCGTCATGGTTTCATAAATCAAATCATAGCCCAGTCCCACATTCAGCGCGCTCGCACCTAAATTTAACTGTTTGGCTCCCCCTTGATTCCAATCCGGAAAGTCGGCAACTGCCGCCATATATTCATAACACGCGTCTGAATAGCGTTTATCTTTTGTGAGTTGATATGCCATGCCCAGTGACCCGATTTCCGCGCCGCCTCTGGCAATATCGCCCGCTGCATTGATTGCATATACCGGTGCGCCGCGTGTTATCGCTATCTCTGCCGACGCTAATACAGATTCCTTCCATTTCACAATTGCTTCCTGGCCTTGCGCCGCCAGCGTTCTCACTCTATCCCAATCTTCTTTGTCTCCATAGATACGCGGGTGGCTTTTCGTCGGAAGCGTTTTATGATAATCTTCCTCCAGCTTTTCTATGCTGGGAACCTGCTTTGCGTCATAGATTTCGTCCCATGTGGGATAGTCCTTGACAACTGTCTCAAACTTATCCATACCGGTCTTTGTCAGCGCCTCAATACTTTTTCCCTCATAGGTGTTTACCACCGCTTCGTCCACAACGTTTCCCGACATTTCTTGTTCTTTTTTCCCGATACCGATTTTGGTTTGAAGCATCGGACGGTTTTGATATGTAATGGTTTTTTCGTCAAACGCACCCGTCGTTTCATAGATTTCAACACTGGGAGAAATCACTCCGCCGAACAGGTATATCACTGCTTTGACAACACTTTTTCCATCACTGCTGAGCGTGATTTTCAAATGCGGTAAATTCATTGCGCTCTCTTTGGTTGTAAATGTTCCGCTATAGTCCGTATTTTTTTCATATGGAATCCAAATTGCTGTATGCAATTCTCTTTTGGCGCGCGTCCAATATTGTTTTACCGTTGCCGTGACATCGAAAGAATACCAAATACCGTTGTTTTCCAGAAAATTCTCATTGAACTTGACGTCGTCATGTCTCTCTTCCGTAAAGTCAAAGGAATAGTAAGGAATGTTTCTCATATTGGTAGAATATACTGCACTTTTTGCCGCAGCGTCTTCGCCGTAATTTCCGTTTGGCTGCGTTTTCGTGACAGAAGCGTCCGCTGTCGGAAGATATACCAGTTCTTTGGGCTGTGCGCCCAAAACAGGCGTGGACAGAGAAAGCAGCAATATCAGCGCCAAAAACAATGCTATGCGTTTCATCATCTATCCTCACCTCTATTCATATATAATGACTTCCATGACGCTTGTTCCTCTGGAGCGCAAAACAATTTCACTGTCCGGCGTCACATCTGCCAAACTACCATAGCGGATTTCTTCGCTGCCCACAATGATAACTTTTGCCGCACCCGCAGCATAGATACGGTAATCCGACGGTTTGGACGGCGCGTCTTTGTCTGATATTTTAATCATATCGCCATAGCGGCTGTCCACTTTCCCATAAATCCACTCAAACCAGCGAAGCCCGTCCGTACCGGAAACTTGTTCGTCTTTGTGCGTATAGGTTTTTGCATCTACTGCATTTGCAACATCCAAATACACATCCAGCACATATTCCGTTGCCTCATTATATTTAATGATAATGGCGTCGCCTTTTTTCAGGTTTTCCACCAAATGATAGTTTTCACTGCTGACAAAATATCGCAGGGCGCCATCTCTGCTGTGGCAATACAGATAATATTCCGGTTCGCCGCGTTTTTCGTTGATTCCCTTTGTCACCTTATCCACCACCATCAGCGGATTATAGTTTTTGTCATCATTGTTTATTGTTCCACTGTTCTGTGTTGTTTCATTTCTACGTACCACCGCTGCCGCCGTATTAAAGTCGGTCACATCATATGCAGCAATTTCAGACGACTTATAGACGCCGGCAACCTGACTGGCGACAGAATAGTCTTCATCTACTGCATCTTCCGTAAATTTGGGAACGGAAAAGATGACCGTATTTGAATTATAGATAAAATCTCCGTCCACTCCAAACACTCTCGTACCGGACTGCGCTCTTTGCGCAAATCCGAAATCCATCGACAGTTTATCGCTTGCCACCGTATAAATCGTTTTGATGTTGCCGTTTTCGTCCGTTTGATATTTAACAATTTGCGGCACAAATTCACCAAATTCAAAAAACGCGCTTTTTGCCGTTTCTTCCGTCATTGTTTTACCATTTAATTTTACCTTGGAAGCCGTTTTGAAAATGTCAATCTGCCCGTCGTCCAGCAATACTTTCATGTCAAAGTTACTTAAAAACGCGCCGTCCGAGGATATTTTTATCAGATATCCATAGCGCATGGTTTCCTGCAAACTGGAGCGTATATAAGCCACTTTCCCGAACGGGTCCAGCCGCAAATCCACTTTATTACCGGCAGACAGTTTTTCCATTGCTTCCGCGTTTTTCAGCAGTCCCGGCGCAATTTCATATTCCGTGCCGCCCAGTTCCACCGTTTTTTCGCCGACTGCATCAATCACGCCGGATACCTTCTTGTCCGACACCAGCACTCTTGCAAACTGCCCTGTTTTATCGACCGCAACCAAGGCAATCTGGCTCTGCGAAATATCGTTGAAGTGAACCTGCGTTCCGTCGCGGAACACTTCAATGCGTTTACACTCCTCCAAAGACGGAATGGTGTTGCCATAGAAATCTGTCAGCGTGCGCGTATTATAATTCACCAAATTCACCGCACAAACGTCATAATGATAGATACTTACCACATCATAGGTACCGTCATTGTCGTTGTCTATCAGCGTGATACTGCCTGTTTCCGGCAGCATATCCGCCGCAGTGACTTCAAAATAGCCGTTTCCGTTATATAGATAATCTGCATTACCGGAAATGTTATATTTCTGATTGTCCACCGTATAGACGGTTTTCAGCGTCGTCTTGCTCTCATTGATATCGTCCGCCAAAATTTCCACCACATTGTTGCGGTAGGCTTCGCAATAGACAAATTCCCCCTCGTCCTCGTCCACATATGCTTTCACGCGGTATCCCAGCAGTCCGTCATAGTTTTCGCTCCCAATGGGATAGGTATATCCGCCGACCACCATTTGACCGCTGCTGTTTCCTGCGCCCGTCAGGCTTGCGCCCTTTACAGCGGTCACAACGCCGTCTATCCAGTTCAGGTGAAAATATTCCACCAACGCCTCTCCGCTGTCCGAATTGTTGAACGTCATTTTTTCGCCAACGGTTTTTGTTTTCAGTACCGGCGCTTTCAGGGCATTGCCCAGCATTTTCGCGCAGGCTTTCCCATCAAATGCGCCGCCCGCGGAGACGCCTTTATACAACCCCAAATTCTGCGCCTGCGCCAAAAAACTGTTGTTGATTCTGCAAACCGGATGATATCCCAGTGCGCAAACCAAAATTTTTGTCGCATGGGCGGTCTCAATCGCTGCGTCCGGATTGTAGTTTCCGCTTCCGTCGCCGTTAATATATCCCATATCTGTCAGCAGCGTAATCTCTGCCGCATAGGGATGGTTTTCCGCAACGTCCGCATAGATTTTTCTTGCCACTACCGGCTCAATGTTCATGAATTTCACGACAATATGCGCAAATTCTGCTCTGGAAATGCTTTCCCGCTGCGCGAATCCGCTGTCCACAATGCCCAAATGCACCAGCAACTCTTCGTCGGCGTTGCCTTCGGCAAAGGTAACCATTTGGAACGACAGCAGCAGCAACAGAAAAATGCAGCTCAATTTTAAATATTTCATGTTTCATTCTCCTCCCAATTTTCCGTTACCCATTTTGCTGCTGTGCAATGATACCATACACCATTTTGGCGCATTCTGCCCGTGTAAGATTGCCATAAGGGTCAAAGTTCCCGTCGTCTTTTCCGGAAATAATACCCATGCTGTAAAGCGTTTCCACTGCTTCTTTGGCATATGCCGCAATGGAATCCTTGTCGCCAAACGGCAATTGCGCTGTCTGCGCCCCGCCGATAAATCTGCAAATCATCACAGCAATGTCCTGTCTGCTGATAACTTCTTCCGGACGGAAAGAACCGGTTCCGTCGCCAAGCGTGAGATTCGCCGCCACTGCTTTGCGGATATACGGCGCATACCAGCTATCCGCCGCAACGTCTGAAAATGCAGCGTCTGATTCTTCCGTCAGCGAAAACGCGCCAACCAGAATTTTAACAACTTCCGCTCTGGTAATTTGGTCGTTCGGCGCAAACGTTTTTCCGCCTTTTCCCGCGATAATTCCCATGTCCGCCAGTTTCTCAATGCTTTCCGCTGCCCACGGCACAGAACCTACGTCATTGAATCTGCCTGTTTCTTCCGTGGGATTGGGAACAGTTCCCGGCGGCGGTGAAATCGGCGGAACGCCGGAAATGGCAATATCCGCGCCGGACGGTCTTCTGCCGCCGCCTCCCCCTCCGCCAAAACCGGAAGGCGTCTTATTTTGATTCGCTTTGTCTTCCGCAACTACTTCAATGATGGCGGAAAGAATTTCCGAACGTTCCTGAAATTCCGTTTCCTCCAGTTTTTTCAGAATTTTCACAACAACGTCGGCGTTGTTTTTATGAATCGTGTCATAAATATCCAGATATTTGTCCTGCTCCTGAATCACACGGTCAATATCGCTGCGCGACGCCGCGTTTAGATAGGGAATCGCCATAATGGCATTAAATTTCTCCGCCACATTTGCCATGGACAAATCTGCTGTGTTTTTCAGCCGTTCATTGACATAGGTCTGGTATATATCATACACATCCGTCAAAGTAATCCCCAAAATCTCCGCGTTCTCTTTTAAAATTCCGGTAATTTCCGCCGCGCTCGCGTTTTTGATGTCCTCCAGAATTTTTTCTCCTGTTGACGCGGCATATGCTTCGTTCAGCGCCGCCGGAAAACTTTCCATAATCTGCGCGAATGTTGCATGTGGTTTTTCCTGCAAAAGCGCTATCAAATCCGCTTTGGACACAAGCGCTCCATATTTTGCAGTATCAATACTAAGCGCCCATGTATATTGTGTCACAAAGGCATTCAGCTTTTGCTCGCCGCTTGCTGCATCCGCATCGCTTAACGCATTTGACAATGCCTGTACAATCGTGCTGCGCGTTCCTTCGCTGACGTTCACAAAGTCAAACAATTCCTCTTCCGTTTCATTTGCCCGCACCAGCACAACGCTGTATTCCCCTTCCGCCGCCTCGTCGGACAACTTCAGTTCCGTGGAAAACGCTTCTTCCTGTGCAAACAAAAGGTCCGCATATTCATATGCGCCCGTTTCCTTGCTGCGCACCACAATCAGCGCGGTTTTCTGTTCCTGCGCCGGCGCGTCCACCGAAATCAAATTCGTATCGTAATCAATGCTTGCCTCCATTGCAAACGCGCTCCCGCTGATGAAAGTCAAACAAACACATAACCATAACGCTATTTTTTTCATCGTCTTTTCCTCCTTTATGATTGCCGTCTATCCCTTAATTGCACCAACCATAATTCCTTTCACAAAATACCGCTGAATAAAAGGATAGACCAAAAGAATCGGAACCGTGGTAAAAATAATGGTAGCATATTTAATGCTTTCTCCAATTTCATAAGCGCCGCTGTCGGACATCGCGCTGGTGCTGCTGCTGATTAAAATTTCGCGCATAATCAGTTGCAGCGGATATTTGCTGCGCTCCCGCAGAAACAGCATCGCGTCAAACCAAGCGTTCCAATGCGAAACGCCGTAGAACAGCGTCATCACGGCAAGCACCGGTACAGACAGCGGCAAAATCACCTTAAACAAGATAGAAATATCGTTCGCGCCGTCTATGCGCGCCGCTTCCTCTAAACTTTGCGGAATCTGCATGAAGTTCGTCCGCATAATAATCAAGTTGTAGGTTGAAATGGCGCCCGGTAAAATCAGCGAAAACAGACTGTCCTTTAAATGCAGCGTGTTGGCAATGATAAGATACCGCGGTATCATGCCGCCGCTGACATACATGGTTATGATAATCACCGCCATCAAAATATTTTTCCCCCGCAAATTTCTGCGGCTGAGCACGAACGCCCCAATCGACGTCATAAACAAATTCAGCAACGTCCCGCTCACCACCACCAAAAGGGTCGTGAGGTAGCCGGAGGTAATATTGGGATTTTTCATAACCAACCCATACGCTTTCAAGCTGAAACCGATCGGATATAGCAGCAGTCCCCTGTGTTTGAGCAATTCTCCGGAATCGCTCATTGATGCAAACAGCACATGAATCAGCGGATATGCCGTAATGACCATCATGCCAATCATGATAAGGATGTTGATTTTGCAAAAAATTCTTCTGCCAATACTTTCTTTCACTTTCATAACGATTCCCTCCCCCTTACCACAGGCTGTTGTCCGTCAGCCGTTTGCTGATTTTGTTTGCGCTGACCAGCAGAATCAAATTGATGAGACTGTTGAACAGCCCAATTGCCGTCGTGTAGCTATACCGTCTTGACGCGCCCAATCCCAGCCGGTAAACGTAGGTGGAAATAACGTCCGCCGTCTCATAGGTATTGCCGTTGTAGAGCAATATAATTTTTTCGTAGCCCAAATTCATGAGTTTGCCGATTTCTAAAATCAGCAGGGTCACAATGGTGGGCAGCAGCCCTGTCAGCGTGATGTGCCATGTCTGCCGCAGCCGTCCCGCGCCGTCAATGGTCGCCGCTTCATATAGTTCTTGGTCGATTCCCGACAGCGCCGCCAGATAAATAATACTGCCCCAGCCAATGCTCTGCCAAATGCCGGAGGAAACATAAATGGTGCGGAAATATTGCGGATAGTTCAGATAATATTTCCCTTCGCCGCCAAACAGCTTCATAATTTGCGTAATCAGTCCGTCGTCTGCCAAAAAGTCAATCAACATGCCACACACCACAATCGTAGAAATGAAATGCGGCAGATAGGTGACCGTTTGCACCACTTTTTTGAATTTCTCCTGCCGGATTTCATTGAGCAGCAACGCAAACAAAATGGTTGCCGGAAACGACCACAACAAGTTGTATACACTCAGCAATAAGGTGTTGCGCAGCAAACGCAAAAAATAGTAATCGTGAAAAAAATCTTTAAAATTTTTCAGCCCCACCCACGGACTTCCCATAATGCCTTTTGCAACGTCATATTCTTTAAAGGCAATCACTGCTCCATACATTGGTAGATAGTGGAATAATATGTAATACGCAAGCACCACCGCGGCAAGCACATAAATCCATACGTCGCGCCGCAAGTCTTTCAAAATACTCACTCGCCGGTTTTTCACCTGCAGTGCGTTTCCTGCTTTCAATTCATACACCGTTTTTTCTTCCTTTCATTTTCATAAAAATCTCCATTCCGCCGCCCTGCATCGGCACAAATAGGAATTAAATTTCTCTTATCGACAGGGCAAGGAATGATAAGAGATTTTTTTGCGCATGTGCGTTTGCGAACCGAAGGTGAGCAAAATTTCGCACGCGCTTTTCATTCCGCCGGAGGCTAACGTGAAAGAAACTTTCACGTTGCCGGATTCTTATCGTAATTCATACCGCTGCATTGCATTTTTATAAATCTCCAAAATCCGGTCAATCTTCATAGATTGCAGTGTTGCCACATATTTATCAAAATTCTCTATCGGTTCCGTTCCCATGATGAATTTTGCAAACATTTCTTCCTGATAGGTATCAATGGTCGCCTGCAATGTGGACATTTCTGTTACTTCTTCCTCCAGCGGCGTCACCGGCGGCAAATCAAATGCCACTGCGCTGCCTAAATTTTCTGCAAAAATATCCATTGCTTCCAGTTGCTGCGGATATTTGTAATATTGTTCGATATAATAAGGGTCGTCGCCAAAACCAGGATTGGGTGACGTTGCTCTGCAATATTTTCCAATCATTTCATTCATGGAACGTCCTTCTGCGTTGTTTGCAATTTCCTCCGTATAGGTTGGTTTCTCCCCTACCATGGTGTAACTGACGTCCTGCACGCCAAAATTTTTCAGTCTACGTCCCTCTTCCGTATACAGATAGTCCATAAATTTCGCCGATTTTTCCAAATCCTTGTTCTTCGTGGAAAACGCCGTGGTATTCGTCAGGCTATATGTCATGTCTGCCGCCGCATCAAAGCCATAGGGTTTGGAAACATAAAGCTGCGCTGCCTCCCCACTTTTCAGAGAGGGGCTTTTCACTGCCGTCAACCGGAATGTATCGTCCGGCGCAGCCGCTAAAAGCTTGCCCAGCGTCCCGCCGATAAATCCATAAAAAGACCCTGTCATGGAATTGAGAATCTTTGATTCCACCATACTTCCATCATTGGAGAAAATACCTTTGTCCAAATATCCTTTTTCAAACCAACGGTTCATCAGTGTGAGATATTCCTTAAATTCCGGCTGCATAGGCGCATACTTCACTTCTCCCGCTGCGTCAACATAATATTTGCTGCCAATACCGAAACTTTCCGAGAACAGTTTTGCATAATTCATGCGGTAGGAATCTGTCGAAAACGGCGTCTCTATGCCAAGCTGCGTTTTGCAGCCTTCAAAATAGGCTTCCCAGTCTTCAATACTTTTCGGCGCTTCCATGTGAAGCTGTTCCAAAAAATCTTTCCGGATAAAATAACCGCCGGGTATCAGTTTGGGCATGACGGAAATACCACCGAAGGCAAAAATCTGACCGTTGTCTGTGGAAAACGCCTTTTTCAATTCGTGATTCTTTTCCAGCAGCGCTTGATAGTTCGGCGCATAATTTTTCACTGCGTCGTCCAGCGGTAAAATAATGCCGTCCGTCACTGCTTTTCCAGGTCCGCCCGCATCTGCCGACCAGCCCCGTTCAATCATGTCCGGATAGTCGCCGGAAGCAATGAGCAAATTATATTGTTCCGCTTCCTGTCCCGTCGGCGGATGCATAAATTCCACTTCCACGCCCGTTTCTTCACTTAATTTTTGATACATTGGCAGTTCTGCATAATTGGATATGGTCGTAATCTGCGAACTGTTTATTCCCACCCAATAGGTCAGTTTTTGATTTGTGTTTTGTGTTTCTTTCTTTTCTCCCTGATTGCCGCAGCCTGCCATGCAAAGCAGACACAACGCAAGGGCAAGACATCCGATTCGTTTCATTTTCATTTCCTCCTATTTCCATCCGTCTTTCGTCAGTTCATATTTTTCATCTACAAGCGGCCGTACTACTGTACCGATATCCTCTACGGCAAAAAACCGTACGGTACTGTTCGTATCTGTCACCGCCTGCGTCAATGTCACCGTCTGTTCTGCATTCGCCTCCAGCGAAACAACTTCTCCCGCAACCACTTTGGTACAAACATTTCCTTGCACCTGTGCCCATAGGAGCCGCACCTGTTTTGTTTCGTTTGTTTCATTCAGCAGCGTCACATTGTATTCCAGTTCTCCTTCGCACAAAATATTCTGTTCCACTTTTCCCGATATCGTTTCCTGATATTTCAAAGATATCTTGGGCGGATTGGCGCTATAGCTTGTATCAACGTTTAGCCCACCTTTACAGCTTGTGGTCTGCTGAACTGCGAAAGCAACATACCGCTGCCCTGCCGTAATTGCCTGATTGATGTATTCTGTCAAATTGAAATCCATGTATTTTTTATAGGTTCCGCCGCCGTCATCTTTCGCCGGCATGTTAATGCTGGCAAGCAACGCTCCGTTGTTCGGCACGTCCGCATATTTTAAGCCTTCGCTCATATCAACGTTTGAAATATCCAGCGCCCAAACGCCGACAATTTTTTCTGTTGTATCATAACTTGCAATGCCATATAAAGAATAAATGCATTCCTCCAGCACGGTATTTTCCGGAAGTTCCCACGCCGATAAATCCAGCACGGTAATCACGCGTCTCCTATAACCTGCGCCGCCCATATTTATCGCCCAATTTTTTTCTGTGGTTGAGGTATATTTTGATTCATCAGCGTCCCAATGAGATGCACTAAACCACGGCGCAGTGTTTACCGTCTTTTGCTGCGTACCGTTTTTTTCTGCCATAACATTATGACTTTTTGCAACGACGCCCAATTTGCGCAAGCTATACGTTACTTTAGGCGGATTCGCGCCATAGGTTGTCTCAACAAACATACCGCCGCTCTTACAATTGACTGTGTGCTGAACCGCAAACCCAACATACCGCCTTCCCGCAGCAATTGCTGTCTTCACATAGTCTGATATGTCAAAGTCTATATATTTCTGGTATGTAGCGCCATTCACTCTTGCCGGCATGTCAAAACTGGCAATCATTTCTCCATTCGCCGGAACCGATTGATAGGTCAATGGGGTACTGCTCAAATCAATACCCGAAAAATCCAGTGCCCAAACACCAATCACGTTATCCACAAGTTCATAACTTACGGTACAATACAAAGAATAAATCATTGTATCGACCGTCATACCGTCCGGTATTTCCAATTGGTTCAAATCCAGCACGGTAATCTGCCGTCTACTATATCCTTTTCCACCCATGGTTACAGGCTGCGTTACATCCGTTGATGTGAAACGCGACTCGTTTCCGTCATCGTGTGTGACGCTGATAAACGGCGTCATTGTTTGTGTCAATTCTTCCGCATACACGACATTCAAACTGCACAGCAGCGTCAACAGCAATAAAAAACTGATGATTCTTTTTTTCATAAGGTTCTCCTCCATTTCTTTTTTCGTATTCTCTTTTGTCGCTTCCTGTGGTTTCAGTATAAATCCACCGCTCCCCTTCCGTCAACTGACAATCCTTAACCCGCGCTATCAATATTTAACCTTTTGCCAAATATCGGGAAAAATGCGGATTGACAAGTCTTTATCCGCAGTGTATTTGCTTTTTATCAAAGAAAAAACTGCATGTCCTTTGACCCAAAACATGCAGTCCCTTTTTTATGATTTGATTCATGCCTCAAAAATGGCTTGCCCTATCATGACACGCGGCGCTTGCCTATATTATCCCCACTGTTATTTATTCAGTTCCCTAAATTGTGTTGGCGTAACGCCTTCATGCTTTTTAAATGCCCGAAGCAACGCCAAACTGTTTGCAAACCCTGCCTCTTCTGCAATTTCATTGACGGTCTTTTCCGTTGTTCTCAAAATCTCTTTTGCAATTTCCACACGGCTTTTAATAATATAGTTTAGCAGACCGTCAGAATAATTGCTTTTAAAATACCGCGATAAATAGACCTCGCTGATGCTGAAATTCTCTGCAATTTTGCCGTTGGTCAAATTCGGGTCAGCAATATTTTTGTCTACATAGTCTTGAATTTGTCTGAAAAAGTTTTTCTCTTGCGTCCGTTCTTCGTTTTCGTAATACATATCCATAAATTCTGTCAAATGTTCATAATATTCCTCCAGCGAACTGCTTCTCATTCCTTCCTGCAATACGCTGAAGTCTACCTTTCTGCTTTTTTCCTGTTCCTTTAGTTTCGCAATAATGGCTTCTGTTATCGTTTTCAGAATCATTTGTGCTTCCGATAGCTTTGGTTTGGCAGGTCCGCAGCGAAACAATTCGTCAATGACCAGTTTCACCTTTTCAGGTTCATTTTCAATCACCGCTAACAAAATTTTCTGCTCCACCTTTTTGGTGTATTTTTCATATAATACAGATTCTTTTACATCATATATGCCAATCGCATCGCTGTCATCCACAAAAAGCATATAATCCAACACCCCCATTGCTTGACGATAGGATTCGGAAATATTCTTTCCGCCTTTGAGACATTCTCCACAAACAACAAAACAGGAAATATGAAGCTGTTCCTCCAAAAAATCTACAAACTGTTCCAGTCGTTCATGTACTAATTTTTTATCCTCCACACAAATCACAGCGTTAACAGCGCCTTTTGTTGACGTCATATTCACCTGACATCCATCTTGCGTCATCATTTCGCTGAACACATTTTCCACTGCAAAACACATCGCTTCAAAATCACGTTCTACCGTTCCCTCCGATATAAATTGGGTAATATCCTGAAAGAAAATAACAGTAACCATCAAATCTGTATCACTATCAATTCCATAGTTTGTTTTCAGTTGTTCTTCCATATATGAAGTATAGGTAGACCTCACCAAGTATTCCGCCAGCAGCTTTTCATTCTTTGATTTTGTCTGCGAATATTGCATTTGATGCAGCCGCGTTTCGATATATTGGTACTCATTTTTCCCGTTTGGTTTTCCAAACATTTTCACAATTTTGCGCAGCGGCGCATAGTTATAATAGGAAAACAATATCGCAAACACAATGCCAACCAGCACACTTGCGAGAATGGTCAGCAGCCAAACATTGCGCATTTGCTGCTGCACCTGATAAAAGAAAGTATCCTCTGTGATGATAGCATAGTTCAAATCCATAATTGCACTTTTTGCATACATTGCAATATATTTTGCTCTATCCGCATTTTGGAGCACAATATGACCGGCAGTATTGTTGTTTCCCATGAAATCCAATTCCAACTCTGTGCCGTCCAAAACGATTTTCGTTTTTTCACCCCGCGGGCAAATTGCCAAAGACCGCCCCTGTTCCATACTAAAACTTTTTTCAAAATCCAAAATATCTTTATCCGCCAATGTGGCAACAAGCGTCACTTCATACTCCGTTCCGGGAAACAATGTATGGCAACAGACAAAACGGTATTCCTCATCAAGTCTAAAATCATATTTATAGTTGCTGTTTACTTTTGCAATCCACTCAGAATATGTTTTGGCATAAGGCGTTCCCCATACTTGGTATGCCACTTTCCCGTTGGAAATATAATTCGTTCTCAGCACCAAACCTGATTTTTTTAAAACAATGTTAAAATCCTGCGGAATTTGCCCTGCATATTGCCGCAAACTGTCATGCACGAAACCATTCACTTCTGCCCACTGGTTATTGTCCATATTTTCCGGATATGCCGCAATGGTACGAAAACGCGCATCCCCCTCCAGTGCAAAAATGAAATGAACAAAATTGCCAATTCTTTCGTCAAATTCACTCCGCACTTTTTCTGTCAGCAAATTATTATAGCTTTGAATTTCCTGCTCAAATTTCACCCTAAAATTGCTATACGAAATAAAATTCACACAAACCGGCACCAGCATTGCACACATATACGTGAGCATCCATATATATATAAGACCTATTTTTTTGCTGTTCCTCTTCATAAACCTATCCTCTTCTATCAATTTCCCGGCTCCACCTATTCCTTTGCAGCGTTGCTGTTATCTGCTTATTTACATCTCTATTCTATTTTACTCCAACCGCCTTATCATGCCAAGTATCAATTTTTAAACCACGCCTGCACTATTTAACACCACCCGCTTTTTCTCACATCATATCTAGCATTTTACGGAGATGTTTTATATCACCCATCGAGAGCAATACATCAAAATTTTAAATGAACCTTCAAAATATTGCTTAGCAAAACTTTATTTAGACAAACAAACAGCCTCAATTTGTACAGAACGTACAAATCGGGGCTGTTTCAATCATTTTTAAATTATTCCCACTCGACTCTTGATAAATCAATCTTAAACAATTTTGTATGAGTGATTTATCATAGAGTGTTTACATTTCTTGTATTATCTATTTATTTCTTGCTATCTGATTTTTTGTTGCCGTTTTGTTGCCATAAACTATACGTCTAATTCATTTGTTTGTTCAGAATTTTTGTATAATATATTTTGGACAATTCTTTTGCGCGATCTTTAATCATGTCATCATTCCATTCGTCATTTTTTGTCAAGAAAAAATCAACCCACTTATAAACAGACTTTTTGTAAACATTTATCTTGTTTTTATAATCCAAAGAATCTGCTTCTTCATTTAATTGCTGTTCTAACAAAATTAAATTTCCGATGTTGGTATTATAGGTATCTATAGATTCAGATAATATATGTTCAATACTTCCTTTGTCGTCAAATAATTCACTACCTTCATAATAGGAAGCAATTTTATTGATAGCATATTTGGTTTTTAAATTCGATGGCTTACTTTTTTTTGTATATGTCAATAAAATAAATTCATCCTCAAACTCCTGATATGAAACATATATATCATCCAGTTGACTAATCAATTCCTCTATTATATTTTTTGCCAACGCTTTATCCTTACAATGTCTTAAAGCTATCGAAAATTTAGAATAAATTGTTTCCAATTTATTAGTCGGCTTTGAGCAAATAGCATTGTAAGAGAAATGAAAATTCTCAAGATAGTATACAATCGTCTTGAGCTGTTTTAATGATATAATATCAGCTTCTTTAGCCTCTAATAAAGCTATTAATGCTATTCTTACTTGTATTATACTAAAATAATCCGATAAAACTTTTATACTTTGAATAATTCCATAATACTCTTTTTTGTTTTTGAAGTCACTTCTTTCCGGAGCAACCGCTTTTACATATAACTTGGCCGTATCTTCAATGTCATTTAAAAAAGCCTTATAAATTTCTTTGTTTTTTGGTTTGATGTGTGCCTTAAAATCATCATACAACCTGTTGACTCCAGATTTTTTATATTTGGAAATCCAAAAATAACGATAAAACTGAACAAATCCAACGTCAATATTACGCAAATTTAATATACTCTTTATAGATTTCCATTTTTCTTCTGCAAAGTCTGCTGGTTCAGTATCATTAACAATTTCAAAAATTTTATTTTTAATCAAATCTACATCTGATAATCTTTTACCCTTAGCATTAAGAATTTCGAATATCATATTAGCTTGTTCACGTTCTTTAGTAGATATTGATATAAATGTAGTATTTAGAACTTGGTCACGTACAGCTTTTAGAATGTCGACATACTTTAATTGTTCGACAGTATCATCACCATATTTCTTTTTCAAAAAGTTGCGCAATGTTTTTTCGTTCAAACTATTATAAAAATATTCATAAGTTTCTTTTATGCACTGTTCTTCTTCAGAAGAAGGAGCTTTTATATTTTCTTTTTGTCGTTCCTGTATATAAAAAGAAAAAAACGGATAATGGGTTTTACTTTTTATAACCCTAACATCATTTCCATTATCATCAGTTGTCATAATATATTTAAAAATTTGTTTGCTAAGAGTATCTTCATCTTTTTCTAAGAAACGATCAGATAAAGCCGAAAATAGTATTGTAATAGTGGTTAATCGTTGCTGTCCATCAACCACATCGATTTCGCCTTTATCACCTTCAAAACAATCTCCAACAAACAACATAGTACCCAAAAAATACTGATCAAAACTGATTTGTCCTTTGCTTATTATTAGGCAATTTATCATATCATCTAAAAATTCTTTGTAATTCTTTTTCTCCCAAGAATATTCTCGCTGAAATCTTGGAATAATAAATTGACGTCCTGAAAGTAGCAATTCTCTTATTGTTTTATCTTGTGGTTTTATATTCATATCTCTTCTCTCCACCTTTGAAAATAAATGACTATTCATATTGCTAATCCTTTCAAAAAAAGTATATAACACTATTCTATCATTTATTTTTTTAAATATTCTAAATGCCATTATAACTCATAATCTTACAAAAAGCAAAATATATTTATCGCTTATTAAAAAAATAACAAGCTTCGTAATTTGATTGATAAACGCTTCATCTTCTAAAGCTGGCTTAATATTTGTATTATGACTACACACAGCAGACAAAATATCTGTTACATTCATATGCTTTAATAATGCGCAAGCCGTATCATATGCCTTATCCATATTCCCATCACCACCGCCGACCAATATAACCGCACCATTTTTTGTTTAATTATCGGCTTTTCGTTTCTGAAATATCGGGTTGCAAAATAGGTCTGTAATCTGCTGCTGACATCTAATAATTTACCTGTCAATTCAGAAAAACAAATAGGCGACGCTATTATAATACTATCACACTCTTGTATATATTTATAAATATCTTGCATTTCATCATCAACGCAACACCCGCTATGCTCTCTGCACCAGCGGCAATCCATACAAATATGTATCAATAACTTTATATTCATCTTGCAATAGTTCTATTAATTTATTAATAATTTGTACTGTATCGCCGTTCTTTCTTGGAGCGCCATTAAATATTAGTGTTTTATTATATTCCCTACGCATAAATCTTTTCCTCTAACCTACACATTTTGGTATTCATTCAATTATTCTACCACACATAAAAACTAAATTATAATACCACAAAATACGCATATACAAAAAGGCTGCACAGCTCTATACCGCACAGCCTTTGGACATCATTCCCACTCTTCCGTTGTAGGATAGTTTTTGCTCATTTGTCGTTGTTTTGGCTCTATTTCATTTATATATTCCACATATTTTTTTGAATACTTTTCTTTTCAAAATCTCTTAGAGCCACAATAGAGCCACTAAATAGGAACGCTTTGCATATATAGCGTATCCGGGCAAATGTCAATATCATCATTCCAATACACACACATATTATCTACTTTAACTAATTTGAAAAAGCCGATATTTTTGAGCGGTGCGTACATAGGATATTCAAATAATGTTTTTGCGTCAAACTTTTTCTTTTCTCCATTATTGAATGTAAGCAATAACTCGAAATTATCCGTAGGCTCGGCTTGCTTAACTCTCGGACTTAACGGAGCACCTTTAATTATATTGTCCATAATCGTCCTCCTATCTTAACGGTTCGATTTTGAAAAACGGCTCATTTTCACAGAGTAACTTCCAATTCGCTTCAAGTTCTTCACGGTGTATCTCTGTCCAAGCAACAACAAGATTGGTTTGCTTCTTCGGCAGTTTTCCCTCTAAAACATTTCCATCAAAGTCAAAAACAGCTTCATATTCTCCATACCCTGCGTGAAAATGCGGGATATTGTGTTGACCGTTTATTTCCTTATACATTCTAATCAAAATACCGAAAAACATACTCAGTGTAGGCATAATGTGTCCTCTCTTTCTCTAATAAAATTATCTGTTAATGTGTTATAGAAACGACGTCCTCAATATTGCATTTCAAAGAGCCGCATATCTTATCTACAATTTTTAATGCAATATATTCGTCTTTTCCCATTTTGGCAAGTGTCGCTGTGCTTATACCGACCTCTTTGCACAAGTCTAATTTATTCATTTTTTTATCAATCAGTAGTTTCCATAAAGGGTCATAAGAAACCATACAAATCGCCTCCTCATCATTATAATATCACAATTATTTTAATTTGTCAAAACTTTTTTTCAAAAAAATAAAAAAATATTTCAAAAAAGTGTTGACATACAAGGGTGGATATGGTAATATATAACCATAGAGAAGTTAAAAGTTTATTTTAATTTATTAAAATATTATAAGGAGTTGTTGAAAATGACAAAAGCAGAAAAAAGGATTGAGGATTTATTTGAGGAACTCGTACCCACTTCGGGAAAAGCTGATACAGTAGCAGGAGAAATTATTAGAGCAATCGCAAGAATAAGCTACAGAAATTATAACGACGGCGACCATATAGGCGTTGGTTATGGAAACGAAACTTGCAACCCTCCCGCTCGTTATCTTATGAAAAAAACAAATGATGATATATCCCAAATTATACTGGATATGTGGGGTGTGTATGACGACACAATATATGATGCCGCTATAACCGCCCTCGAAAATGCCGTACTTGATTTTTTAGAAAAACATCCCGAATTAAAAGAAACAAATAATGATGAGGATATGTGGGATTATTACGATAAATACGAAGATGTAGATGATTACGAAGATGAAGATGAAGAATATTTTGATGAGGAGTATGATGATTATGAGTAAGGAATACGTTGTTACGGTACTAAGCCTTGATACAAACAAGATTTTTACAGATGTTTTTATGGCAACAAGCGAGGGCGGCACAAGGCATTCTTTCAATGAATGTTATCGGCACGGAAATTACAAAATTTTAAGTGCCGTTCCAACAGGGAGGTATTGATATGAGCAAATCAAAGCTATCGACAATATTGGTTTTCTGTAAATCTGCCGACGTACAAGAAAAACTACATAATGAAGCGTTGGAACGCTACGAGGCAGATTGTGAAAATCAAGAATTAGAGAACGCCGCCGATGAGGCGTACAAACACTATTATGATACTTGTAAAAGCCTTTCGGAAATGATTGTTGAAGCTACTGCCGGGAAAATAACTTCTGACATAGCCTTTACAATGGCATTTGAAAAACGAAGTGATGTTGAAAATATATTACAATGCAAATAAAAAAAACAGCAGGAGCAATAAAACGCTCCTGCTGTTCTCTTTTGAGGTCGCTTGCGATTACTTATGTACGCGCGGCTTTTTATTCGGCGTATATTCAATAATATCCGTCAAGTCGCATTCCAACACTTCACATATCAAATCCAAGTGTTCAAGGTTTACTCTTTCGCAAATCTCGTGATACATTTCATTGATAGTTGTCGGGCGTATCCCTGTTTTCCTCGCAAGGTCAGCCTGTGTCCATCGGCGTTCACCAAGCCGAGTGGACAGTAAAATTTTGATTGCCATAGTCTTTTGCTCCCTCCGTTAAAATTTAACACATTTAAGCGGAAAAATCTGCGTTTTGTCAGATTATCACCTAATGCGTTATAACTTAAATATAACAGGGAGAGCAATCTGTTTCTAATGAGGTCAAATTCTGAACGCTCCACACAGCAGAGCCATAAAACGCCCGTATGTTACGGCACCCTCGAACTCGGTCCAAGCTGCAGGAGTATTGATAACCGCCTTGTCGCATAAGCTGTCAAGGCAATTTCTCGCCCAATGGTCAGGATTGCGTCCGACATACGCCTCGCGCATATCGCCCGTAGCCTTGTCAAACAAAGCGAGGCACAACGCATTTGACATCATATTATCCAATCCTCCGAGCCACTGCTCTTTATCGGTTATAATTTTCTTGCCGCAAAGGCTTATAACAATAGGCTGTGCCCAGTGTATAGAAGCGTCAGCTTCATCACTTTTCCAAGTGCCGCCTGTTGTTTTGTCGAGGAGAGCAAGAGCGAACGAAACAGGCAAATCACCGTCATAGTTTCGCCAAGCGTCGTCTGTGATATATCCCAAACCTTTCAGCTTATCAAAATATCTGGCCGCCCAATGCGAGGCTGTCTGTTGCTTTAAGCCAAAGCCCTCCGCAATGCCGTTGACGATTGCATTCGCAATATCGTTTTTTCTATTCTGATAAACATTAACATCTGAGGCGCTGTCGATGAAGCATACCTCTAATAATGCTGATGAAACACCCTGCGCCTTAACTCTCGAAATTACACGGAAGTTTGTGCGCTTGACGCCTCTGTTTCTATAATCTACGGCATTTGAAATCTGCTTCACAATAGCAGTTTCAACGCCTATGCTTCGTTCAGAAGTAGTAACGTATATTTCCGTTCCTACGCCGCCGCCTGCGTTAAAATGGATTTCCAATACATAATCATATCCCGAAAAATCGTATTTGTGCGTTCCGAGATACTCGTACCAATTCTTTGATGTGTCCGCAACCTCAGCCGCACAAACTCCTCTGAAACGCTCGTTAAGCAGAGCAGCAACCTCTCTTGTCAAATCTGCCTCGCGGTATCCATTACCACAGGCTCCGCAATCTCCATCACCGTGTCCTGCTATTAGTAGTATTTTCATCATCATTGCCTCCCGCCATAGTATTTATTTTATTGTTTGCAACCTCTAAGCCCTTAATCAGCCATACAGGAACATACACGTCAAGCAATACAAGATTTTCAAGAATTGAGCGTATTTCGTTGATTACAAATGTTATAAGTATAAACCAACCTAAGAATACGGTGAAGCCTAAATCTACACCTATAATTGTACCTATATCGTTGACAGCAAAAGAAATAAAGAATGCTATGCCTATAATAACCCAATAGCCAACTTTCTTTACTATTCCTTTCAGTCCTTTATTGCTGTTTTCGGTTTTTGTGTATCGCGCCTTAATAACACCTGTTATGTAGTCCGCAATATTCAAAAGCAGAAACACAGCGAAAAAGTACCAATACTGTCCGAATATCGCGCTTAGGATTGTTACTATTGCTGCCCAAAACCAATTTATTCCGTCTAAAATTTTCATTGTTGCTTATCTCTCCTTTCTTAAATTAAAAGCATTCCTCTAAATAAAAAAGCGACAATGCTATTACGCATTATCGCTATTATTGTTGTCTGTTGTTTCCCTCCTGAAAACAAGGGTTTCAGACAATTTTTTACGCAGATTAAAACTGTCGCAATTTTTCATAAATCCAAAATAACTCGCTATCGTCGCCCGAACATCAGCATATTCAATAAGTCCTTTTTTATATAAATGTTGTACTTCTTTGATACGCTGCTTCATTCGGATAACAGATTTTTTTCGGATTTTCATATGCGTGGACCATATTCTATAACCTACAAACTCAATACCCATATCAACCGGTCTTATGGCTGTTTTATCATTTAAGCAAAGCCCAAGCTTTCTATTTACAAAACGCTCTATGTCGTTTTTCAGCTTGTGAAGGTGCTTCTTGTCCTGATGAAGTATAATAATATCGTCCATATATCGTATATAATAATGGGTTTTGAGCGTATGCTTACAAAACTGATCCAATTCATTCAGATAGATATTTGCGAACATCTGACTTGTCAAATTGCCGATAGGTATTCCTGAAAATTCTCCTGCCTCGTCTGCAGGAAAGCAATCTGAGATAAATCCGTCCGGCAATCCCGCACAACTTTCCGAATTTATGATTGTCTTTAGCAAATCAATTGTATCTTTATCCGCTATTGTGCGTTGTAAAATTTTAATAAGAATTTCGTGATTTACGCTATAAAAAAACCTTGATATATCCAACTTTAGATAGTAATACTTTTCAGGCTTTCTATCCACTTGCCTAAGCCAATATTGCAACCTTTGAGCGGCCGCCAAAGTTCCCTTGTTATCCCGGCACCCGTAGCTGTCATAAATGAATTGCCTGTCAAATATAGGTGCAATCTGTCTGTATATCGCCCATTGTACCACTCTATCACGAAAATTTAACGCCATAATCATTCGCTCTTTCGGAACTGTTACAATAAACTGCCGATATTTGCCTACCTGATACTGCTTCCATATCAATTCGTTTTGTATGTCGATGAGGTTTTCTTCCAAGTTTGATGAAAACTCCAACACATCATCACGAAAACGCTTGTTTTTGCGAGCATTAAGGTAGGCACTATGCAGATTGTCAAAATCGTATATTTTCGGATACAGGTTTTTAACTTTTTTCATAGTGCCTCCTTGCACGTCCGAGCGTGATACCTTTCGAGCCTAAAACCTACTAAATATCTTCTCGGAAATTTAATCTTTTTCCTGCCAAAACGACACGGAATGGGAATAAACCCCTTTACCTCCCTGTGCTGAAAATATACCCGTGGGTATATAATATCTGACTTTTGAGAGTAGAGCGGAGCGGAAGCCGTTCGTCACGTTGGCATTCGTACGGGTCGTGTTGCCGTTGACATAGAAAACGCCAGCGTCGTCATTGTTGCTGTAGTTGCCGCCACGACGAAACAGACGCTTTATGATTTATCCCCAATGTTATCTTTGCGTGGATTTTATCCACCCGCCGAGCATTTTACCAATTTCAACAACCATTCTCGACCATACTTCGTATTTCCGAAACGGTAAAAATCCGAGTTCCTGCGACAGTCGCAAAAACGCTTTAAGCTTCATAATCTCTACGTCCATATCCTGCAAAGTAGTTTTCTTATAATACTTTTTTTGCGCTTCAATGGCTCGTTCAAGAATAATGTGCATACAATGCTTCATATCTGCAACAAGAGCAAACTTTTCGGATTTTGGGAATTGTGCCAATGCTTGATAACCATATTTAATCATATCGTAAATTTTTTGCAGGATTTTTAATTCTTCAATAAAAACCACCTCATTTACGCAATGACTTGTTATATTGTAACATTATTTCATTTTGCAATCTGTATTTTGTGAGAAAATAACGTATTTCGTTATCCTAAAAATAAAAATATAATCTCCGCCTGTCGGCGGAGATTACAGAACACAGTTATGCAGATTGCAGGGGTACAAAAGCGGAGCGGAAGCCGCGCGCCACGCCGGCACTCGCACGGGCCGCGCCGCCGTCGACACAGAAAACGCCAGCGCCGTCATTGCTGCCGAAGTAGCCGCCACGACGAAACAGCTTTTCGCCGGAAACATTAAAATATACTGCGTCCGTCCGTTCTGTTGTGATGTTATGATTTAACAATCCGTGTGCATAAGCAAGAGCAGGAACAGCGGTGAGACTTGATGAACAAGTATCAGCCTTTCTTTCAAAAAACACCTCGGCGCTTGAACTTGCCGGCGTATCCGTACCATTTACACCTAAACCACCCGAAATATTGACAAGCGTTCCTGCCGTGCCCGGCGTCACAAGCGTTGCATTTTCTGAATTGCTTCCCGGCAGAATTGCTTTCCATTCTGTTGACTCCGTGCTCTGGTCGAGATGTAAAACAGTATTGTTATCAGGTATAACCTGAAATTCGCCATTGTATATACGAATACCGCCTACTAATTCGGCAAGATTTCCGTTCATATCTGCAATGCCCGAAAAATCATTATTGTGAAACCAATCTTTGGGACCGCTTCCTGTGGCGGTAATGTTATAACTTCCGTCCGGCATAATAACGCCGCAATCTGAGGTATGGTAATAATCATAGCCGCTGTTGTTATTACCGTATGGCATACAATCGTGTTTTGCACACCAAAGGGCGATTGCCTGCCACTCTATATTTGACATCAGGTGCCACCCCGCACCTTTTGCTTCGCAATACTGCAATGCGTCGTCAAATTTTATGCGGTTTTTCGGCTGCTTATACGGCAAACTGTACGCTTTACCGTCAATAACCACATTCTGATACTTGGATATGTAGATATAAGGAACCTCCTCACCGTTTACAATCCAAGCAGGGAATGTACCCGTACCAACCGCTTCTAAGCCTAAATCCTCATAGGTCAGTTTCGGGATTTTAACCATAACCGAAGGAAGTCCCGCATCGTCAAGTACAATCTCATTGTTTGGCGGCAGGGAAAGACTTAAATTGTCAAACATTCCGCTTGCGCTCATCAATTTTATATCAGCCATTATTCGCACGCCTCCAATCTATTTATTTCGTTTCTTATTTCCTGTCTTTCCTGATGAATTGCCGCTACATCATACGGCATATCTGCGTTGACAAGAGAAGCCTCATAGCATTTGATTACCTTGTAATCTGTTGCTGTCAGACGCTTTTTCAAGAGTTCAATCGCCTCATAATTCGGGTATGCTTCCCAAGACATTATTATTTTACCTTTCTTTTTAGCATAAACACGACGGTAATTATGAGGGATTGTATTGCCGGGAGTAACAGGTTTTTCCTGTTCCTCATACGGAAAAAATCCCTGTTCGGCCGCTTCAACATCAGATGAAAATTCAGCGAATTCAACATCTAATTCATCATTTAATTTCGCATAATTGTTCTTATTCATTGTTAACCTCCTTGTTTTCGTTCATTGCGCCGACGCCTATATACTTTGCTCTCGGGCAACCGTCAAGCGGCATATATACCATATATTCGCCTTTTCCGTCCGCTCTTAAATACACATCGCCGCTATCGGTTACGTCCACAAATACCACAGCTCCAATGAGAACATCATCTATATACACATTCGGAGTTGCGCTATAATGCGGCAACTGTTCAATAGGCACCTTGCCCTCTTGCAAATCAGCCTTTTGGGACATCGCAATTTCATTGTCTGATACATTCACTTTAGTGCTTAAAGCTTCGGTCATTTCCTCAGTATCAGCTTTTTTTGCCAATTCCTGATTGACATATTCGAGACTTGCTTTTTTGTTTAGCGCCTCATCGGCGCCTATCACGTTTTCAAGCTTTGTTGCAGGGTATAGGATATACTCGTTGCCCTCATTATCCTTAACACGAATAAGCGTGTCTTTTTCCATAATCATTTACAGTACCTCCTTTACAAGATAGCACCGAGAGAAACTCTCTCGGCGCTATTAAGGAATGATTAAACGAGCTGCAAGAAGACATCGCCGTTTTTCATATTCTCCGGCTCGGTTGCGCCGGTGTAAACAACAGGTCTACCGTCCCAATCGGCTTTCTGTGCGGCAGAAACAAACTGCTTTGTGTCTGTTTCCGTTACCTTGTCTGCAGAAATCGTTTCGGGCGGTGTATATACTACAACCTCCTGACCGTCCACCTTGATATTGCCGTTCGTTTCGGACGCTTCAACCTTTGTAGCGCCTACAGCCTGCAATGCCTGTACTGCTGTTTTCAGTGCTGATACATCACTTGTGATTGTAGCGGCAGCCGTACCGTGTCCGTCAATCCAATCCGCAACCTCTTTCAATGTATCGTATGCTTCATTGATAGTTGTTTCCTCATCGGTCTTGCCGAGAAGCTTGTTATAGAGGTTGTCGCAAGCGGTTTTGATTTTTGCGTCAATACCGCTATCAGTAGGCAGATTTGTAATCTGCGTAAGAATGTTTGCAATCGCCGCCTCTGCAGTTGTACCGTCAGCGAGATATACAAATTCGCCATACGTTCTAAATCCTACCTCTTTGAGGACGCCCTCAATTTTAAGTTTTGCAATTACTTCCTGAATGTTTGTGTTTGTTGCCATTTTGTTTTTCCTCCTAAAAATTAAAAATATTTTATTTATAGTAAAAAGGTGCGCGCCGCCTTTTTGCTAACTGATTTCAACGGCTATAGAGCCGTTTTTGCCGTTGACCGCCGTATTGTCAAATGTATAGTCTTTTGTTTCAACTTCGGCGTGTAGCTTTTTTTCATCACCATTAAAAGGCACAGCCTCCAAAATAATTCCACCATATTCTGCAGAGCCGCCCGAGTTATACGGAGAATACCATATATAATTTGTCCCGGTAGGCGTTTCATCGGGAAAGAAAACCGATGTATGAATACGTTGGTCTTTAAGGTGAGATGATAACTTTTCGGCCACCTCGTTTAAGGCTTCTACAAGGCTTGTTTTCGCATTTGTGAGCAGGTCTGATAGTTTGCCTATCCACGAGCCTAAAACCCGTCCTTGATTGGCTGAGAGGGCGTCTGTGCCGCTTTCGCTGTCGAGATTGTCTGTTACCTGTGTAATCACATCACGCAAAATCACACTGCCATTTTCTAACACTGTGAGCAGATAATCGCCGCTTCCGTCCTCTCTCAATATTGCATTTCCGTTTTTGTCAACATCAAAAAAACGGCTACCATATATCGGCGTACCGTCTATGTAAACAATCGGAGGCCTGCCCTCAACCTTTGAAATATGGATATTGGGAATGTCGTCAGGCGTTAAATCCTCGCCACCTGTTACAAGACCTTTTTCGTCAAATGAAATTTTTGCCTTTGTTCCTGCGGCTATGTCTTTGTTGCGTTCAACCTTGTTTCCCGTTTCTTTGTCAAGTGTTTCAAAATTTTTATTGAATACGTCAACATCGTAGAATTCATCACCGTCCGGGAGAGTGAGCGCATAGTTTTTTGTTTTTCTTGCCATTTATACCACCTCCTCCAATGGAATGCAATTTTTAAGCTGATTGTGCGTGTATCTTTTTAACTCATTATGAGTATAGCGTTTCAGTATATCGTGATTGACGATTGCTGAACACTTTATCATCAAATGACAAGGAATTATCTCATATACGGTTTTTTTGAATGTAATCAAGTTGAAAAGTTCTGTCGGTAAGTCAATGACAATATCGACAATATAATCACCTTTCTTTTCAGGATCACCTTTTCTCAAATGCACATTTTCAATTTTTCCGTATGGACCGTCCTTATCCTCAACTTGCCAATCAGTATAATATATTTTGACGTTTTCGCCTGTTGCTATCTTGACCTGATTTACAAATTCGGTAGGTGTAAGCGGTGCGATAGTGCTTAACATTGTTAATACTCGTTTTCTGCGTTCATCAAGCGTTTCGGAAGCAACAGGAGCAATACCACAAAGGTTTTCCCAAAATATCAACCCCCAAGTTGCATATTTCGGGATAAATTGATACTTCAAATCGTCCACGATATATCTGAGAATATCAATCTCTCTGCCTTTTGCGTTGTTCTGTTCCTTGTATATCTTACTTTCGGAATAATATGGCGGTACCCACCTCAGCATTTCCTCTGCAGACTTGCTCATACATACATCACCTCGCCAAGAGAGGTCTTTTTTGCCATATCAAGCTGAATATCCTCGTTTTTATAATCGTCGCTTCCGTCTATTGCAATCAAAACATCATCAAAGCCGATTACATCGCTGACGGAGCCTATCGCCGCCTCTATCTTGACAATTCTGATAATGCCGCCAAGAGGTATTGTTTTCAAATATGACGAAATAGAGGATAAAATCTCCGCTTTTGTATTTTCTATGTCTGCGCCTTCCTTGTAACGAATGTTCGGTATTTTTACATTGGTATTTGACATTACCACCGTACCAACCGTTACTATTGCGCCAATAGGAGCTTTTCCTGCGCCCGTTCCCTCGGGATAAGGGTCTATGTACTGCTTAACCTCATCAATAATGCTTTGGTCGGCTGCTTCGCCGTTGCATATAATCGTAAGTTTTACCGTACCCGGTCCCGCCCATAATGGCTCAGGAAGCACCTCGTCAACGCCTGATATTTCTTTCGCCCAGCGTATATAATCACGCACATTTCCCGAACTCGGAGGATTTTGTGCTCGTTCCCTGAAACGTGCAAGGAGTTCGCTGTCCGTTTCCTCATCGGTACCGTTAGTTATGCTTTCAGGGTTTGTAACGCTTGTGAGGCCTGTTATCGTCTTACACACAACAACAATCTCGTTCGCTCGGACGTTTTGACTTGCTCCTGCCTTTTCGGCAATTATAGGTATAACTGCCGTTCCTGATTGC
>CAMNSU010000023.1 GCA_946555455.1 uncultured Clostridia bacterium | reverse complement strand
TCCTTCACCTTTCGCGCCGCCCGCGGAACCGGCAACGTCAGCGGCGATTATAACGACTATGGCGAAACGACAGTGCACAGGGTCGGGACACTCTCTGTATCGCTGCGCGGCAATGCAGGACTGGTCTATACCGCCGCATGGCAGGACGCGGGTGTGTGTTATGCCCTTGTAACGGGCGGAATATCACAGGACAAACTGCTGTCACTCATTGCCGGTATGCAGTAGGCATAAGAGAATCAATTCTCTTATGCCTAAATAACAAAAAAAGAACAGGCTTCCCAAATGAGAAACCTGTTCTTTTTTTATTTACAACGGTTCCATCGACCGCCTGCGATTAGTCTAACACATAAACCGTGACATTTCTTCTGCCAAACTGACGTACTTGGGACGCAGATGGGAAGAATAAGTCGATTTTATTGCCTTTGATTGCGCCGCCTGTGTCGCCCGCAATTGCATAGCCATAGTCGGCGGTTCCGTCCGTAGACGCAATATATAAACGGGTACCCAGCGGAATCACGCGCGGGTCAACCGCAACCACGCCCGGACCTGCTTTCATGCCGCTTGCCGTCACACCATAACCAGGCTCGCCCGGATGTTTACCACAACTTTCATAGGACAAATCATATGCCGTTGCATTACAGGTAATCACGCGGCTATAGGAAAAACCGCCTGCTGACGCCTGACGCGCCGCGTGTTCGCCGCTACGAGACGACAATGTCTCCGTGCTGCGCATGGGAGATTTCGTACCATATTCTACGATTTCACTCACCGGTTCTGTCACAATGCGTTCGCCCACCCAATCTTTGGCGGTCTGTTCGCCGTTTTGCGTGACAACGTTATATACCACTTCTTTTTGTCCTGCCACACCCTGCTGTACGACATTGCGTGTACCGCGGTCTAGCTGACTGTTGGGTTTTTCTACTGTTTCATAGGGGATTTCCACATATTCCGCCACTGCGTCCAGCGCAACGCGTGTCACATGAATTTGCGTCTCCGGTGTAACAACCGTGTCCAGCGCAGGACTGACTACGTCCATTTCGCCCAGCACGATACCGTTTTCAATCAAAACATCACAAACGGGCTTGCCCACTGTGCGTATGCTGACCGCTTCCGTGCCGTTCATCAGTGTCAAATCAAACGCCCGCTGAATCACAATGCTGTCCTCGCGGCGCAGCTTCATGCCCAGCGCCGGAGAAACCTCGTCTTTTTCGTTCAGAACAATGCCTTCCTTCGCCAGCACATCGCCGACGGTCTGTTTCAGTGTCCGAAGCTGCACTTGGTTTTCACCGTCAAACACTGTAACGGCACGCACCTGCATCATCACACCGCCCACCGTTGCAAGCAATGTCATTGCGGCAAACAATGCCACCCATATTCGTTTCGATACAATCCATTCTTTCGCTGCCGCCAGATTCTGCAACTGAACCTTGGGCAGCTTCATACTTTTTATGTTTATCATAGTATTCCGTCCTTTCAAACTCTGTCTGATTTCTATATGTTTCACAACGTGGTTTCATCATTCTAAAAGAAACAAATCGGTTACAAAATATTTACTAAATTGCTGTCGGGTCCGATTGACCTTCATTGTACTACAAAAGGATTTCAATGTCAACTTCATCAAAAATCTCTTGCAGTAGCCATTTTATTATTCAATATACACAATTTTCTTATTTATATCCTCCATTTTTTATTATTTTCATCAAAGGACAGGCAATTCCTTTGTGAAGAATGTAGTATTTTCCCCTATGACCCTATTATATGCCAGAGGTTTCGTAAAATATACATTTTTGTTACCGAAATGTAAAAATTCTTCCATTTTTGTGCAATCATTATATTCCGTGCTGGATAAATTATGCAACTCCACCAATGTTTGTCCGTAATTGTGCAAAACTCTGCCCCTTGTTTGTAAGATTTGTAGAAAATCCCAGAATGTATTTATAAAAGGAAACTTTTATCGTATAATAGAATATAATGGGAATTTAAGACTTTGTTTCGGCGAAGAGCGTTTTCTTCGCGCGGAAGAGATTTCTATTCCGGCGGAATGCGCCGTATGAGCACACCAACCGAACGAGTCAAAAACACATTGCAAAAAAATATAATATATTATATAGGAAGAAAGTAGGAGTTGGGGTTCCATGAATCAAAAATTTGAGATAGACAATCTACAAAAAGGCGACAAGATTCATTTCATCGGCGTGGGCGGCGTGAGCATGAGCGCATTGGCGGAAATCCTGCTTGTGAAAGGATTTCATGTTTCGGGTTCCGACCGCGAATCTTCGCCGGGCGTGCGTAAACTGGAAAAACTGGGGCTGACTTTTTATCTGGGGCAGCAAGCGTCCCACGTCATGGACGCGACACTGGTGGTCTATACGGCGGCAATCAGCGACGACAATCCGGAATTGGCGGCGGCGCGGCAGCAGGGTATTCAGACCATTGGGCGTTCCGAACTGCTGGGCGCTATTATGAAAGACTATCCCTATTCCATCGCTGTCAGCGGCACGCATGGAAAAACCACCACCACCAGCATGTTGTCGGAAATTCTGCTGGCGGATAGCTGCGACCCTACCATTTTGGTGGGCGGTAATTTGAAAACCATTGGCGGCAATCTGAAATTGGGTCAGGGACCGTATTTTCTGGCGGAGGCATGTGAATACTGCCGCAGTTTTTTGGATTTCTACCCCTATTGCGCTGTGGTGCTCAATGCGGAGCCTGACCATCTGGACTACTATAAAGACAAAGAGGACTACCAAGGCGCGTTCCGCGATTTTGTGGCGCAGGTGTCGTATGACGGATTTTTGGCGGTGAACGCCGATGACGCAGACGTGATGGACATTGCCGCCGGCGCGGACATGAAATTGATTCGTTTTGGTATCACGGCAGCGCATTTGGATGTTGCGGCGCGGAATATCCGGCAGGAAAAAGGCAAAACCTGCTATGATTTAGAGATTCAAAACAACGTATTGACCACCGTCACGTTGCAGGTTTCGGGCAACCACAACATTCTCAACTCTCTTGCAGCATTGACTGTCGCCTATGGTTTAGGGCTGGATATGCATAAATCCGCCCGCGCGCTGGCGAACTACAGCGGCGTTGACCGGCGGTTTCAATATAAAGGACGCTGCGTGGGCGCGGACGTATATGACGACTACGCCCATCACCCGACAGAAATCAAAGCAACGCTGTCCGCGGCGCAGCAGCTTGGCTACCGCAAAATTTGGTGTGTGTTCCAGCCGCATACCTATTCGCGTACCAAGGAATTTTTCGGCGGGTTTGCCCACGCGTTTGAAGGCGTGGATACGCTGATTCTGGCGGATATTTATGCAGCGCGCGAAATAGACGACGGCAGCGTTTCCTCCAAAATGCTGGCGGGCGAAATCAAACAAACCGGAATTTCCACTTTTTATATGAAAGAATTTAACGATATTGTCGCATATCTGAAGGAAAACGCCGCGCCCGGCGAACTGATTATCACCATGGGCGCAGGCGATGTGACAAAAATTTCCGATATGCTGACAGAAGGAGACAGGAGTTGAGAACCCCATGGCATTCACACAAAAGACATTGGAATTTTTAGCGGAGAACCGTATGCGCAACAGCCGCGACTGGTTCCACGCGCACAAGGCAGAATATCAGGCGCATGTTTTGCAGCCGCTGGTGCAGCTTTCCGAAGCATTGACGCCGGTTATGGAAAAAATCGACGCCCAGTTTGTGACCGCGCCCAAGGTGAACAAAACCATTTCGCGCATCTACCGTGACACGCGGTTTTCCAAAGATAAATCGCTCTACCGCGAACATATGTGGGTGGTGTTTTTGCGCGATAAGCATTTGTTCACCGACCCGCCGGCAATGGTGTTTGAACTATGGCCGGACGGCTATTTCTACGGCTGCGGCTACTACAGCGCGCCCTCCAAAGTGATGGCGGCAATGCGGCAACTCATTTTAGAGGACGACAAAACCTATCGCGCGGCGCAAAAGGCAATGGACGGACAAACGGAATTTCAAATGGACGGCGAATTCTATAAACGCCCCCACTATCCTGACCAGCCCGCGAAAAAACGGGACTGGCTGGAGCGGCGGCACATTTCTGTTTTGCACGCAGGCGCAGATGTGCGCGACGTTTATGACCCTGATTTGGCGAACCGTTTAATCAAAGGGTTTGAAACACTGAAACCGGTTTATGATTTCTTCATTGCCGCGGCGGAATTGTCCAAACGAAGCTAAAGGAGCAACCGCCGGGACTTGCCAATAGGAACCAAAATTTTGATATAAAAAGTAATAGCGGCAAAACACCCATATCATACATAGAAAACCTCTCAAATTTTCGCCAAAGAGCAAAAATCCGAGAGGTTTTTCTGTTTGTTACAACCAATTTACATAAAATCGCCGCCCACGGTTTCGGGCAAGCTCTCCAAAGACGCACGCTTTTGAAGGAAAAAATCAGAATACGCACCTGCGTTCGTCAATTTCAGGATAAGCACACTTCTAAGAATGTGTATCCGAAAAACCGTGTTTACTCCTCAGTTTCCCCTGTCAAAGCCAATAATTTTTGCAGCGCCGCACGGTCTTCCATAAAATACATGCCGGCGTATACCTCTTTTATAGCATTTACCAAATTTTCCGTCTCCGTTTTATATGTTTCTTTCAACGCAGGATTTTGAGACAGCAGTTCCAGCAGAAACGTTAATTTCTCCGTTAAACTTTTCAGTTCTCCTGCGGTATAAAATTTTTTGACATATTCTATCCCTTCGTTGATGTATGCAATGATAGTTTCCATATCGTCTTCCAGATTCCCGTTTTTCTCCGCCTGTATCAGAATGCTGCCGGTTAATCTGGTAATGCTGATTAGCGTTCTGGAAGAGGCAATTGCTTTGCGGAGGTCATATGCTTTTTTGTGACACTCTATAGCTCCTTCCAAATCCGCTTGGTAAAAGCAGGCGGTTCCGATACAGGTATATGAAAACGCTAATTGCTCTTTCCAATATTCTCCCTCCACCGTCTGATACTTGTCCCGAATCTCTTTTCCCTTTTCATAAAATTCTTTTGCTTCCGCGGCACATCTGCGTTTTTCCGCCGAATCCGCGGTTATTCTTCTTTCTGCCAAACAGCAGCCACCGAGATTTCCATAGATTGTACCTAATTCTTTATCAATGTCCTCTCCCTGCGGCAGATTTTGCAGCAACCCTTCGCAGCGGAGCAGATTCTTCCGTGCCCGCTCTGTCGTTTCCGGCGTCTCTTTGCCTTGTATCAGCATATAGGACGCAGAACGTACAGCATGACAGCATTCCAACGTATCCTCCCAGTGCTCCTCATAATAGTCCAATAGAATCGCTGCCAATTTCGAGGTTTTTGCTTTATTTTCAATCGCGTCATAGAGACAGTCCAGCCACAGCATACACCGGCGGAACGCCTCGTTTTTTGCAATCTGTTCCGCAAGGGCGTCCTGATTTTGTTCCGCCTCGGAGTCCTGAAACATTTCATATAAAAATTCAGCGGGCTGCAAATAAGGATACCGGTAAACAAGGTCATTACAGTTATCCATTTTTCCCGCCAGACATTCCAGACCTCTTTCATCTCCCGTCTGTTCGTATGTCAGCCGAATTCCCTTGGCAACAAACCAATCCCTGAAAATTTCATGTTTCCATTTGTAAATTTTTTCTGCTTTATACCATAGACCAAGAGTAGATTTCATGATATCGAAAAAGCCATCCTGTTTCACTTCTCCTACCCACTCTACTTTTTGATATCCATACTCTGCGTCCTCAAACAATTCTTCATAATTCCTCGTATTCAAATGTCCTTGCGCCGCAAAAAAAGCTTTTCTTATTTCCTGAAAATCAAGTTGCTCACAGCCGCCCGCCTTAAAAAGTTCCAGCGCGGTCAGCGGTAAATATAAATCAAGAACCGCTTTTATTTTCGCGTGGTTCTCTCCTCGGTTTTTCGGAAGAAATGTTTTGCAGTACAACGCCATCAATGCGGCTTTATTTTGAACGGCCTTTTGTTCCTCCCTTGAAACCTTTGTCAACAACGATAACATAAACGGCAGGGAAAGCATCTTGCCGGCATGTTCCAAATTGACGGCAATGTCCTTCGCTTCACAATATTTCTGAATACGTTCTTCTGTCAGCGCCTTGCACGGAATCTGCGTAAATCCCTCAACACAGTATCTTGAAGAGGCTATGACAGCAACTTTATTCAAATTCAGAAGACCAGTCCCTGCATTGTGATTGATAATTTCATTCACGCGTTCCATGCCGAATTCATTGATGGCGTCCAGCAGCAGCACAAATTTCACATCGGGATATTTTTTCTCCATATCGCACAATATGCCATTAAACCAAGTAATATCATATCCGTTTTGCGGCTCCCTGTCGTTGAAATACAGGTTATATATCGTCTGATACAGAGACGCCTCTCCACATGTTCCTAAATTTATGTACAGCGGAATCACCTTTGACTCAGCTACATTGTTTAACAGCATTCGTGCAATATGAACCAACTGAACCGTCTTTCCCATGCCGCCTTCACCGACAATACAGATATACTCGCTCCACGCTCTTTCAACAATTTCTTCCCAATCGCCGGTTGTTTGCAGCAATTCGTCAAATTTGATGTTATCTGCAGCGGCTTCAATCTGCTTCGCCGCTTTTTTCATCAGTTCGCCCGGCGTAGCCCGTCTGAAACAATCATAAATACCGGTGATTTCTGCTCCCATTATGCGCCCTTGCACCATCTCATTGTTACTTAATTCTTCGCAAAAATCTTCATAAAACTCCTGTATCAGCGCCTCATCTGCTCCGGCATTCTCCGGATTCGGAAAGTTTTCTTCTGCCCCTGCACGTATGGAAAGAAACCGCGTCATATCCATATCCCCATCCAGAATTTCTTTCATAAAATCAACGCTTTCTTTTTGATACTGCCGAACATTATCAATCGTTTCCTTGAAATCTTGATACTCCTCCTTTTCTAGAGTCTTATAAAACGCTTTCTTTACAACAGACGACATATTCTTGTTGCGTTCTTTATCTACCCTGTCCATCACAGCTATGGCGGTTTGTATAAGACCCAACACTAGCGGTGCCCCTTGCCCTAAGAATTGAATCCATTTTGTAAAATCCATAACATATCGCTCCTTTCCTAACGCTGCCGGCGGTTATCATTTCTGCCGGCACATTTTTACAAATACTAACATAGTTCTCCTTTAATATTGAAATTATTGGATAAATCGATTGCATTTTACCATATTTTTTGATTAAAATCAATATATTTGTGTTATTGGAATGCATTTTAATAACAATTTTATTTTTAAAACCAGCCACATCCGATTTCGACAACAAAAAAGAACGCTATGGCAAAAAATAGGGTTTCTTGCCGCAGCGTTCTCTTTTCGCGTCTGCCGAATTTGTTCCGGCGGGTTATTTCCGGCTTTCCACACGGGTGTCGGAAGGCACTTTGTTTTTGAACATAATGGAAATTGTCCAAATACCCGCCAGCGCAACAACGGTATAAATCAGGCGGCTAATCAGCGAAAGCTGTCCGCCGAACACAGTTCCGATCGCGTCGATACCGAAAATCCCGATAGATCCCCAGTTCAGCGCGCCAATGGTCACTAAAATCAATGCAATTGTATCAATGACTGTCATTGTGTATAACTCCTTTGCGAAAAAACTTTAACGTTCCTTTTGACGCAGCAATGCGCTGCGCGCGGAAAATTCTTCTCCTGCAAGCAAGACAGATTTTCCTCATAAGCAGTATGTGTATTTGATTCGGTTTTATGCGGCGCCGAATATTTTAAAATTTGGAAATCTGAAAAAATTTTCAATTTCCTCTTGATTTTTTCATTTATTTATAGTATAATAAATAAAGTTCAATATGCCGATGTGTCGGAACTGGCAGACGAGACAGACTCAAAATCTGTTGTCAGCAATGGCGTGTGGGTTCGAGTCCCACCATCGGCACCAAAAGAAAAAGAGTTGCCCGCAGGGTAGCTCTTTTTCTTTTTGAATCTGTGGGACTCGAACAGGGCGGCGGCTCGTCGGAACAAGCTCTATATCGCTCGCTCCGATTTTTTCACAAAAATCAGAGTTCGCTCATGCCGCTGTTCCTCCTCTTCCGTGAAAAGTCCCGCGTGTATCGGCTAACGGCTTGTAAACGCGCCGTTTTAACGCCGATTTACACGCTAACAACTTTTCACGGGTATTTGCGCCTTCGGCGCAATGATATCTAAACCATTTAGTGCGTACATAAAAACAATTCCCTCTTTTCAAATTTTTCAAAAAAACAGAATGATTTAATTTTAAAACAACGCTCGTCACACTTCCTGCTTGCCAATGGGGAAAAAGTGTGGTAAGATAGAGGTATATTTATGGATAGGATTGCAGTATATATATTAAGAAAGTAGGAACAACCATTGAAAGAAGGACAAATTGAGGGGCGCAACGCGGTGCTGGAAGCGCTGCGCGCCGGCATGGAAATCGACAAAATTTTTCTCGCGGACGGCAATAAAACGCTGGGCGCAGTAGTGGCGGAGGCGAAAAAACGGCGTATCCCGCTGCAATATGCCGACCGGCGCAAAATTGAGTCCATGGCGCAAACACCGGTACACCAAGGCGTGATTGCGCTGTGCGCCGCTGTGGAATATGCGCAGGTGGAGGATTTGCTCGCCGTGGCACGGGAGCGCGGTGAAGCGCCGCTGCTTGTGGTGCTGGACGAGGTCAGCGACCCGCATAATTTGGGCGCGGTGATTCGGACGGCAAGTGCGGCGGGCGCGCATGGGGTGATTATCCCCAAACGCCGCAGCGTGGGCGTGAACGCCACTGTCATGAAAGTGTCCGCGGGCACGGCGGCATATACCAAGGTCGCCAAAGTCACCAACATTGCCGCCACGCTGGAGGAACTGAAACAGGCGGGCATTTGGACGGCGGGCGCGGATATGCACGGCAGCGAAGTCTATACCAAAGCCGATTTGCGCGGCCCGCTGGCGATTGTGATGGGCAGCGAAGGCAAAGGTATCAGCCGATTGGTGCGCGAACGGTGCGATTTTTTGGTGCAAATTCCCATGTCCGGTCCGGCAGAATCCCTCAATGTGTCAGTTGCCGCCGGCATTCTCATCTATGAGGCGGTGCGGCAGCGGGGAGGAGTTTAAATCTTTATGCTGACAATCTTAGTGCAAACATTTTTCATGGTCTTTTTCGCTGAAATGGGCGATAAGACGCAGCTTTTGGTGATGGCGCTGTCGTCGAAATATAAGGCGGGCGCTATCATGGGCGGTATCGCGCTGGCGCAGACGGTGCTGGGGCTGATGGCGGTGTTGCTGGGCAAATGTATTGCGGCATATGTGCCAATGGATTTCATCTACATTTGCGCAGGCGTGCTGTTTTTGGTGTTTGCCCTGTTTTCGCTGTTTCCGGACGGTGAAGAAGAAAAAGCGGCAAAACGCAGTTTTCGGCTGCCGGCATTTTTGGCAGTGGCGGCGGCGTTTTTCGTGGCGGAACTGGGCGACCGGACGCAAATCACCACCATGACAAGCGCGGCAACCGCGGGCGGCAGTATGGCGCTGGTGATGGTGTTTCTGGGCGCGTCGCTGGCAATGCTGGCGGCGAACGGTATTGCTGTTTGGTTCACCGTCAAGCTGGGCAAACACATTCCCGAAAAGGTGTTCAAAGCGGTTTCTGTTATCGTGTTTGCTGCATTCGGTTTTTGGTCGCTGCTCCGCGCCATGACCGGCTATTTGGACACAATCCTATTGGCGGCGGTGATGGGCGCTGTGGCGGCGTTGTTTCTTGCCGCGGCATTCGGTATTTTATACAAACGTAAAAGACGCTGACGTCTTGCAGTTTCCGAAAATCTTGCAAAAATATAGGGGTTTCCGCCCCTTAAAAACCGCATGAAGTCCGCGTCTCCTAGGCAAACCAAAGAAAGGATGATTCTATCATATGACACAGGTACAAAAGCGCATCGACCTTTCGGTGCATGATTTTATTTATCGGGCGATATATGCCCAGCTCAGCTGTTTCAGCAAACTGCTGTTTCCGTTGTTTTTGGTGGCGCTCTTTGTCGCCGCGCTGATTATCAACCGGCTGACGCAGCAGCATTTTTGGCTGATGCTGCTTGCCGCGCTGCCGTTTTTGATGTATTTGGTATCGCTGGCGTTTTTGATTCCCAAAAACGCGGCGGCGGATTTTTGGAGCAGTTCTTATGCCAACAAAAAACCGCTGTGCACCATTGACGCGCAGCATGTTACCATTGAACGCGAAAGCGGAAATCTTTCAGAAATTCGCTGGCAGGACTTGACCGGCGCATGGGAAAGCCGCAAATATTTCTATTTTCATATCACCGCAGGCAATTCCATTATTTTGCCCAAACGGCAAATGGACGCGGAAGAAATTCGGACGGTGCACGATTTCATTCGGGCGCACGCAACGCCGCAGGCGCGCAAAAATCCCTACCGCGTGCCGCCCAAACGTCTGGCGCGCAACATTGCGGTATTTTTGATTATCGCTATCAGCGTCGCCATGGTCATTTGGTCGTATTTCTATGCGCCGCAAATGCTGCCGGAGGGACTACGGTAAGGTGAAACCGGAAAGTCTTCTTAAAAATACAGCAAAAATTTCTTGACATTTCATTTTTTAAGCGGTATACTATATCTATAACGGGTGTTGATTACACACCTTATCGGCGTTTCGCTGCCGTTAAATGCGAACGATGTTATCGGCGTTTCGCTGCCGGATAAGTGCGAACGATGTTATCGGTGTTTCGCTGCCGATAAAATGCGATATGAAAAAGTAATCAGTAGAGGGCGGACAATGGTTCTGCCCTTTACTTCATTTTAGGAGAAATTATGAAAACAGCATTTTACTTTGTTGATGAAACGTATATAAACTATTTGAAAGACTATGAAGTGAAACATCGCGGTTTTACTACTGTTCCGGGCGTTATATACAGCAACCGCAAAAAATTTCTTTATGGCGCAGTATTGGAAATTGACAAAAAGAAATATCTTGTGCCTGTATCGTCATATACGAAAAATCAGCGCGAGAATATGCTGATAAAAATTTCAGACCATCACAAAAATAAAGTTGTCGGTTCTCTAAGGTTTAGGCAAACAAAAGTCGAATCTCATACGGTCCCTAGGGCAGATTTTCCCGTAGGCTGTGTTAAAAATACTTGAAATACGCTAGTATTCCCGCGTATTTTTTCCTTGCCTACAAAAAAATCTGCTCCTAGGGACTTTGTAGAACCATGCAGGAGAAAATTTTTTGTAAGGCAAGGAGAAGGTTCCTTTGCATACTGGGCGTATGGAAAGCGGTTCTTTGACGCTGCATTTACGAAAAATTTTCCCTGCATGGCGCATGTATATTCGACTTTTGTTTGCCTACTACATGATACCCGTTCCCGATAAATGCTTGCATTTATTTGATTTTAAAAATGACGCCGAAAGCCATGAACATAGAATTTTTATCGAAAAGGAATACCGTTTTTGTAAAAGTAAGTTATCAGCAATCCAAAAACTTGCAACGCGTACATATCATCGTGTCATCAGCAAAGTTGATGATGAACTTGTTAGAAACAGTTGTGATTTTAAGCTGCTGGAACAAGCATATGATGAGTTTACGCCAATATAAATAAATAACAAACCGCCCCATTTGTGAGGTATTGTCTCACAGATGGGGCGTTTTTCTGTTTTATTTTTCTGTTTTGGATTCCTTACGGCGGTATTCTTCCATGGCTTCCTCACTCTCCGGCGTGAACTCCAGCAGGTCGTCAATGGAGCATTCCAACACCGTGCAAATGCGGCTGATGATAGAGTAATGTATCTTGCTTACTCTATCATGATACATATTTAAAATTGTTGTTTTTGAAATTCCGGTTTCTTTGGATAATTCAACCATTTTCATGCGTTTTTCGCCCAAAAGCGTTGATAATTTACAGTGAATTGGCATGTCTCCACTTCCCTTTTATTCATTCTATTATAATTTGCTTGAAAGCAAATGTACTTTTTGCCGACAAAAAGTACCAAAAACGCTGGGGCGTTCCGATTCGCCCCAGACCCCCAACCGGCCCCTGCGGGGAGCTATCCTGCGGGAGATTTATTCGCCAAACCTTGTTACGTAAAGCTTCTACAATTACTATATCAAAATCAAAAAAAACGATTTCGTTCACATGCATAGAGATGGTTTCAAATCATCTTCCGACAAGCAATTTTCCTATATTTATAGCTACTATGCGTATAGTATACCATGTAAAAAAGTAAAGGTCAATGGCACAAAAGTATCGGAACATGGTATAAAAGTATTGACAAACGTATTTATTTGTGGTATTCTATTTCTAGTAAAACAAATAAAATATCACTTACAAATACCAAAAGGAGGACGAAAACATGGACGAAAAAAATTTTGAAAATTTTTTGGATAGTCTTTCAGATGTGATATCGCGTGAGGAAGCTATCCTGCAAAAAAATTCAGACGAGTGGCAGGAACGGTGCAGAGAATGTCAGAAATATAAACGGCGGCTCCAAGATGTTGTGCCGCAAGACCAGCAGAAACTCATTGAAGATTTTGATGAAGCCAAAAATCTGGAAAGCTGCGTGGAAGCAGATATCGCTATGCTTGCTGCTGTGCGCCTATTGATTCGCACATTGCAACATTTGAGATTACTATAGCCGCCGCAAAACTGATTTACACATTTCTTTTCAGTGTTTGCATTTTTCTTCACTGTTGCGGTTGCCGTCTTGTTTTTTTTCATGGATATGGTAAGATGAATGCACCATGAAAAATCAAATGAATCGGGAGGGCGAAACGATGCATTTTCAGGCGGGAATTGTTCACGAAGGCTACAAAGCCTATTGGGGTGAAAACCACTGGTTGGAGCAGGATATCAACGAATTTTGCTTAGCGCAGGAAATCCGCATGACCTGTGCGCGGCGGGACTTTGCGGCAGCGCAGGTTTGTATCTATCCAAAGGAGGGCGGCACGCTGACCATTGGCGGTGCGGCGGCATTTTCGCCGCATGGTGCGCGCGGCGGGCTGCGGCTGGACGTGCAAATGGACGGATTTGCGCCGTTCATGCAGCACATCGGCTATATGGCGGACGACCTCGGCGTGGAGCGGGCGGATATTCTGCTGGCGGACGAAACCGTGGAACTGCAAGCGGGGCGCGCACAGATGGTATGGCTGGAAATTCCTGTTCCGGCGGACGCTGAACCGGGCGAATATTCCGGCACGGTGCGCATTTATGAGCATTTCATGTTCGGCGCGGAAACACTGACAAAAGAACTGCATTTCACCGTCTGCGTCAAAGACGTATTGCTGCCGGAAAAACCGACGTTTTATCTGGATTTGTGGCAGCACAACAGCAACATTGCGCGCAAACACGAGGTGCCGCTGTGGAGCGACGCGCATTTTGCCATTATGGAGCGGTACGTTGCGTCGCTGGGCGAACTGGGACAGCGCGCTGTCACCGTCATTGCGAGCGAAATTCCATGGTCGGGACAAAACGCATATTTAACCGTGAACTACATCAGCGATATGTATGAATACAGCATGATACGCGTGGTGCGCGGCGCGGACGGCGCTTTTTCCTACGACTACAGCGTCATGCAGCGGTATATTGATTTGTGCGCCAAATATGGCATTGCGGACGAAATTGAAGTGTTCGGACTGTGCAACATTTGGGTAACGGAGGAAATGGGCTTCGGGGCATGTTCCGACTATCCGGACGGTATCCGTGTGCGCTATCTGGACGAATCGGACGGCTGTTATAAATTCATGGACAACAAAACGGACATTTGCGGCTATATCCGTGCGCTGCATGATTATTTCGTTTCCACAGGGCAAATCGAACGGGTGCGCGTGGTGGCGGACGAGCCGGCGGACGTGGTGAAACACCGCGAACGTGTTGATTTGCTCAAAGCAAACGGGCCGCAGTTCCAATATAAAACAGCGGTCAACCACATTGAATTTATTGAAGAATTTCAGGACGACATTCTCGACCTCGCGCCGGTTTTGCCTTTTGCGGCAAAAGAAATTGAAACGCTGCAAAAAGTGCGCAGTAAAAAGGGCGGGCGCGTGACGTGGTATGTCTGTTGCAGTCCCAAATTCCCCAACACCTTTCTGGCTTCGCCGCTGTGCGAAAGCCGGTTGATTGGGCTTTTAACGTGGTATTTGCAATTGGACGGATTTTTGCGCTGGAACTATACCGTTTGGCCCGAACGTCCGCGGGAACAAATCAGCTACCGCAGCGGCATTTGGAGCGCGGGCGACACGAATTTTGTCTATCCCTCCTACGGCGGAGACGTGCTGCTGACGCTGCGCTATAAAATTTTGAAACGCGGCATTGGCGACTATGAACTGGCGCGCATGGCGGATTTATCGCCGGAGGACGCGCTTTGGGACAGCATTTTGAAGGAAAAACAAATTGTAAAATTCTATGATGAAGATTGGATTGGCAATCCCGACCGCGATTCGGGAAACCCTGCGCGCTGTTATGTCCGCGACTATGCGGCATATGACGCGCTGAAAGAAGCGTTATTGGAGAAAATTGGAAAATAAACAGTCTAAACAGGCGGACGGTATCCTGACCGGAAAGGGTCAGGATACCGCCCGCCTGTTTTGTGCTTTAAAAGTGCATGAGACAGGCAAAAATCGAATCTTTTGCGCTGCACGGACATCTCTTTTCAGTGATATTATTTTTAACAAAAAGTTAAACTTTTTTCAAAAAATCTATTGACTTTTATGCGTTTATATGTTAGTGTATATATATGCGTATAAAAGTGAGGTGAAAACATGGCGCAAAAAAAGATGGGTCGTCCAACAATCGGAGATAAACCTCTAAAAGACCGCATTTTTATTTTGGTGGATGATGAGACGAAGGCACAGTTAAAAAAATGTACCGAAGTGTTAAACACCACACGATCAGATGTTGTCCGAAAAGGAATCAAACGAATGTATGACGAACTCGAGAAGTAAAAAAGAGAAGCAGCATCCTCCAACAAAAGATTTGCCGCTTCTCCACCAACGCACACCCGTCCTTAATAACGGACAGGGTACATAAATATTATATATGATATTTTGTCTGTTGGCAAGAGGGTGTGCAAAATTTTTTTAACAAAGAAAGGAGGTATCACCCACCGCTGCGATATTTTTTAGCCTATCGGAGCGAAAACGGGTGGTTACATCATGTCAAACCATTTTGAAAACAGTTTGCAATTCCTCATGGAACAGAGTATTGGGGACGCCACGCTGCGGCTTCAGGAACAGGACAAGGAATTTCGGCAAAAAACAGGGCGGATTGCAGACATTCTTGAAACGCTGGAACCTTTTTTACAAGAGGGTGGCGATTCACCCTCCGCCTACCATTGGGAGTTGGTACGTGAATATTTCGCACTTTCCTCTGCCGTCTGTGATTTGGAACAAATGGCAATCTATATGCAGGCAGTTTTCGACTGCACGGCGCTGTTGAAACGATTAGGACGGATTGCAGACTAAAATCTTCTATACAAAAGGGACTGTAAAAAAACGAGTTTTTTTACAGTCCCTTTGTTATGATGTTCTTCCAAATAATCCACACTCAGCGGGAATAGCGGAAGGTGCGCAGCGATTGATATACGCGGTTCATATCCAGCCAGTTCGATGTTTGCTCCGGCATGAGAATCTGTGCGAGAAAATATACCGGATTATTCGCTGCCGCGACAACAAAAAAGTAGTTCTGTGTATGATAGCGAACGGTATCCTTCTGAATATTCAGCGCAACCAATTTATATGCGCTGTTTCCAATGATTTCTTTTTGCTGCTCCTTTGATAATTCTACCGATTCAGAATGTACATAATTATCGCTTTTCTTTAAATCGTCCATGGTGCGTGTGGCAAACGCTTCCTGATAGTTTTTATAATAATTATTATTGTTGTCTCTTACCAGAGGAATGCGAAACGGCACGATATTCTCGAATTTCGTGAGAACTTTTTCCGGCGCACATGCCATCACCAGACGGATACCGTCGGGCTGCTGTTCATAGATACTGTGACCGGTTTGACCTTTCACCGTCTGGAACGATTCCGGCAAGTCCATTTGCCAGCCGTCGTATTTATTCAAAAGATGCTGCGACGCGTTCCAGTGCGGGTCTTTGGCTTTCACGGCTGCCGCGCTCTGCGGCGTGATTTCCAGCGTGTCTAAAATCCGCTCCATCTCGTCCCATGCAGGCGCGCTGCCCGGCAGCCCCAAATTTCCTTGGGGACGCGCCGGTGCGCTTGTCTCGTCTGCGCCTTCCTCGTCACCGGAATCTCCGTCCTGCGGCGACGGCTCCAGCCGTCCGTAGCGGACAAAATAACCCATGTCTGCCCCTGCCATGTAGCGTTCTTTCAGCAGCGTTTTCCACAGCGGATAGGTAACCGTCACCTCCAGCGTCGTCCAGTCGCCGTTTTCATCTGTATCCGTGCCGACCGCCGACCGGAAATTCTTGGTATCATACTGACTTTTTAAAAAATCCGTCTCCTGCCTGGACCACTCTTCGCCGGAAACACCTGTTTCCGCCGCCATAAGATAGACAAAATCCACCGTCCCGCCGCTATAGTGTTTCTCCATCAGCAAACGGTCTGCGCCGGTGGTTTTCTGTGTCCAGCCCTCCGGCATGGTAATCGATGCGCCGAACCGCTCCATTTGCAGTTTCGTACCCGTCAGCGTATGGGTATAGCGCACCAAAACCCCATTTGTTTTTTCATCATATTGCACCTGCGCGCCAAAGGTTTCGCTGATGAACCGCAGCGGTACCATGGTGGTGCTGTTTCTCAGCGCGGGCGCGGCAATCAATATTTTTTCCGTGCCGTTGACATAACAACTTTTGTCGTCAATCATCAATAAAATAGTGCAGTCGCCTAAATAAATGGACACGGAACGGGTCTTTTCCGACCATTCCACCTGTGCACCGAACGCTTCGGAAATCACGCGCAGCGGTACCAGCGTCGCGCCGTTTTCCGTGTAGGACGGCTCCGTTTGAATCGGACTGCCGTCAATGGTGACCTGCCCGCTGCCAATGGTCAGGGAAATTTCCGTGACCCGCTCCCGCGCGCCCGCCGGCACACAGGTACCGCCCAAAATGAGCGCCAGACATAGACCAAGCGCCCAAAAATGTTTGTGTTTCATATGTATCGCTCCCCTTTTTAACAGACGTTTTCTATCTGCTCATCCCTAGATATAAACCTCCTACATTCGGAAATCGCAAGCGGTTCGCGGCGCTTGCGTTCTCTATATGATATTAGACGTTTTGCGCGGAAATTTGTTCCATTCCTTTCCGCGCCGCTTATATCTAACCAAATAACCCCTGTCACAAGCGAAATAGTTCCCTCTTTCCAGCTTCCGGAATCCCCCATGCCGCCACTGCTGAGAAAAACGGCAGCAACAAATAATTATAGCGGTCTTGCACTTCTATCAGCGCAAACACCATAAAATATCCCAGCACAATCACCAATACCGGCAGCAGCGGCGCCTGCTTCATCAACGCCGTCCGCACCGTACCGGCGGCAAACAGCACCAGCACCAAAAACATCCAGCTTTGGCACAGTCCTTTGCGCATGGACTGACGCCCGGGCGCTGCATCCGCCCGTCCGCTCCAACAATAATCATAAACGCCAAACTGATATTTTATCTTTTCCGCCGCCAGCCACAGCACTGTCCGCGGGTGTGACAACCGCTCCCATACCTGCTCTTTCAGCGCGGCTTCATTATGTTCTATCTCCGCGTCCTGCGCGTTCCATTTTCCAAGCGAATCCGCGTTCAGTCCAACCGCCAATTTATAATTCATGTGTGATTTTGTCATGGGTTCCCGAATCAAGTCGGTGCGCAGCAACAATGCGCTGACCGCCGCTGTGGAGCCAAACAACAGCGCCGCCATGACCAGAACTTCCGCCGCGCACCGTGCAAGCGCTTTTCCTTTGTGCCGCAGTCCCTCCGAGCGCAGCGCATGGTATCCGCCGTAACAGGCGAACGCAAGGAGCACCACCAACATTTCCGGTCGCAACAGATTGCTCACTGCCAGCGCCGCGCCGGCTGCCAGCGTATTTCCCCAGCGGCTGCGCAGCGGTCTTGCATAGAATAACCACACGGCAAGCAGACAAAACGTCAGCGCAGCATGTTGATTGGACAATACGGAAGTGAAATATAACGCCGTAGGATTGACCGCCATCATCATGCCGGCACACCAGCCCGCCCGCGTTCCTGCCAGCGCGCCGGTCATGCGTTCCGTCAGCAGACAGGTCGCCGCGCCGCATACGCAAAAACAGAGCTGTAACGTCAAAACACCGCCGCCGGTAAGCCGCAGCAATCCTGCCTCCGTCAGCACAAACGGCATATGCACCGACCACGTCGTGGCATAGAGATTGTTCGGGTCATAAACCGCTGCATGAATCGCCCGCGCGTCCCCCACCGCAAGCTGTTGTGCCAGCCGGTAGGACAAAGCAAAATCGTCCACCGGCTCAATCGGCCATATCAACAAAAACACCAGTCTCAAAATCAGCGCGGCGGAAAATACAATCGCCGCGCCGACATAGGGGCGCGACTGCACATGGCGGGCAAGCAGAACCAAAAGCGCAATTCCCATTCCCGCCAGCATACAATACGGCAGCGCGTCCTCTGTCGGCTGCTGAAGGATGCCCCAAATTGCCAAAAAACAGGCGGGCAGCGTCAGCAGAGAAACTATGGCGTTTCCGACATCTACTTTGCCGGACGCAGCCCTGTATATCCAGCCTTGCGGCGCTGTTTTTTCGAGTGATACCCTCTTTTGCATAAGTTACCCTCCTACTGCGACTGCGTTCTCCCGCCGCCGCATTTTTTCTGTATCCTATGCATCTTTTGCCGCGTACAAAAAAAATATTTTCTGTATGCGCACCCCCAAAATAAAGATTCTTTTATTCTCTCCTGTCGCACAAAATTTATACTTTTTGCAACTGTTTTATGCTATGCATTTTGCCCAAAAACGCCTTTCATTTTCTCGCTTATCCGGCGCATTTGTCCACATCTTTTTTGCTTTCTTGCTGTTTTTTGCCCTATAGCAGACAAAACTACAGGTTTTGCAAAAAGTATAGTTTCTGTTAATTAGACTTTAGAATGCATAAATTTGTTCCATTTTTTGGGGGTTACTGCAAAATTATCCTACGCGGCGTTTTTTGCCATTATACCAAAATTTTTCTTGACATATATAGATAATCGATATATAATATAGATAGATAATCTACATATCATTTTTGTAAAAGGAGACGAGGTATCATGCCACTGGACAAAAGTTTGCAGTCCGGCAGCACCGCCATGCTGCTGCTGAAACTGCTTTCCGAGCAAGACATGTATGGCTACCAAATGACGGAAACCTTGGCGCGCCGCTCCGACCGGACGTTTCTGCTCAAAGCGGGCACGCTCTATCCTCTGCTGCACCAATTGGAAACGCAGGGGCTGGTGGTTTCCTATGAACAGGCGGCGGAGGGTGCGCGCGTGCGGAAATACTATCACATCACCAAAGACGGACAGCGCGCCCTGACAGACAAACAACAAGAATGGAACCGTTTCACACATGCAGTGAACCACGTTCTGGAAGGGGGCGAATGCTATGCCAAAGCGTAATCCTGCCGCACAATTTTTGCTGGACGTTTGCGCGGGTGTGCGCTGGAAAAAAGCGCACGGCGCAATTACGCAGGAACTGACAAGCCATATTGACGACCAAACCGCCGCCTATCTGGCGGAGGGTATGCCGCCGGAGGAGGCGGAACAGCAGGCTGTCCGCCAAATGGGCGACCCTGTGGCGCTGGGGAAACAATTCGACGCGGTCTACCGTCCGCAACCCGCCCACAGTCTCATGATATGCATTGTTTTGATGCTGCTCGGCGGCGTTTTTCTGCAAACATGTGTGCTGCCCGGCAGACTGCGCGTTTCGCAGGCAATTGTTATGGTGTGCGGACTGGCAATTGCTGCCGCCGCCTATTTTATCGATTTCCGGCGGCTGTTCGCGCGCTGGACACTTCCCGCCTATCTGCTCTGTTTGCTGCTGTGCGGCTGGCTGTCGCCGGAAATCAACGGCGCGTCTATTCCCCTTTCCTATTTATTGCTGCTTGCGCCGCTGCCGCTGTGCGGCTGTGTGAACCGCTGCCGTCATCTGAAATGGCGCGGGTTATTCCTGTCCCTTGCCGCCGCGCTTTTGCCGCTGGGAATTGCCCTTTTTCTGCACGCTTCGCCCGCGGCGCTGGCGATAGCAGGTATCAGTTGTTTTCTTCTGCTGGCGCTGGCGGCGGGAACCGGCTGGTTTGCCCTGCCGCGCCGGTTGGCGCTGCCGGCGGTTCTCCTGCCGATTCTGTTGATGGGCGTTTGCTGTGTCGTCTCTTTTTCCCACCGGCTCCTGCCGGTACTGTTTCCGGCGCAGGACCCGCAGGGCGCAGGATTCTTCCCGCTGACCATTCGTTCCATGCTGTCGGACGCGGTGTTGATAGGTCCCGGCGCGGCGTTTGCGGATATACCGAACAAAATTCCTGTGTTCCACGACAGCTTTATGCTGACGTGGCTAATTGCCCGCTATGGCTGGATTGTCGTGGTACCGGTCTGCGCATTGTTCCTGTGGCTGATAGGACGCGGCGCGGTGTTTGCATACCACCAAAACAGTTTTTTCGGAAAACTTTTGTGCACCGCCGCCATCAGTGTGTTTTCTTTGCAATTTCTCGCCTATTTATGCGCCAACTGCGGGCTTTTGATTTCGACGTATTTTCCTCTGCCGCTGCTCTATGGCGGAAACTATTCCACGCTGGTGAACTTGCTGCTGATGGGCGTTTTGCTCTCCGCTATTCGCCACGGCGGCTTGTATACCGACGCACATATGCCGCAGCCGTTATTCGACTATGCGGACGGCACGCTGCATGTGCATTTGAAATAGCCTGACGCTTCCGATTTGAACCTGCCTAAAACGGCTGTATTCCATGTCGCAAAAAGAGGGCGCCTCTTTTGAGGACGCCCTCTTTTCCTCTTTCAGCGATACTATTTTCGCCAAAAAACGACATTTTTTTCATATTGTTATTTCTAGTTTGTGAAACTATTTTTAAAATAATGGCTGAAAGCAGCTTTCCATACTACTTTTTATACCGCTGTAAAATAAATTTTTCTTCCTGCCAAAATTCTACAAATTTTGCGCTCTTTTTTGGTTATACTAGTAGTTATACATATAAACCGTCAAATTATACCAAATACTGATGTCGGTTTTAATCGGCAAGCGACAAGGCACACCGGAGACACTTTTGCTCCCATGCGCAAAATGCTTCCGTGCATCGCCACTCCGTGCAATTCCGCAAAAAAAGAAAGGAAGAACAAAAGATGAAAAAATGTAGTATCCTGTTGTTGGTACTCACGCTGCTCCTGAGCGGATGCGGCACGCCAACGCAACCAGAAACGATTCCCAGCCCGTCACCCACCATTACGCAGTCGCCGACGCCAACACCCACGCCGACTCCTACGCCGACACCAACCGAAAAACCGACACCCACACCCACACAAGCACCCACGCAGGCACCTACGCCCAAGGTGACGCAGCAGCCCGCAGCGGCAGCAAATAGCGGCAGCAGCGCGGCTTCCGGTTCGTCTGTCGGTTCATCTGCCGGCAGCGCTTCCGGCGCAGCAGCAAGCAATAAAGCGGCACAACCCGCTTCGGAAAAACAATCCGCTACGGTTTACATCACCAAAACCGGCAGCAAATACCACCGCGCCGGCTGTCGGTACCTCAGCAAAAGCAAAATTGCCATTTCCCTGGAGGACGCGAAAGCGTCCTACGACCCCTGTTCTGTGTGCAAACCGTGATATATACTAATATAAGGGCGGCCGAAACAGCCGCCCTTTGCTTATATGTTGCCCTCTCATAGACAAAAGCCGCCGGAAACTGTCCGGCGGCTGATTTTTATTGGAAATGCGAAACGTCAAACCTTGACTCTCCCTAGGCGCGGAACGGTTTCACAGCCGCCCACTGTACTTTTTGGCAAATTATTTTGTGCCAAACAAACGGTCGCCCGCGTCGCCCAGACCCGGCACGATATACCCGTGGTCGTTGAGTTTTTCGTCCACCGCGCCGCAATAGAGCGGCACATCGGGATGGTTGCCCGTGAGTTGTTCAATGCCTTGTTTGGACGCTAAAATACACATAAACCGAATATGTTTGCAGCCTTTGTCTTTCAAAAACTGAATCGCCGCGCTGCCACTGCCGCCCGTTGCCAGCATGGGGTCTAACACAATGATTTCCCGTTCCTGAATATCCACCGGCAGCTTGCAGTAATATTCCACAGGTTCCAGCGTTTCCGGGTCGCGATACAGTCCCACATGACCGACTTTTGCCGCCGGCACCAAACTCAGCATACCGTCTACCATGCCCAGCCCTGCCCGCAATATGGGTACAATCGCCAGTTTCTTTCCCGAAATAACATTTGTTTTTGCAATGCCGACCGGCGTTTCAATCTCCACCTGTTTCAGCGGCAAATTGCGCGTCACTTCATAGCCCATCAGCAGCGCAACCTCGCTCGTCAATTCACGAAATTCCTTCACGCCTGTTGTCGCCGCGCGCATCATGGAAATTTTGTGTTGAATCAGCGGGTGATCCATAATCATTACATTGTTTGCCATCGTTCCCATCCCTCTTTCTGTTTCTTTTTTTCTTCGGTGTTGCCCGATTTTTTTATTTGCAATCCGCTGCCCGTTTACTTCCGTGGGCGGCGGAGCGTCTGCTAAATTCAGTTCTGCGTTTCCAGCGCAGTAATTTTGTCCACACGCCGCTGGTGCCGTCCGCCCTGAAATTCCGCGTCCAGATAGGCGCGCAAAATCTCTATTGCCAGTTCCGTGCCGGTGATACGTCCGCCCAGCGCAATGATGTTGGCGTTGTTGTGTTCCCGCGCCATACGTGCGCTGTAGGGGTCGGTGCAATGCGCTGCGCGGATACCGTCAATTTTGTTCGCCGCAATGCTGATACCAATGCCCGTGCCGCATACCAAAATGCCGCGCTCCGCGTCGCCCGCCAAAACAACCTTTGCCACTTTCTCCGCAATGTCAGGATAATCCACGCTTTCGCCGGAAAATGTCCCGCAATCCTCCGTTTCATATCCGTTTTCTTCCAAAAACTGCAACAACTGTTCTTTCAGTTCATACCCGCCGTGGTCGCTTCCAATTGCAATCATGCTTTCGTTCCTCCCTGTTTTTCACGCCGTTCTTTTTCCTGTTCCGCCTGTGATTTCCGCAAATATTCCGGTTTCAGCAATTTACCGTCCGCCGCTTCGCCCGCTTCCAGCGCGCGTTTTGCCGCCCATGCCACTGACGACGCCCGCGGCAGCGACAAATGCGGCGGCGCAAACCGTGCCGCGCTGCCCAGCCGTTCCGCCAGCGTCTCCTGATAGACCGCTGCGCCGTCGCCCAACAGCCAAATCGGACGTTCCAGTTCCTGTAGCCTGTCGCACAGCGCGTCCACGGTGACTGCCTGCGGCGGAAGCAGTTCTTCCGGCGCGCCGTCTGTTCGGTGGTATATTGCCGCAAACGCCTGATGGTTGCGCGCGTCCAGCAGCGGGCAAATCACGTCCGCACCGGGCAAATTACAGCACAATGCCTCCAGCGTATTCACGCCCACCACCGGTTTGTTCTCCGCGAATCCCAGCGCTTTCACACTTGCCACGCCAATGCGCAGTCCTGTGAACGAGCCCGGGCCTTTTGCCGCCGCAAACGCGTCAATATCCGCAAGCCCTACGCCGCAGTCCTTCAGCATGGTGTCCAGCAGCGGCATAAGCCGCTGGGAATGCGTCAAACCATGGTTCACCAGATATTCCGCCTTTAGCTGCTCGCCGTCCAGCAACGCCGCGCTGAGCGCGCCGCCGGAGGTATCAATCGCAAGTATCTTCAAACCCGTCTGCCCCTTTCACCACGATTTCGCGGCAGTCCGCGCTGACGCCCAGGTTTTTGCTCAAATAAACGTCAATCACGCGCCCTTCCGGATAGGTGCTGACCAAATCCGGCCATTCGATAATGCTGACGCCGTTTTTGCCGATGTTTTCATATAGACCCGCCTCGTAGACTTCGTTTTCGTCCTCCAGACGGTACAAATCAAAATGATAGATATCCACCCGCCCATGATAGACGTTCATGATGGAATAGGTGGGGCTGGACACCAAATCTTCGCTTTCCAGTCCGCGCACCAGTCCGCGCGCAAACACAGTTTTACCCACGCCAAGGTCGCCGTGCAGCCGCACCACGTCCCCTGTCTCCAATCGCTGCGCCAATGCGCCCGCAATTTTCTCTGTATGCTCCGCTGATGTGCTGATAATCATGGTTTTCCTCCTTAAAACAGCCCTGTGATTTTGCCGTCGTCCGTCACGTCAATGCCGTCCGCCGCCGGTACTTTGGGCAGTCCCGGCATGGTCATAATGCTGCCGGTAATCACCACCAAAAATCCTGCGCCCGCACTGATACGGACTTCCGATACATGCACCGTGAACCCTTCGGGCCGCGCCAACAGCGCCGGATTGTCTGTCAGCGAATACTGCGTTTTTGCCATGCAGACCGGCAGACCGTCCAGTCCCAAGTCCTGTACCTGCTGCAAATTGCGTTTTGCCGCCGCGGAAAATTCCACGTCCGCGCCGCCATATACCTCCTGCACAATACGCCGGATTTTTTCTTCCACCGGCAAGTCCAGCGGATAGAAATAGTGCAGCTCCGGCGCGTCTGCCTGCGTGAGTTCCACCACTTTTTTCGCCAGCGCTTCGCCGCCCGCGCCGCCTTTTGCAAACACTTCCGTTTCCACGCAGTCCACGCCAAGTCCGGCGCAGTAGTCCTGAATCATTTGTATTTCCTCCGCCGTATCGGTCGCGAAACGGTTGAGCGCCACCACGACCGGCACGCCGGTTTTTTTCATATTTTCCACATGTTTACCGAGATTGGGCAGTCCGCTTTTCAGCGCCTGCGGCGCGGCTTCTTTCCACGCGCCTTTTTTCGTTTGTCCGCCGTTATACCGCAGCGCCTGCACTGTTGCCACAATCACCACTGCCGAGGGATTCAGTCCCGCCATGCGGCATTTGATATCAATGAATTTTTCGCCGCCGAGGTCTGCGCCAAAGCCCGCTTCCGTCACCAGATAATCCGCCAATTTCAGTCCCAGCCGCGTAGCGCGCACACTGTTGCAGCCGTGCGCAATATTGGCAAACGGCCCGCCGTGCATGAGACAAGGGGTATGTTCCAGCGTCTGCACCAAATTCGGTTTCAGCGCATCTTTCAATACCGCCGCCATAGCGCCCACCGCGTGCAAATCCGCCGCCGTAACGGGCGCGCCGCTGTGGTTATATGCCACAATAATGCGTCCCAGCCGTTTTTTCAAATCTGCTAAATCTGCCGCCAGACACAGCACCGCCATAATTTCCGACGCAACGGTAATCTGGAAACTGTCCTCCCGCACCACGCCGTTCACTTTGCCGCCCATGCCAATGACAATGTGACGCAACGCGCGGTCGTTCATGTCCAGCGCGCGTTTCCACACCACGCTGCGCGGGTCGATGTCCAGCACATTCCCCTGCTGCAAATGATTGTCCAGCAGCGCTGCAAGCAAATTGTTTGCCGTGGTGATAGCATGAATGTCGCCGGTGAAATGCAAATTGATGTCCTCCATGGGTACCACCTGCGCATATCCGCCGCCTGCCGCGCCGCCTTTGAGCCCGAATACCGGTCCGAGCGACGGTTCCCGCAGCGCAATCATTGCGCGTTTGCCAATGCGATGCAATGCTTGTCCCAGCCCGACCGTCACCGTCGTTTTGCCTTCGCCTGCCGGCGTGGGGTTGATTGCCGTCACCAGCACCAATTTACCGTCCGTCTCGTTTGCCAGACGTTCCATGCAGCTATCTGAAATCTTTGCTTTGCTGTTTCCATAGCATTCCAGTTCTTCTTCCAAAATGCCCGCCTGCCGCGCAATTTCAGTGATGGGGTGCAATTTACATTCCTGTGCAATTTCAATATCTGTTTTCATGATTTTTCCTCCTGACTGTCTATCTACCACTATTTTGCCAAAAACCGCTGTCTGTCCACAATCACCCGCATATGCGTGCCTTCGCCAATCAGTTTTTCCCCTTCCCACGCCTGCACATGAAACGACAGTTTTCGTCCGTCTGCCTGCAAAAGTTCGCTTTCCGCCCGCACCCGTGCGCCCGGCTTGGTTGCCGCAATATGGCGGATATCCAGCGCAGTTCCCACCGTGGTAGACCCTTCCGGCAGCGCGGCTTGCACGCTCTGCGCCGCCGCACCCTCCATCAATGCCACCATCTGCGGCGTGGCAAACACAGGCATGTCGCCGCTGCCTACCGCGTCCGCACACATCTGCGGCGTGACGAGGACTTCTTTTTCTCCTTTGATTCCGGTTTGCATGTCCCATTCGCTCCTTTGTTTCCCGACTGAAAACAACTCCGGCGGCTGTTTTTCAAAAATGAATCAATCTGCAAAAAATCGTTTCACCAAAACCACTTCGCATTTTGCCTATTGATTTTATCGTTATTTCTTAATATCTATAGTATATACCAAATCGTTCCCGCTTGCAATCCTTTTTTTCTTTCCGCCGCCGTGGAATGCTAAAAAAATGTTCCATATTCCGAAATACCGTCCACCCGCCGCGCCGAAACGTTCATTTTAGACAAAGATTCTTTTTGTTTTGTGGATATTGTTTCGCAAATTTGGATACAATATCGCTAGAATTTTGTAAATTGTTACAGTTGTTCTGTTTTTGCCTATTTACAAATAAATCCAGTTTATGATATACTAATAGGCATAAGAGAGACGGACAATGCGAAAAGTTCGGCTTTTTTATGTCCGGCTATCAAAATATTTTGCCGTACCGCTTGTGTGCGGCGACATATGAAAAGAAAGGAAGGATTACCATGAATTTGAAACAAATTCTCTGTGCAGGCGTAGCGGCTACCATGCTGGCTGCTTCACTGACCGGCTGCGGCGGGAAGACAAACAACAACGCCTCTACCGGAAACGATTTTGACAATCTCAAAACAACAGGCGAATATCCCATGCAAACAGACGTGGAACTCACCTGGTGGATTGCGCTGAACGGAAACGTTGCGGCTCATTCCCAAAGCATGAACGACCTCCCGTTGACGGAATACATCAAAGAGGAAACCGGTGTGAAAATCAATTTCCAGCATCCGCCGACAGGTCAGGAAACCGAAAAATTTAACCTGATGATTGCCGGACGCGACCTAACGGACATTATTGAAACCAACTGGTCGAACTATCAAGGCGGACCGTCCAAAGCAATTGCGGATAAAATCATTATTCCGCTGAACGAAGCAGTGGACAAAGCGTCTCCCAACTACAAAAAATTCTTGGAAGAACATCCGGATCACGCAAAATACTTAAAAACAGACGATGGCGACATCTATGAATATGCGTTTGTACGGAATCTGGAAAAAGCCAGAACCTTCATGGGCTTCCAGGTGCGCAAAGACTATCTGCAACAAGCTGGTCTGGAAGCGCCGGAAACCATTGCAGAATGGGATACGATGCTGCGTAAATTCAAAGAAATGGGTATCGAAATCCCGCTGAATATCCGCGTGGATAACGATAATGCGAAACTGGTTTCTCCGTTTGCCAGCGCGTATGACATTGTGCTGAATTTCTATATTGATGACGGAAAAGTGAAATTCGGTCCTTATGAAAAAGCGTTCGGCGACTATGTGACCCAGCTCAACACTTGGTATAAAGACGGATTGCTGGACAAAAACTTCACCGAATATAAAGACAGCAAACTGCTCAACGCAAACGTAATCGGCGGAAAAGTCGGCGCAACCTATGGATACGGTAGTTCCGACTTTGGAAAATGGTATACCGGTATCACAGCAAATGACCCGAACGCGGACTTCATTCCGGTAAAATATCCGGCGAAGAACAAAGGCGAAACACCGTTCTACGGACAGAAAGAAAACATCATCACAGGTCTGGGCGCCGCTATCAGCACCACCTGTAAAGATAAAGAAATTGCAGCACGTCTTTTGGACTATGGCTACAGCGAAAAAGGTCGTATGCTCTATACCTACGGACGTGAAGGCGTTTCCTATGAAATGGTTAACGGCGTACCGCAGTTCTTAGACAAAGTGACAGATACCGCGGAAAACGGCGGACTGTCCCAGATGCAGGCACTGGCAAAATTTACGCGTACCGCGTATAACGGACCATACTATATCATTCGTGACGAAAACGATTTGTCTCTGGAAGAAAAGAATCCGGCTTGCGTGAGAGATGCTAATGCAGTTTGGTCGCAGACAGACGCAGATAAACACAATCTGCCGCTGTTGTCCCTGACCGCCGAAGAAAACACAGAACTGAACAACATCATGCAGGATATCAACGTATATCGTGAAGAAAAGCTGTTCAAATTCATCTCCGGCGACGAACCGCTGACGAATCTGGAACAATATTTCGCACAGCTCAAAGCAATGAACATTGAACGTGCCATTGAAATCCAGCAAGCAGCTTACGACCGGTTTGCAAACAGATAAACCGTCCTCGTTTACGGAAACGTATTTATGTATATAGAAACAATCCCCCATCTGAACGACAGATGGGGGTTGTTTTTTCGGTAAGCTGTTTTCTTCTAAAAATTTATCGTAAAAAACGCTTAAAATATTCCCGAATCTTTTCATATACTTTAAATAATCTGTATATATTATTATAAGTATACTTATAATAATTATTGACATTTTTAAAAATTTCCTATATAATAGTT